>CAZOIA010000015.1:0-45574 GCA_964579675.1 uncultured Planctomycetales bacterium | reverse complement strand
CCGGGGCTGCATCAGCGGCCCGAACGTCCCGGCCGATCCGCAGTGTGCGGGCTGATCCGAAGCGAAAACAACGTACTCTCTGTCCCCGCGCCCCTCTATCCTTTTGTCCGTGCGCCTCTCGCCCCGTTCCCGTCACGCAGTTCTCTGCATTCTCCGCGGTGAATCACCTCGACAACAACGCGGGTTATCGGCCTTCCCAGACGAGGCGGTTGTCAGCACATTTTGCGGGCATTCAAGTGGCCTGGCCGGGCAACCGAATCGTACGCTTAGGAGGTGGTTTCGCAAGAGGAGCAGCGCATGGCGGTTATCGGTCGCAATATGCGGCGACGGCGGGCCGAGCGCGGTCTCACGCTCATCGAGTGCATGCTGGCTCTGATGATCTTTCCGCTGGCGGTGACGGCCATCGCCTACGCCATTGTCGCGGGCCAGTCGCAGGCGGTCGAGGCGATGCGCCGGACCCGGGCTTCGCTGTTGGCAGAGGCGCTGATGGAAGAGGTCCTGTCGCTGACCTATGACTCGGGCAGCGACGCGAGTCTGGGGCCGGAGGCCGGTGAGACCACCAGGGACCAGTACGACAGCCCCAACGACTTCCACGGATTCTCCGAAGCGGCGGGCAGCCTGACTGATGCGACGGGGACCGCCTGCCCGCAACCAATGCAGCGGTTCAGTCGATCCGTCTCGTGCAGCGCTTCGTCGGTGACTGTGTCCGGCTTCGGGTCGGCGACGGACGTCCTGGAGGTCACGGTGACGGTCAGCGACAACGGTAACCCGCTGGTAGTGCTGACGCGTATTCTTGTCGATCAATCGTGACCGGCTGTGCGCCCGGGCGTGCAGGAGGCGTGTAGTGAAGCGAACAGTACAACGCAGGCGGGTAACTCCAGCAGGCAAACGGGCGGTGACGCTGGTCGAGCTGCTCATCGCGCTGATCATCACGTCGATGTTGGCCCTGGGGGTTGCCTCGATCCTTTACGCCGCCAGTTACGGGACGTCTTCCCGCCGGGAGGTCAGGCGGATGGTGGTTCGGACCGAGCAGCTTCGGGCCCGATTAGACGACGCCGTCCGCAATGCCCGGGCCGTCCTGGCCAGCGGGAACGCGTACATCGTTCTCTGGATCGGTGACACCCGCCGCAACAACCAGGTGAACCTGAGCGAGCTTCAGCTCATCGAGCTGGCGTCCGGATCGACGCAGTTGAAGTCGTACGAGACGCAGTTTCCCGGCGGCTGGACCGAGGCACAGATTGAAGCGGCGGACACGGCCTACGCGGCCGGTTCGGACTTCGCCGCCGTCGCTCAAGCGGCCAAGCAGGGCAGCTACTTCCCCGGCACCACCTGGGCGGGTGGGATTTCCGATTTCAGCGTGACGCTGGATCATGGCACGCCGGTGCAGGCCCGGATGGCCACGTGGCGCCTGACCCTGACCAACGAGCTGCTGAGCGAGTCACTCGTTGGCACGGCGGCCTTACGTTCGCCCGGTGCACCGGAGTAGGAGGGGCGGCTCATTGTTTACCGATCTGCGCGGCTATTGGCATACACGTCGCCCCCGCGACGGCTGGAAACGGGCGTTCACGCTCATTGAGCTGTTGATCGTCCTGGTTCTCCTGAGCATCGCGTTCGGGCTGGTGCTGCCAATGATAGGCGACTCGAAGGAGCTCCGGCTCCGCGAGGCGGCGAGGATGCTGGCGGCCGACCTCGAGTTCGCCCAGAACGAGTCGATCAGCCACGGCGATGATCCGCGCCTCATCAAGTTCGACACGACCGACCATGAGTATTGGATCGCCGCCGCATCCGATCCGGATACCCCGATCACCGATTCGGTGCGTAAGGAGCCCTTCCTGGTCTCCTTCGGCACGGGCCGGGCAGCCGGAACCGCCGGCGTGACGATTCAGTCGATTAGCCTCGACGGCGACGACGAACTACGCTTCAACGCCTACGGCGCGCCCGACCAGACCACCGATGCCACTGTCACGCTAGCCTGCGGCCCGGCGACCATGACCGTCCAGGTGGCCGCCGGCAGCGGTGAAGTGACCGTCCCCTGAACCATCCCCGCACACAACCTCGCGTATTCAACATCCACGGCTGATCCGGTATAACCCTGAGTCGGTGGGGCCGCTCACCCCTGAGGCTTGGCTTACGCGGTGGTCAGCTTTTGAGGAGATCGCATGATGACTCGGTGCCTGGCGTGGGCGGCACTGGTTGTATGGGGTACGGCTATTCAACAGGCTGACGCGAGTGAACCAGCGGCTTCGGGCGATGTGCGGTGGCGCGATGTGCCGCACACCGACACGGTGTTCAAGCCGACGAAGTACGCATCGCTGGCCGAATGGAAACAGCGGCGGGAGTGGCTTGTCGATCAGGTTCGCTTCGCCGCCGGGCTCTACCCGGAGCCCGAGCGGACGCCGCTCAAGGCTCGCATCTTCGGCCGGCTGGACCGCGACGGCTACACGATCGAGAAGGTCCACTTCGAGAGCGTGCCGGGCTTCTACGTGACGGGGAACCTCTATAGGCCGCGGGGCGTCAAGGGGAATGTGCCGGCGGTGGCATGCCCGCACGGCCACTGGCCCAAGGGCCGCTTAAATCACGATGAGCGGGGTTCCGTGCCCGCTCGCTGCATTACGCTGGCCCGGCTCGGGGCGGTGGTCTTCTCTTACGACATGATAGGCTACAACGACAGCAAGCGCCAGATCGACCACCGCGACAAGCAGCTCAACTCGCCACGCAGCTCGCTGTGGGGTCTCAGCTCGCTGGCCATGCAGACGTGGAACAGCGTTCGCGTCCTCGACTTCCTGCAGTCGCTTGAGGGCGTCGATCCCGAGCGCATCGGCGTTACCGGCGCTTCCGGCGGCGGCACGCAGACCTTCATCCTGTCTGGCATCGACGACCGGGTGAAAGTCGCTGCTCCGGTCAACATGATCTCCAGCACCATGCAGGGCGGCTGCCTCTGCGAGAACGCCCCGCTGCTGCGCATCGAAACGAACAACATGGAGATCGGCGCTTTGTTCGCCCCGAAGCCCCTGCTCCTGGTCAGCGCCACCGGCGACTGGACGAAGAACACGCCGACGGTCGAGTACCCGATGATCCGCGGCATCTACGAGTTGTACGGCGCCGCCGAACGCGTCGCCAACGTCCACGTCGATGCCCCGCACAACTACAACCTCGCCAGCCGCAACGCGATGTACCGTTTCTTCGCCAAATGGCTCCTGAACCGCGATGACGCCGATACCATCACCGAAGGCGACATCAAGGTCGAGAAGCCTGAAGACCTGCTCGTATTCACCGACGACAATCTGCCGGCCGACATTCTGAGGCCCGCAGAGTTGGTCGCTCAAGCCAAGGTTGCTGCCCGCAGGAAGATCGACGCCCTGCGGCCGACGAGCCGATCCAGGCTCGACGAGTTGAGCAGGGTCGTCCGATTCGGCGTGAAGCACGCGACTTGCAGCGTGCTTCCGGCAACCGGCAACGCGCCGACCTATTCGCACTCCAATGAGGAAGGCATAACCGCCGCAGGTTGGCAGTTCTCGTACCGCCTCTACGAGCGTAGTCGCCGGCCGGTTCAGAAGCAGCGTTTCGTGTCCCCGGCCGGTTCGCCGGCGGTGAGCGTCATTACGATCTGCGTTCACCCCGACGGGGTCCGTGCGAAGGAGCAAGTCCGCGACCTCATCGCCGAACCGCCTTCGCGCCCGACGGCGGTGCTGTGCATTGAGCCGTTCGGGACCGGCAGCACCAGACCGCCCGACAACCTCGACAAGCCGAGGGGTACGACCAAGTTCTTCACCACGTTCAATCGGACCGACGCCGCAGAGACGATCTTCGATATCCTGACCGTTCTGGGGGCAGCGCTAGGCAATCAAGACACCCGGCAGGTGAACCTCGTGGGCTTTGGCCGGATGGGGCCGATGTGCCTGGCAGCCCGGGCCCTCGTGCCGGCCGAACTGACAAAGGCCAGGGGACTGCAAACCGTTGTCGATATGAACGGGTTCGACATCGACAGCGATGATGCGTACCTCAAGCAGCTCAACTTGCCGAACATGCGGCGCATCGGTGGCCTGCGGGCCGTCGCCGCCGTCGCCGCAAACGGGCCGATCTGGTTCCACAACGCCGGCGAGCAGTTCGACGAGCAGTGGGTAAAGGGCGCGGGCGAGGTGAACGGCGTTGAGGTCCGCGTGACCCGCGAGCGGGCCGACGGCAAGGCCATCGCCGGGTGGCTGGCCGATAGCCGGTAGCGCCGTTCTCGGTCCGACGGTCTGGCGGCTGATTGCGTGATGACGTAACCTCTTTGTGGGCAAGGGGTAAGGCGCGTGTGGGGCTTCGTTGGGTTCGTTTTGCCCTTCTTTGCTTCCGGCCTGCATATCTGGTTCGGCGGTTGGCCTGGCACCTGGTTGGGCGGGTCTGGTTCGCGCCATCTGGCAAGAACGCGGGGACTGCTCCGCTCGGCTGGGATTGTGGCAGAACGCGGGGAGCCGATCAGGTTCCGAGGGGCCAACCGGGGGAAGCACGATTCGGTAGTGGTGCGGTCTCGTGATGCAGAGGCCGGGCAGCAGGCGGTTCGGCTTGTTCTGGCCGGCGGTTCGGTGTAGTTATAGCCGCTCCGATGGCGGCTGCGACCCCGGGGTCGCGAGGCCCCATAGCGACAGAGAACTCTCAGGATGGAGGCGTGGACATGAGCACTCCTGTTAGCCGACGACAGTTCCTCGGAACCAGTGGCAAGACCGCAGCCGGCGTCGCCGCCCTGGGCGTGGGCCTGGCTGGCTGTGAGACGACATCGAAGACACCGGCGGTCGCGGCCGCTCCCCGGCGAAAGATCGGCCCGAACGACAGGATCGTCGTCGCTCTGATCGGCTGCGGCGGGATGGGCCAGTTCAAGCTCATGAACTTCAGGAAGAGCAAGGTGTGCGACGTGGCCGCCCTGTGCGACGTAGATGACAAGCGGCTCGACGTCGTCACCAAGGACGTCGAGAAGGACATGAACAAGACACCCCGGCGGGTGAAGGACTACCGCCAGGTGATCGAGATGAAGGACGTGGACGTGGTGATCATCGGCACACCGGACCACTGGCACGCGGCACCGATGCTCCTGGCGGCCCAGGCGGGTAAGGACGTCTATTGCGAGAAGCCCTGCTGCCACAACATCCGCGAGGGCCGGGCAATGGTCGATGCGGCCAGGAAGTACGACATCGTGTGCCAGGTCGGGACCCACCAGCGAAGCTCAACCCACATCCAGGAGGCCCGCAACTTCGTCCGCGACGGGAAGCTCGGCACGATCAGCATGACGCGTACGTACACGTATGGGAACGAGTCGCCGGACGGCCTCGGGCACAAGCCGGATGAGCCCACGCCGGCCGGGCTCGATTACGATACGTGGCTGGGGCCGGCCCCCGTCAGGCGGTTCAACCGGCGCCGGTTCCACAGTTCCTGGCGGTGGTACTTCGACTACGGTGCCGGCATGGTCGGTGACTGGAACGTTCACCTCCAGGACATCATCATGTGGACGCTGGGCGTCACCCATCCGATCTCCGTCTCGACCGTCGGCGGGCACTGGGTGCTCACGGACGATCGGGACACGCCGGACACGATGCAGACGATCTACGAGTTCGGCCCCCACCGGCGGGCCCCGAAGGGATTGGTGCACACCTACGCGATGCGAAAGGCGAGCGGCCGGCCCTGGGACGCGGGCGGGTACGGGATGGAGTTCAACGGGACGAACGGGTACATGCACATCGATCGAGAGTCCTGGAAGGTCCAGGCCGACGCGATCAACTGGAAGGATCCCAAGAAGGGCAACCGCATCGAGGGGCTCGACGAGAAGGTGAAGGGCGGGGACTGGAACTCGCACTTCGCCCACGTGAACAACTTCATCGACTGCGTCAGGAACCGCAAGAAGCCGATCGCCTCGATCGAGCTTCACTACAACACCGTCGTTGCCTGCCACCTGGCCAACGTATCGCTCAAGGTGGGCCGGCAGATCTTCTGGGACCACGAGAAGGAGCTCTGCTTCAAGGACCGCGACCTGAAGGTTGCGGACCGCGAGGCCAACCGGCGCCTGGCCCGGGAGTATCGCAAGGGTTTCGAGCTACCGCAGGTGTGAGACAATCAGGAGAAGAACCGCAATGACTCGTTACATTCTGAAAGGATTCGCCATTACCGGTGTTGTGGCCTTTGCCGCTGCAACGTGTGAGGCTGCGCCGGAGGCCAAGGCTCGTGATGCCGATAGAAAATCGCCCGGCAAACCGGCGGCGGGCCAGCATCGTTATCTCGATGCCGAGCACGGCCCGAAGGGCCAGGGGTGGTTTGCCCTGTTCAACGGGAAGGATCTGGCCGGTTGGCACAAGCGCCCGGATCACAAACGCCCCATGTCCTGGAAGGTGGTGGGCGGCGCGATGGTCAACGAAGCCAGCCACGGCAAGCCCGGGACGGACATCGTCAGCGACTGGACCTTCAGGGACTTCGAGCTCTACTACGAGTACCGCGTTGGCGAGGGCAACAACAGCGGGATGTATCTGCGGGGGCGGTACGAGATCCAGATTCTAGGGGACTACGGCCAGGAGCCGTCGCCGGGCACCAACGGCGGGATATGGGCGACGGCCGCCCCGAGCCGCAACGTGAGCCGCCGCCCCGGCGAGTGGCAGAGCGTGTACACGAAGATCGTGGGGACCACGGTCGAGTCGGTCGTGCTCAACGGGGTGAGGATCCACGAGAACGTCGCGGTGCCGAGGCCGACCGGCGGGCACCTGGACGATAAGGTGGACGAGCCCGGGCCGATCATGATCCAGGGAGACCACGGGGCGATTGAAGTCCGGACCGTGATGATCAGGCCGCTCGAAGTCAAGGGACGCAAATACCTCGATTCGAAGAACAGCCCCAAGGGGCCGGGGTGGATCGATCTTTGCAACGGCAAAGACCTGGCCGGCTGGCACAGGCGTCCCGGTCACGATCGGCCCCTGTCGTGGAAGGTTGTGGCCGGAGTGATGGTCAATACGACCAGTCCCGAGAAGCACGGCACGGACATCGTCAGTGATCGGAAGTTCAAGGACTTCGAGCTGTACTACGAGTACCGCATTCCCAAGGGCAGCAACAGCGGGATGTACCTGCGGGGGCGGTACGAGATTCAGATCTGCGATGATTACGGCCAAGCCCCGGGCACGGGGTCCAACGGTGCGCTGTACAGCCTGGCCCCCCCGGCGAGAAACGCGAGCCGAAAGCCCGGCGAGTGGCAGAGCGTATACGCCAGGATCGTCGGGAAGAAGGTCAGCGTCATCCTCAACGGCGTTAAAACGGTCGATAACATCGAAGCGACCCGCCCCACGGGCGGCGAGTTGGACCGCGATGTGGGCAAGCCCGGGCCGATCATGATCCAGGGCGACCACGGGTCGATCGACGTGCGCCGCCTGATGCTGAGACCGATTGCGGCAACCCGACGTCCAGAGTCCAACTGAATAACCGTGCGCGACCGGGCGCCATGCTCGTAAGCGCGGGGCCGCGCGGGCTGAAGCCCGGGACGTCTTTAGCGTGGACAACGGCTCGGAGCCGAAATGATGAAGGACTACCAGCCGCTCAACTTCTCCAAACAGTGCAACTGTGGCGTCGAGGTGTTCGACGACCGGGAGCCGCCGGTGGGCAGGCAATCGTTCCATGGGTTGCCGTTCCAGATCGGGACCGCTCGGGCGCGGAACATCTACGCCGGGGTGGGCCCGAAGGTTGACAACCGTCAGGGCAGGCAAATCGTGATCCCTATCCGGCGCAAGTCTTTCAACGTGATCGTCGCCCACACCCTGATCGAAACCAGCGGGTGCGAGGGTGCCGCCGAAGAGGTGGGCCGAACCGTGGCGGAGTACGTTTTCACGCTCGCCGGCGGGAAGGCGTATCGGATCCCGATCCGCGAGCGGTTCGAGGTGGGCTGGTTTCCGCTCGGTTGGGGGCACTACCCGTTCTGCTCGCTGCCGGATCAGAAGGACTGCCGGCTCGATCGCGATGCCGGACCGTGGCCGGAAGCCGGGCGCCGTCAGACGGAAGCCGAGCAGGGTTGGCCCCGGGGCTATTACCTGTGGAACTGGGCCAATCCCCAGCCACGCAAGCGCATTGAGTCACTGACGATCATACCCGGCGGGGCCACGTTCATCGTCGCGGGTATCACCACCGGGCACGTTGACGAACATCCGTTCACTCGCGACGCAAGCCAGGAGGTGAAGATCACGCTCACCCGCAAGGCCGATGCCCAGTCGCCCTTCGCGCTCGAGGTAGACGTCGATCGGGGGCAGGCGACTTACGTTTACCCGCTGCCGGCCGCTGACGGCGAGCAGTTCCTCAACGACGATTTCAAGGGCTGGGGTGAGCCTCAAAACCCCGGTTCCAGTCCCGCGTATTGTGAGATCGCCGCCATCGACTCGGCGACCATCACGGTCCGGAAAGACGGCCAGCCGATCGGTCGGGCCAACTGGGGACAACTGCGCCGGAAGGGAGAGGTCGCCGTTGGCCGAACCGCCCGCATCGAGGTGCTCGGGGGCGGAAAGAACTGGGTGCACACCAGCGTCCTGGATGATGAGACGGGCAAGCCGATTGCCTGCCGGATCCACTTCCGCAGTCCGCAGGGGGTTCCGTATGCGCCGCACGGCCATCACGCGCACGTCAACAGCAACCTGGGCACCTGGCACATCGACGTGGGTGGGGACGTCCGTCTCGGTCAGATCACGTACGCCTACATCGACGGGTCGTGCCAGGGCTGGCTTCCCCGGGGCGAGGTCATCGTAGACGTGGCCCGCGGGTACGAGTACGAACCGCTCCGCCAGCGGGTCCGGATCGAGCCCGGGCAGCGGGGACTCGCGCTCCGGCTGAAGCGCTGGGTGAGCATGAATCGCGAGCGCTACTTCAGCGGCGACACCCACGTGCACTTCGTCTCCACGCAAGGTGGCCATCTCGAAAGCCAGGCCGAGGATCTCAATGTGGTAAACCTGCTGCAGTCCCAATGGGGCGGGCTGTTCACCAACACCGAGGAGTTCACCGGCCGGCCAAGCGTCTCGTCCGACGGCTGGAATATCGTCTACGCCAGCCAGGAAAACCGCCAGCACATGCTCGGGCACCTGAGCCTGCTCGGGCTGAAAAAGCCCGTCATGCCCTGGTGCACCGGGGGACCGGCGGAGGGGGAGCTGGGCGGATCACTGGAGACCACGCTCTCCGCGTGGGCCGATGAGTGCCACGCTCAGGGCGGGACCGTAATCATTCCCCACATGCCCGCACCCAACTGCGAACCGGCGGTGCTGATCGCCACCGGCCGGGTGGATGCGGGCGAGATGGTGGGGCAAGAGCCGTACAATCATGAAGAGTACTACCGCTACCTGAACTGCGGATACCGGCTCCCGCTCGTGGGGGGGACCGATAAGATGACCGCCGACGTTCCAGTGGGCATCTACCGCACCTACTGCTATATCCCGCCGGACGAGGCTTTCAACTACGATAACTGGTGCAAGGCGCTTCGGGGGGGCAATACTTTCATTTCCGGTGGTCCGATCATCCGCTTCACCGTGGACGGTCGGCCGATCGGCAGCACGGTAGAGCTTCCCGGAAACGGCGGGGTGGTCGAAGTCGAGGCCCTGGCCGAGTCCGTCCTGCCGATTCACACGCTCCAGATCGTGCGTCAGGGGCACGTGGTCGCCTCGACGGACGAGGCGGCCGGCTCCCGGATGCTGCGGCTCCGGGGCTCGCTCAAGATCGAGAGCGATACCTGGCTGGCCGCCCGTTGCGGCGGCCCGGACTACACTGTCATTCGCCATCACGACTGGTGGAAGCGTGGCGTGATGGCCCACACATCGCCGATTTACATCGCCGTGGGCGGCGCATACGAGCTGTTCAGCCCATCGGACGCCCAGTACATGCTCACGCTGATCGAAGGCGGCCTGACCTACATCCGCCGGCTCGCGCCGAGACGCAACCCCGACCACACGACCCATCACCATACCCACCAGGACCACCAGGCCTTCCTCGAGGAACCATACCGGCAGGCCCGCGAGGCTATCCACCGCCGGATGCACCAGCTAGGGGTTCCGCACTGAGTGGCCGCGTGCCGGCAAGCCCCGCCGGTACAAGCGGAAGGTCGCGCGGGCTTCAAGCCCGCAAGTCCTTGCTGGCGCGTCGTAGCGCTCGATCATCGAGCAGGCTTTGGCGGTTGCGGCTTCGACCGCATTCGTCCGATTCGCCGATAACTCGCTTCGCAAACCTCCGGGCAGGCCTTCTCGGGGAAAGATACCCCATAGGTTTCTGACCAGAGTATCAAGCTCGCGTTTGCATGTGACGAGGAGAGAGGGGGCACTCGTGGTGGTGAAGCCACGGGGAGTCAGTTGGTTATCGGTCTTTTGGAGAGCGAGTTCCCGCTCCGGGGAGGTCTTCGAGGTGAAAGCGGTGATCGACGAACAGTCAGGTACCGATGTAGTGGACCACGGCGTATCGCCCGTCGATTCAGACCATCGAAGCGATAGGGTGCTGGTCGTCGGCGGTGATCCGGCATCCCTAGACCTGCTCCGGCGATATCTGACCGAGGAAGGGTACGAGGTGCTGACGGCCAGCAACGGGCCTGAGGCCCTCGATATCGTACAGAACGACCCGCCTCTAATAATCATCACCGATTGGATGATGCCTCAGGTGGACGGTCTCGAGTTTTGTCGCGCCATTCGGAATCACACGGAGACCAGGTTCTTATACGTTATTGTTCTTCTGACCGCCCACTCCGGAATGGATTGCGCTACCGAAGCCTTCAAGGCCGGCGCCGACGACTGTCTTTCCCAGCCCTTCGACGAGCGAGAACTCGTGGCTCGCGTGAGCGCGGGCCAGCGCATGGCCCACCTTGTGCAGGCCAACAGCCGAATGGAACAGGAAATCGCCAGGTGCAGGCAGGTCGAGGAGGCGCTGAGGGAGAATCAGGAGTTCCATTGCAGGTTATTGGATAATGCCCCCAATCCCGTGGTAGTCGTCGACGCGGGTACTTCAGTACGATATATGAATCCCGCGCTGGAGAAGCTGACCGGCTTCTCTTCTGCGGAGATCATTGGCACGAAGGCCCCATACCCCTGGTGGACGGAGGAAACGCTCGAAAAGACCAGTGCGGATTTCCAGGATGCTGTACACAACGGAGCAACACGGCTTGAAGAGCTTTTTCACAAGAAGAGCGGAGAGCGATTCTGGGTCGAGATAACCTCTGCTCCTGTACAAGACGATGGGGTGCTCCAATACTACGTTGCGAACTGGGTTGACATCACAGAGCGCCGGCGGGCGCAGGAGGCGCTAAGGGAGAGTGAGAGAAGATTCAGCGATATCGCAGCGAATGCTTTGGAGTGGATTTGGGAGGTCGACGTCAACGGAAGATACGCTTACGCGAGCCCCGGGGTCGAGAGCATTCTGGGTTACAGACCGGAGGAAGTCCTTGAGAAGCATTTTTATGACCTGTTCCATCCTGAAGACCGGGAAGAGCTAAAGAAGGCGGCGCTTGAAATAATCGCCAGAAAGGAGTCTTTCCGCGGATTCATGAACCGGAACGTGCACAAGGACGGCAGAACGGTCTGGCTCTTGACAAGCGGGGTCCCCGTACTCGATGAGGAAGGAAACCTCCGTGGGTACAGAGGTGCAGATGTAGACATCACCGAGCGCCAACAATGCGAGGTGGAACTGAGAGAGTACCACAGAAACCTTGAGAAGGTGATCCATGAACGCAGCAGAGAACTGCTGGAGGCGCAAAGGAAGGTTCTCCAGAACGAGAAGCTGGCCTCAGTAGGTCAGCTCGCGGCGGGCGTGGCTCATGAGATCAACACGCCGATCCAGTATGTCGGCGACAACCTCCGGGCGTTGTCCGATTCCTTCGCCGATCTGAACGCCTTAGTGGCCAAGTACCGGGAGCTCGCGGAGCTGGTCAGATCGGGCGGTCACGCGCCTGAAGCCATCGGGGCTATCGATGCCGCTGAACAGGACTACGACCTGCAGTATATCCTGGAGGACACGCCCCGGGCCATTGAGCAGAGTTTGGAAGGGGTCGAGCGGGTGGCGCACATCGTGCGGGCGATGAAGGATTTCTCGCACGTGGATCGCGGGGAAGTGGCAAGGGTTGATATCAATCATGCCCTGGAGACCACGCTGACGGTGGCCCGCAACGAGTACAAGTACGTCGCGGACATCGTAACCGATTGGGGCGAGTTGCCCGCAGTGAAGTGTCACGCCAGTGAGTTGAACCAGGTGTTCCTGAACCTGGTGATTAACGCGGCCCACGCGATCGCCGATACCGCCCGGCGGGGTACGATCACGATCAGCACGCGGGCGGACGGAGACCAGGTTGAAATCGCGATTGGCGACACGGGCACCGGTATCCCGGAAGACATACAGGCCAAGGTCTTCGATCCGTTCTTCACCACCAAGGGCGTCGGCAGGGGCACGGGCCAGGGATTGAACATCGCCCATCAGATCGTGGTTGGCAAGCACCGAGGCTCCCTGACTTTCGAGACCGAACTGGGAAAGGGGACAACTTTTGTGATCCGGTTGCCCGTGGAAATGGAAGGAAAGACGACTTCAGAACCGGGCGTGGCCGAGCATGGCTAGAAAACGCATTATCTTCGTGGACGACGAACCCAACGTTATCGACGGGTTGCGGCGCATGCTCCGCAAGCAGCAGAGCGAATGGGACATGGAGTTTGCGTCCGGCGGCTCCGAGGCGCTGGAGAAGATGGCGGCATCGTCGTTCGATGTCATTGTCACCGATCTGCAGATGCCGGGCATGACCGGCTTCGAACTCCTGGAGCGGGTCATCGAGGAGCATCCGGACGCGGCCCGGATCGTGCTCTCCGGGAGCGGGGGTGAAACCGCCACCTCCCAGGCGTTGAGGGTTGCGCACCAGTACCTGGCCAAGCCCACGGACCCGGAAACGCTGAAGAAGGCAATCGCCCGGGCGTGTCCGCTGGAACACATCGTTCGCAACGAACGGATACGGGCGGCGGTGGCGAGTTGCGAGAAGCTCCCGAGCATGCCCACGCTCTGTGCCGAGATCACCAGGGCGGTGGAATCCGAAACGTCCGATGCCAGGGACATTGCAGAAATCATATCGCGTGACATGGCGATGTCGGCCAAGATCCTGCAGCTCGTGAACTCCTCGTTTTTCGGGATCGGGCGCCGGGTGTCGAGTGTTGAACAGACGGTAGCGCTTCTGGGCGTCATCCGAATCAAGGGATTGGTTCTTACGGATCACGTTTTCAAGGCCTTTGCCTTGCCGAGACGCCTTGACGGTTTCTCCATGGAGGCGCTGTGGTATCACTCACTTGTGGTCGCCGAGGTTGCCCGGCTGATCAGCAAGGCGGAGAAACAGGTTGGGGACCGGCCCGATCAGGCCTTTACCGCCGGTCTGCTGCATGACGTTGGAATGCTGGTCCTGGCCTGCCAACACGTGGATGAGTTTGAAGAGGTCCTGCGCACGGTTGAGGCCGATCGGAGGCCGATTTGCGAGGCCGAAATGGATCTGCTCAACGTCACCCATGCCGAGATCGGAGCCTATCTGTTGGGGCTGTGGGGATTGCCCATGAGACTGGTTGAAGCCGTCGCCCTGCATCACAGCCCGAACGAGATCGCATACGACGGTCTTTGTGCCCTCAGTGCGGTGCACGCCGCCGATGCCCTCGTCTCGGATGTGGAACGATCCGAGTCGAATGGTGCTGAACGCCTGTTCGCGCCGAAACTGGACATGGCGTATCTGGAGCGCGTCGGCCTGGCCCACCGGCTCGAACGGTGGAGGGAGCTGGCCAACGGTGCGTACGAGAGAGCAATGGAACCACAGAGATGAACGAAATCAGCCAGAAAGTTTTGTGCGTGGACGATGAAGTCAACGTCCTGGAGGGCCTGCGGCGCCAGCTTCGTCGTGACTTTGACATCACCACTGCGGCGAGCGGAAGGGAAGGGCTGGCGGCGCTCGAGGAAGAGGGCCCCTTTGCTGCCTTTCTTGTCGACTACAACATGCCGGAGATGAGCGGGATCGAGTTTCTGCGGCAGGCGAGCCTTGTCGCACCGTATACGGTTTCGGTCATGTTAACCGGCCAGGCGGATCTGCAGGTCGTAGTCGAGGCCCTGCACGAAGGCCACATCTTCCGGTTTCTTCACAAGCCGTGTCCCCGCGAGCTTCTGGTGAGAACGATCAAGGATTGCCTTGAGCAGTACCGCCTGGCCATATCGGAGCGGATTCTGACGGCTGAGTTGGACCGTGCCAATCACGAGCTCCGGTATCTCAACGAAGACCTGGAGCGACGCGTCGCGGAGCGGACGGCGACGATTCGTCGTCTTCACCAGTTCGTTTCGGAGCTTAACGGGCTTGACAACCTCGATGACGTGGCAGAGGTGGTGGTTGCCACAACCGCTGAGGTGTTGAACAGCACCCGCGTATCGTTGATGCTGCCGGACATCAGCGGGGAGTACCTTGTCATCAAGGCGGCAATCGGTCTCGACGATGAGATCAAGGCGACCGCCCGGGTTCCGGTCGGCGCGCCGATCGCCGGTCGCATTTTCGCTGAATCCCAGAGAATCGTGGTGAACGACGTGAAACAACTCGAAGGTCACGAGGACCGATACGACAGCGATTTCTTCGCCAGTGTCCCCCTGGCGTCGTCCTCACTGGTGACTCCGGGCGGGCCGGTCGGCGTGCTCAACGTGACCGGCCGGATCGGCGGCGCGGGCTACGATGAGGAAAGCGTGGCCGGATTAAGGGCGATTGCCGAGGCCGGCGCCATCGCGATTCGCAACCAGATTCGGCTTCAGGAGCGAAACGAAGCAAGAGACGCGACCATCCTGGCCCTGGCGAAGCTGGCCGAGCATCGTGACCCGGAAACGGGTGAACACCTTGAACGGGTGCAGGCCTACTGTCGGCTGCTGAGCGAAGCACTGGCGGAAACGCCGACGCACAGTCCCGTCATTGACAAGGCCTTCATTGATACGATCGTTCGCTCCTCACCGCTCCACGACATCGGGAAGGTGGGGGTTCCCGATCGGATCCTGCTCAAACCGGCGAAGCTGACGGCGGAGGAGTTCGAGCTGATGAAGCGGCACTCGACTGTCGGCGGTGATACCATTCGAGACCTCATCGAGCAGGGGCGTACGCAGGACTTCCTCAAGATGGGCATGGAGATCGCCTACCACCACCACGAGAAGTTCGACGGTTCGGGATACCCGGACGGATTGGCCGGCGAGGACATTCCGCTGGCGGCGAGGATCATGGGCGTGGCCGACGTGTACGACGCATTGACCTCGAAGCGGGTCTACAAGGCGGCCGTGCCCCACGAAAAGGCGGCGGCGATCATTCGCAAGGACAGCGGGTCACACTTCGATCCCCAAGTGGTGGCGGCGTTCTTCAGGCGCGAGCAGGAGTTCGAGAGGTTGGCGTCCCGGAGCCCGGATTGTGACGGTACAGGATCGGCCGAAACCGGGGATGACAGGGAAATGGTCGGCCTGGAACCGGCGGCAGTGGGCAACCGGGATTGACGGTTCTCGGTCCTCGTGGCGCGAAAGGACGGGGCCATGCGCAGGGGCGTACTGATCGTCGATGATGACTCGTCGGTGCTGAGGCTGCTGGAGGGCTTTCTTACCCAGGCAGGATACGAGGTGTCCTCGGCGTCCAACGGCGTGGAGGCACTTGGCGTTCTTCGTGCGGAGGGTCACCAGATCGTCATCACCGATTGGGACATGCCCTTGATGAGCGGCCTGGAGCTGTGCCGGACCATCCGCCATTCTGAATACATCGGCTTCGTTTATGCCATTATTCTGACCGCCCACACCGACAAGGTCGTTGAAGCATTCGAAGCCGGGGCCGATGACTTCATGTCCAAGCCCCCTGTCCGCGGAGAGCTGCTGGCGAGGTTGAAGGCCGCCAGCCGAATCGTCGACCTGGAAGCCGATCTCGCCCGACAGAACCGCGAGATCCATAAGGCCAATGCCGAGTTGGCCGTCTTGAACAGCAAGCTCGTGGAGATAGCCACCACCGATGAGCTGACCGGCCTGGCCAACCGCCGGGAGGCGCTGCAACGACTGAATGAGCATTGGGAGACCACCCTCCGCCACGGGCAGCCTATGTCCTGTATGGTGCTGGACATGGACCACTTCAAGCGGGTCAACGATGCTCACGGCCATGATGTCGGCGACATGGTGCTTCGTGAAACCGCGAAGGTGCTGGCGAAACGCGCCCGCATCGGGGACAAGGTCTGCCGCCTGGGCGGCGAGGAGTTCCTCGTCCTGTGTCCCGAATCGACGGTGGAGATGGCGGCGCAGGCAGGGGGGCGGCTCCGGCGGAGCGTGGAATCACAGACGCTCCGACACGCGCATCTGCGGTTGGCGGTCACGATCAGTGTCGGTGTCGCGCAGCGAGATGAGACCACCAACAGCCCCCAAGACCTTCTGAAAAAAGCGGACAACGCGCTGTACGCCGCGAAGGCGGCGGGTCGCAACACCGTCCGCGTGGCGGGCGTTGATGATGCGCTGGCTCCCGGTTCTGAAAGGCTCTCCGGCGGTGCCAGCGCCACATTACCTTGACGCGATGTCGATTCGAGATCAGCCAAGGGCGTGGGAACGCAGTTGCTCAGCCCTCACTGATGCCGAGCCCGGGCTTGTCGGTCAGCCTCAGGCGGCCACCGTCGCCCCCGATCCCCTCGAATGGATCGTCCGCCAACAGGAGATGCCCGTCCAGATCCACGTAGTCAGCCATCGGTGCTAGGTGCGCCGCCGCGGCAATCCCAACAGACGTTTCGACCATGCACCCCAACATCACGCTCAAGCCCGCGGCCCGCGCGGTGTGGATCATTCGGATTGCCGGTCGGATCCCGCCACACTTGCAGATCTTGATGTTGATACCGTCGAACAGGCCCACGCAGCCCAGCACGTCCTCAACACCGATACAACTCTCGTCCGCAATGAGCGGGGGCAGCCCTGCCGCCCGAACCGCGGGCAGCGCTTCATGATCGCACGGAGCCGTCGGCTGCTCGATCAGCTCCACCCCCCAGGTTGCCATGTGCCGGCACCGCTCCAGCACATTGCTCGACGACCAGCCGCAGTTCGCGTCCACCCGAAGCACCTTGTCCGGTGCCTGGCGGCGGACAATGGAGAGGATCGCATCGTCGTGGGGCGTGCCGACCTTGATCTTGAGAATCGGGAAGCCCGCCGCCTCGCGTACCTTCTGGGCGATCGTTTCGAGGTCGTCGATGCCGATCGTCAGCGAAGTCAGCGGCATCCGTGACGGGTCCAGCCCCAGGAGCTTCCACACCGGCACGCCGAGCAGCTTACCGACCAGATCGTGCAGCGCCCCGTCCACCGCAGCGATGGCTGCGGGTTGATCGGTGAACCGCGAGCGGATCGGATCGAGGATGGCGTCCAGTGCGAACGGATCGTTACCGAGCATCTCGCGGGCCCGGGCCAACGTATTCTCCGCCGAATCCAGCGACTGGTGGTAGTAGGAAACAGGCGCCGCTTCTCCCCACCCCACCTGCCCGTCGTGTTCGATCCGGGCGAGCAGGACCTCCTTGGCCGTATCGGCACTGGGGGCGGACCTGGCGATGTTGAAGGGATGGCGCAGATGCAGATGCCGACGTTGCCACGTGAGTTTCACGAGCGGGACTCCGGATCGCGGCTGATGAGCTCCTGGTAAACCTGACTGAACGCGCGGTAAGCCCGCTGGTCGAACAGGACGAAGACCGCCCGCTTGATCCCAGCGTGGTCACGAAGGAAGTCGGCCGTTTCCCGCAGTGCGATCTGAGCTGCCGGGGCCAGGGGGTATCCGTAGACCCCGCAACTGATGGCGGGGAACGCGATCGAGCTGCATCCGTTCTCGACGGCGAGGCTCAGGGCGGTCCGGTAGCACCCCGCCAGCAACTCGGGCTCGCCGGAGGCGCCGTCGCGATAGACGGGCCCGACGGCATGGATGATGAATCGCGCGGGGAGATTGTAGGCTTTGGTGATTCTCGCCGATCCGGTCGGGCATCCGCCCACCGTCCGGCATTCGGCCAGCAGCTCGGGCCCGGCAGCCCGGTGAATCGCCCCGTCAACGCCTCCCCCGCCCAGCAGCGACGTGTTGGCGGCGTTGACAACCGCGTCCACTGAGACCTGCGTGATGTCGCCTTGCTGAAGTACCAGTCGATCAACGAGAGCGGCTGCCATGCGGCTCAGTATACTCAATCGCCGAATCAGGCGTCAATGCCCCCGGCAAGACCGAACACGAATACCGCCGGGAGAGCGCTTGCCTCGCGGAGGTCTGGTTCTTTCCCCTTGATTGCGAGGCAAACGCTTCCCGGCGTCAGATTGGGACAACACGTCCGGTCCCGACTCACCCGGTTCTTACTGGCACGGACAGGTTGCTGAACCGCCGTTCAGGCTCTTGCAATAGGCCATGTCGATCAGGTCGATGTTGCCGTCCAAGTTCAGATCGAACCGGATGTTCAAGGGCAGAACGGGGCTGCCGTTCTTGCTCTTGACGAACGCCGCATCGATCAGGTCGGTGTTGTTGTCACCGTTGACGTTACCGGCCAGGCCCTTCACCAGGCAGTCCGTGTCGTCGCCAAGGATCCAGCCTCCTGCACTGACAATGGAACCGGCCAGGTCGATCCGATAGCACGCCCGATCGGGCAGACCCGTGGGCTGCGGGGTCCCGGGATAAATCCAGTTCATGACCAGCGTCTGGTTGCCGTTGATCAAGCTCCAAGCGGTCACCGGGAAAACGATGTTGGTGTTGGCGTCCACCGCCTGAAGGGGACCTACGACCTGGACCGGCTCATTGAAATCGACCTCGATCTGCTGGATCCCACCCCGCCGGGTCTCGCTGACGACGGGGGTGTCGGTCGCGAGCGGATCCAACTGGATGGCCAGCGGCCCCAGGTTCGTGTGGTTTCTCACGCTCCGCCAGGCGACGGTGTATGGATACGCTGGCGGGGGCACCATCTCGTACAGCCAGTTGGCCAGGCCGTCGATGTCGTCGTCCAGCGGCCGATCAAGGATGGGCCAACTCCAACCCGTCAGGTACGAAGCGTAGATCATGTTGGGATTCAGCCCGCCCGATTCGTCGATAAACGGTGTGAGCGGATCGTCCTCATCCACGCTGAAGATCAGGGCGAGTACGGGCATCTGCTCCGGCTGCTCCGCGGGCTGCTGCTCCATGAAGACCAGTTCAAACGCATCGATGTCGGCATCCTCCGGAATACCCAGGTGGATGACCTCGTCGATGACCTGGACCGGGCCCCCACCCGGACCGCCCGGCGTCCAAACCTCGTAGATCCCGCCGGGATCGAGCGGCTGGCCGGTCCACGGATCAAAGTATGTCGCCTCGTGGTCCGGGCTGAACAGCCAGAACTCGCACGGCGGGTTGGCGGTCATGGGCTCGACGATGTCCAGCGAGTCCACGTCGTCATCGTCGGCCTCACGAACGTTCGGATTGGGAGCCAGATCCTGATGGACCATCCACTCATCCGCGATCGGGTACATCCAGGCGACGCTGTACAGACCACCGGGCACGACCGGTATCACCGTCGCGCCGATCACCTCGTCCTGGCTTGGCTGGGTGCCGTAGGTGAGACCGGCCGGTGAGACAACGTCCACGGGCACGTCGCCCGGCGGCCGAACCTCGGGCCACCCGTCAGCCTGGTCGTCGTCATAGGAGATCGCCAGGAACATGATCGGGTAGACGCACATCGACTGCAGCCACTCCTCTGGGATCGGATGCGGCAGCGGCTCTGGCCACCATTCAAGGGTGTACTCGACCATGGGGAAGTCGGTCTGGTCATGACCGTCCAGGTCGAAGTACCGCGAGTACTCCTGCGGGCTACCCGTACCGACCGGGACGGCGGTGCAGGGCGGTACGCAGGGGTCGGGCGGATCGGGCGGAGGATCATCGATGATACCCATGACGCTGAAGATGATCTCGTCGTCCTTGAACCCGTCGCGACCACCGGGCACCGCAGGCGGCGTCACCGGGGCGCTTTGCCACTGATAGACGTCCCCGGGATCAAACCCCTCGTCGCACTCGGTGATCGGATTACTGTTCGGATCACTCAGCTCCTTGTCCGAACCGATATCGAGCGAGAACTCGATCGCGTACGGGACGGGCTGACCCACGCACTCGCACCAGATGTTCTCGGTCTGGTCGGGCTGGGTCTCGACGAACCGCTCGCACGTTTCGATGGGATCCTCGCACACGCCCATGCAGATCGGTTCCGGTTGGGTGAAACCCGGCTCCACGTGGCAGTAGTCGGGGTCTATACACTCACATTCGAGCACGATGGTCTGGCCAGTGGCCGGGTTGTAGTTGACCAGCACCGGCAGGCAGAGGTCATTAATATCAGGGCAAACCACATCGACGCAGTACACCCCGAGCGGGTCCGGTTCACACGGCTGCTCGCAGGCGTCGTCGACGCCGTTGCCGTTGAGATCACCCAGGCATGCAGGCTCGCCGGTAGGCGAGGGCATACCGTTCAGTTCGTCACAGCACAGCCTATCCACATCAGCACAGGAGCCGTCCGGCAGACAACAGGCAATGGTCATGCCGCTGCACTGCGTCCCGGGTCCCTGAGGCACCCCGCCCATGTCGTCACAACACAAGGGGTCAACATCCACACATTCGTAGGGGTCGGTGCTGAGACAGCAGGCCTCCGGCTCGGTGCACATCGTGCCGGGCCCCTGCGGTTCGCCGCCCCCGGCCACACAACACACGGGGTCACCGTCCTGGCAGGCCCCGTCGTCGTAACAGCAGGCCTCGGTCCGCCCGGCGCAGGCCGTTCCCGGCCCCTGGGGTATGCCGCCCATGTAGTCACAACACATGGGGTCGGCGTCCAGGCACATGCCGTCTTCCAGGCAGCAGGCTTCCTGCATACCCGTGCACACGCTCCCGGGTCCCATGGGGGTCCCGCCCAGAGCATCGCACTCGTGCGGCGGGAGTTCTTGGCAAGAGCCGTCCGGCAGGCAGCAGGCCTCCTCCAGACCACCGGGCTCGCACCGGCAGACGTAATCAAAGGTCCCGTCGCCGTTGTTCACCTCGATCAGCTCGCAGGTCTCGGGGTCCGGACAGAACCCCGCGCAGTATGGCTCCTGAATCCCCGGATCGTATTCCACGTGACAACTGCCCGGGGGCATGCACTCGCATGAGAGGACGGCGTAGGCCGGTGGCTGGGCGGTGTAGTCCACGCGGATCCGGGTCGGGACGCACTCCTCCGGGAGCGGACAGGTCTGGGGCATGCATCCCGTTCTCTGCTCGTTCGGTCTGCACTCGGGCTGGCCCGAGCCCCCGGGGTAGATGCCGTGGGCGGCGAGTTGCTCGGCCTCGCTGGTGAACTCCTTGTTCGACTCGCGGGTGAGCCCGCCGCCGGGAATGCCATTGCAAGGCCACCAGTACACGCCGATGAAGAACCCGTTCGGACTGGGACTGGACGGTGGGAACGGAACATCAGCGGTACCGTCACAATCGTGATCCGCGTAGCCGCCCGTGGTCACGTAGAGCCCGTACCCCGGGTCGAAGTGCGACCAGAAGCCATTGGAAACGGTAAAGTTGAGGGTGTCGGCAGGATCCAGTTCCTCATGTTCTGACCCGGAAGATCCCGAAACCCGATCAAAGATCAGCTTGGGCACTACGGGGGTGAGCGAGCTGAATTGGCCGCCGTCCGGGCACAAGTGTTGAATCGTCATCCACCCGATCGGCTGAGGGTCAACGCTCGACAGACACACCCGCACGTCATACGTTGACCAGTTCATGCCGCCATCGAAGGTCACCGTGATCGGCGACGTGCTCTTGAGGTCCAGAGCGATCATCTGCGTGTCAACGGTGGCCGTGCTGGAGTAGGGGTCGGGAAGACTCGCATCCGCGAGTCGCTCGACAATCGTGTCGGCCTCCTCGTTCCCGTTCGGCCCGGGAACCGGGAACGGGTCGCCCTCGAGGTAGATGACGCCGTCAAACGGGTCCGATCCCGGCCCGAAGAAGTCTGCCGGCAGGCTGACCTCGTCGTAGGTTCCATACCCGGGGGGCGTCGAAAACAGGTCCGAGCCGGCGGGGACATCAGTGGCCAGGGCCGGCACCACCGCCAGCCCGCCGACCATCGCGGCCGCAGCCACCAACACCATCACCCGATGCCCCGATGCAAGTACCGCCTTGGGGCACTCCAGATTCTTCTTTCCATAAGCGCCCATGATCACACCTCCACGTTAAGTTAGGTTTACTCGTCACACGTGATTCCGTGCGGATATCCGTTCCGATCGCAGCCCGGTGGCGGCAAAATGGCCGCATACCGAGGCCCGACCGGTGCCAATACCAGATGACCCCTCCGAGCAGTCAGCAGAGGACAAAGAGCGACTTGTTCCCATTATTCGGGTGTCGCTTCCGTGGTACATTCGTCCCGCCCCTCCGCCAGGCAAGCGCCGACGGGGAATTGGATGCGCCACCACAGCGATGGCAGACGTGTATAGGTATTTCCTACAGATGTACAAACAATCCGTATCGACCCATACGGAAGATACCCCATCGGCCGCCGATTGTCAATAGCCGTGTGGGGGATTCAGGTGGAATCGGGTCCGTGACAGTTCCGGCGGGGACCTTCGGGCGGAGAACGGGGCGGCACCTCGCTTTTCCGAACCCCGACCGTCAGGGAGGGGACCCACGGCCTCGTACCTGGCAGTCCGCTTCCTTACGGTCGCGGTTCAGAAACAGCTGGGGGCGGCGCCTTCCAACAAGCCGCCCAAAGTGTCATGCACCCGGTGGAATCTGACGCCGCCCCGGGGGGAGCAGGGGCACGCGATGGGGGGGGCGCACCCCGCAAAACGGCGATCCCGCCGTCGGGAGGGCGTCTGCCTCGCCGACACTCATCGAGGGACGGCCAGGCAAACGCTTCCGGGCGGATCATCCATAGTCCGCCAGGCGGGACCTCCGGATCGGCCATTCAGCCGACCACGAGCCTGTCGAACCGCTGCCTCACGGACAGCTCACCGAGCCGCCGTTCAGGCTCTTGATCAGAGCCATGTCGATCAGGTCGATGTGGCCGTCCAGGTTCACGTCAAAACGGATGTTGTCCGGCACAACCGGCTGGCCGTTCTTGCTCTTGACCTGGGCCATGTCGATCAGGTCGGTGTAGTTGTCACCGTTGGTGTCGCCGGCCAGACCCTTGACCAGGCAGTCCGTGTCCCCCTTCAGGCCCAGGACATCGCCGGCCAGGTTGATCCGGTAGCATGCCTGATCGGGCAAGCCGGCGTCGAACTCGACCACCAGCGTCATGCCGGAGTTGATCGTATACTGACTGGACGCTTCGATCGTACCGCCATGCGTCAGGTTCTCAGCCTCAATCGTTCCCATCGGCAAGTGCGCGATGTAGCCGTCGAAATCGACCTCGATCTTCTGAATACCACCCTGGCGCGTTTCTGATACGACTGCGGAACCGCTGGCGGCCGGATCGAGCTCGATTCCCAGATCACCCGCGCTGCTGTGCGTCCGCACGCTTCGCCAGGCCACCGGACTTGGCCCCGGCACCAGCACCGTGAACGCCCGTGAGACGGCCTCGTTCGCCATTCCCTGGTCATATGAGACTGCGACGGTGAAGGCCCGCGAGATCGCTTCGTTCGCCATGCTCTGGTCACGTGAGACGGCGACAGTGAACGCCCGCGAGATGGCCTCGTCAGGCGGAGTCTCGCCGTGGGCCGTCGCCGCCTTGCCGCCGGACACACTTGCGGCCAGGAGGGTGAGCGCAAGCGCTAAGGCGCCGCATCGAGTCGCGTGGCGTCCTGTTGAAGGAACGGCCGCGCGGGCTGAAGCCCGTGACCGGTGACGTGTTCGTGTGACCGCGCGGGCTGAAGCCCGCGGCTCGGCGGAGTCGTGAATATCATTTGTCTTCTGCATGACAAGTCTCCTTGGTTGAAGATGTTCCGCGGACACTTGCCTTACGGTTCCCAGTTCGCGCGGAGCTGGATCTCCACCGGCCCGTCCGGCAGCGAGAGGGACGCCTGAGCGGTTGATGAGGCCAGGGTTCCCGCCAGCGGATCCGAAGTCACGGTGAAGGGAGCGTCGTGCGCGGGCTTGACGAGCACGGTCACGCTGGTGCCGACCGGGATATTCGTAGCCTCGATCTCGAGCACGACCTCGCCGGTACTCACAGCAACGCCGACTTCCCGAACCCCGGCCTTCGGGTCGGCCGGGACGGGCTTGCCGCCGATGGTGGTCGCCCGTAGCGTCGGAGCGCTGGACGACGGGAATACCGAGCCCGGAACCGAGAAGGTGAGCGTAGGGTTGGCCGATCCGGTGAACGCATTCGTGTAGGCTTCGAGGCGGATGCGACCGGAGGTGCCGGGATTGTGCCCAGAACTCGCCGTCGCCAGAAGGGACCCGCTACCGCCGATCTGGTTCGCGACGAGGCGAATGGCCCCGCCACTCCCGCCGCCGGTGTAGTAATACCCATCGCCCCCGCGGGCGGAGATCTGACCGGTTGAAAGAACCGTGATCGTGCCTGACGATGCGATCAGGATTGCCCCTCCGGCGGCGCCCCCGACGCAGTCTCCGGGTTGGGAACTGGGGGAACCGCCTCCGCCAGATCCGCCGATAAGCGGCAGGATGTTCGGAGAACCATAGGCGAACGTGCCGGTGCCGTAGTCGCCGCCATTGTCATAGTCGCCGCCGCCTGGGCCGAACCCGCCCGATTGGCGTAGGATAGAGCTGAAGTACGGCGCTCCGCCCGCAAACCCGCCGGGACCCGGTTCCGAGTACGTGTACGGGAAAGAGGGGCGGAAGTAACCCTCGCCATCCAGGTTGACGACGCCTTCGATATCGACATCGCCCGTGGTCAGCCAGACCACCGGTGCCCCCGACGGGTGGTTCAGGAACGTGACCGTCACGCCGACCGGGATACTCACCGTCGTGTACTTGAACACGACCGCCCACTGATCCGGGTCGTAAACACCCTGCCCGGGAACGGGGCTGGGCGTGTCCCACGATGCGGTAGCGGCCAGCGACAGGTCCACCACCGTGTCCGGCTCGCTCGGTGCGAACGCACCGTCCGAGCCGTCCGAACCACTGATGAACTGGGCCAGCGCCGGAGTAGCCGACGCGATGACTACCCCAAGCAACATCAGAACTCGTGTGTACATGACATGTCCTCCTTGCCCAGTGGAAGCTGGCCGTGTGTTGAGATGTGTGAACTTGCGACGCGGATGAGGGGTGCTCGGTGGCCCCTCCTTCCCGCATCGCACGATGGCGCCACAGTATACCACATAGTACGTTCGGGAAGCGTCGCCTTCCTGATAGATAGCTCCCCGCCGCCCGGGCGCGGGTTCATGACACTTTCGGCAGACGCGCGTGCCGAGGGGACAGTCCCGGAGGGACGCAAGCCAGTAGCCCAGGGCGCGAGCCCTGGGAACCGAGGTTGCCTGTGAGCAGAAAGCCCCGGCGGGGCGGCAGAAGCGTCCGGAGCGTCGGAATTGGTGTGCCGCCCCTGTCGGGGCTGAAATGAACGGGGGTCACTAATCCCAGGGGCTCGCGCCCCTGGCTACTGTCTCTCGCCCCTTCAGGGCTGGAGAACAAGCGCCCAAAGTGTCATGCACCCCCCGCAGGCGGGTCTCTCTCGCCCGTCGATTCGCTATTCGCTGAAGGCCACCGCCCCGGCAAGGCCTCTTGCCCTCTCGCTGCCGCCGACAACAGTAGAGCGGGTCGTGAGTAGAGCGGATCGTGGCCGGCCCGGACATGGCGTGATTCTGTCATTTTCGCCCGATCTCCTCGGAGAAACTCACAGGGTTCCGCCGTCTGCTATACTGCTGTAACTTCTTTCCTATCAGGCGCTTATAACTCGCCCGCGTCGGAGCACGGGTTCGCGGTGGCTCAAATCTTCCACATTCTGACCGATTTTGATTGAAATCCTTCAGGATTCGCCGATAATGCGCCGGGTCCGGGCCCGAGCTGGAGGAATCATGACGGCAGATGAGCGACGCCAGCAGTTGTCCGAATTCCTGGCCCGCCGGGGCTATGCGGATTTGGGGCTGCTGGTCGGGGAACTGGGCGTGTCCGAGTCAACGGTCCGGCGGGACCTGTCGCACCTGGAAGAAGAAGGGATCGTTCGGCGGACGCACGGGGGGGCGGTGTTCGTGAGCGACCGGGTCGGTGCGTTGGACTACGCGGCCCGAGAAACGACCGCCGTGGCAGAGAAACAGGCGATCGGGCGGGTGACGGCCGGGCTGATCAGCGACGGGCAGACCATCCTTCTCGACGGCGGGACCACGACGTTCCAGGTGGCGCAGAACCTGTTGACGCGGACGTTGCAGGTGGTAACGAACTCGCTGCCGATCGCGAACCTGTTGTATGCGGCCTCAAGTATTGAATTGATCTTCGTTGGCGGATACATCTATCCCCGGACGGGCGTGGCGCTGGGGCCGTTTACGCAGCAGACGCTTGCCTCGCTTCACGTTGACAAGGCGATCATGGGTCTGGCAGGCATCACGGAGGATTCGCTGTACAACGCCAACGTCCTGATGGTCGAGGCGGAACAGCAAATGATGCGCTCGGCGGACGAGGTGATCGTGGTGGCGGATCAGAGCAAGTTCGGCAAGCGCGCGTTGGCCCGGCTTGGCGGGTGGGACATGGTCCATCGCGTGGTCAGCGATGACGGGCTTGACGAGGAATGGCAAGACGTGGTTCGCAGTGCGGGGGTGGAGATGATTCTGTCAAGTGCGCGCGAGCCGGCCGGAATAGACCCGCGCGGCTCGGGTGGCGGAGGTGACACATGAGCACGGCCGTCGCTGGTAACGGCTTGGATCGTTCCGCGGTCGAGCGCATGGTTCGGGAAGTGGTGCGGCAACGGCTCGGCGCGGTGAGGGGGCCCAAACCCAGACTGGTGGTGAATATCTCCGCCCGGCACATGCATGTGACGAAGGAGACGCTGGAGATTCTCTTCGGTGCGGGGGCGGAACTGACGGTGATGAGGCCGCTCTATCAGGACGGGTACTTCGCCAGCGAGCAGATGGTCACCATCATCGGGCCGCGGCACCGGACGATCACGAACCTGCGGATACTTGGCCCGCTTCGGCCGGAGAACCAGATCGAGCTGGCGTTCACGGACGGCATCGCGATGGGTATCGACCTGCCGGTGCGAATGAGCGGGAAGGTCAAGGGGACGCCGGGGTGTATCGTGCTGGGGCCGAAAGGGCACGTCGAGCTCAAGGAAGGCGTGATCCGGGCCCAGCGGCACGCGCACATGCATCCCGACGACGCGGCGTACTACGGGGTGAAAAACGGGGACCTGATGCGGCTGAGGGTGGAAAGCTCATGCGCCGCCACCTTCGAGGAGATTATTTGCCGCGTCGATCCCAAGGTCAAACTGGAGGTGCACCTGGACACGGACGAGGGCAACGCGTGCGATCTGGCGAACGCCAGGCGGGTCGAGCTGGTGAAGTGATCGTGAGTGCGAAGGTGAGAATGTGGGAAGGTGGAAAATCAGACTACCCTTGCCTGAAGGCGAGGGCTTCACACCCTCCGATCGGGAGACCGTGAGGAAGTGGAAACGGTGATTGCACTGGGCAGTGGTACCGCTGATGAGAGAAGACCGACGGCCAATGGCTGATGGCTGAAAGCTCTGAACAAGGAGTCGATGCAAATGGCAGCACTCGAAGCGTTGGGAATGGTCGAGACAAAAGGGCTCGTGCCGGTGATTGAAGCATCGGATGCGATGCTCAAGGCGGCGAACGTTCGCCTGATCGGTTACGAGCGGGTCGGGCGCGGGTACGTGACCGCCTTCGTGAAAGGCGACGTGGCGGCGGTGAAGTCGGCGACCGACGCCGGCTCCGCGTCTGCGTCCAAGGTCGGCGAGGTGGTCAGCGTGCACGTGATCCCCAGACCGCACGGCGACCTGTCGGGCATGTTGCCGGCGGAGAACAAGGGCAAGGGTGGCAAGTAGGCACGAACTGAGGTCAGTGAGTTCGAGAGAGCTTGTCTGGTCTCGCGGACGCGGGATCGTCTTTCCGCAGTATCCGCGGGGCGAGTTTCGGAGTGATTCAAGATGAGCGATGCAGTTGGCATGATCGAGACGATGGGTTTCACGGGTCTGGTCGAGGCGTCGGACGCGATGTGCAAGGCGGCCAACGTGGAGCTGATAAAGACCATCGGGATCGGGGGCGGGTTTGTGACGACGCTGGTTCGCGGTGACGTGGGGAGCGTCAAGGCCGCGGTCGATGCCGGGGCTGAGGGCGCCAACCGCGTGGGCGAACTGATGAGCGCACACGTGATCGCCAGGCCGCACGAAGGCTTGACCGGCGTCTACCTGTAATCGCCGCAGTGGGCGTGCCGGCCTTGCCGGTCGCGCGGGTGGTCCGGGTGTCAGTTCCTCCGCCCGGCGAAAGGGCCCACGAGACGCTCGGGGGCGTGGCATGATCATTCTGGTCGCCAACATCGGCAGCACGTCATTCAAGTTCCGCCTGTTCGACATGACGGACGATGGTGAACTTGTGCAAGGTGAGCGGGAGCGCAAGAAGGGCGAGCGGGAGCGCGTGAAGGACGAGCGGGAGCTCGCATCCGGCGGGGTGGAGCGGATCGGCACGGATGACGCCCGCGTGAAAGTCGGCGAGGCGAGCTGGAGCGGCCCGATCGCCGACCACGGCGAGGCGATAGACCGCTGCCTGCGGATGCTGCCGGACCCGAATGTGAAGCTCGACGCGATCGGATTCAAGGCGGTGCACGGCGGCCCGATCTCGGGGGCGGTCCGCGTCACGGACGAAGTGATCGAGACGATGGCCGCTTTCTCAGAATTCGCCCCGGCCCACAACCCGTCCTACGTGACGGCGATGAAGGCGTTCGCGAGCAAGCTGCCCGACGTACCGCAGGTGGCGGCGTTCGAGACGGCGTTTCATCAGACGATACCGGCGTCGCGCACGACCTATGCCGTTCCGTGGGAGTGGACGCAGGCGGGCGTGCGGCGCTACGGGTTCCACGGCGCGAGCCACCGATACATCGCGATGCGGTCGGCGGAGTTGCTCAAGCGGGACGACCTGCGGGTGGTTTCCTGCCACGTGGGCGGGAGCAGCTCGATCTGCGCGATCGACGGCGGCAAGAGCGTGGCGAACAGCTTCGGCACGACCCCCCAGTCGGGCTTGCCGCACAACAACCGGGTGGGTGATTTCGACGTGTACGCACTGCTCAAGGCGCTGCCGGTGTTCGGGCTGAGGTTCGAGGAGGCCCTGACCGAGATGGCCAACAAGGGCGGCCTGCTGGGGATCAGTGGGGTCAGCAACGACTACCGCGACGTCGAGGAGGCGGCATCGAAGGGCAACGAGCGGGCCCGGCTGGCCCTCGAGGTGCTGGTCGAGTCGGTCCGGCATTACGTCGGGGCGTACCTGGCGGTGCTCAACGGGGCGGACTTGCTGGCGTTCACCGGTGGGATCGGCGAGAACGGCGTCGAGTTCCGCAGGGAGGTGTGCGCTCGGATGGACTATGCCGGTATCAGGCTCGATCCGGACCGCAACCAGGTGCGGGGCGAGGAAGCCACGATTTCAGCGGGCGATTCGCGCGTGCGGATCATGGTGATCCCCACGAACGAGGAATTGATAGTTGCGCGGCAAACGCGAGAGGTGTTGACGGGACGGGCCCGCGGCCGACGAGCCGGGACGCGAGAACCGCGTGAGACACGATGAGAACGAAAGACCTATCTGCGAAACAGACTCAGGAGTATTGGCAATGGCCCAACAGGCATTGGGATTGATCGAGAGCCGCGGCATGGTGGCATTGGTCGAGGCGACGGATGCCGCCCTCAAGGCGGCCAACGTGACCTACCGGGGTTGGAGGCAGGTCGGCTCGGGCCTGGTGACGGTGGTGCTGGAAGGTGACGTGGCAGCGGTGAAGGCGGCGGTGGACGCCGGTGCGGCGGCCGGGGCGAAGGTGGGTGAGATTATCAGTGTGGACGTGATCGCCCGACCTCACGGCGACGTTGGCCGGATCCTGCCGAACAAGTAGGACTCCGGTTGACGGGCGGTTGTTCGGGCGGGATGCGGCAATGAATTGCCGCGGTCCTCAGGTTGCGGTCCTTGGGTCGGGCTCCTTCGGTTGAGAACGTGACCTGACCTTCGTGCGAACGGCACCAGGTTGCCCGCTCTCCGTCGGGAGCGAACAGCGCACTGCTCTGGAGAAGAAATCATGTTCATCGGCAAAGTGACTGGCACCGTCGTGGCAACGCAGAAGGTCGAGACCGTGGTCGGCAGGAAGCTGCTGCTGGTTCAGGCGTTGAACGTAAAGGGCGAGTCGCCCGCCGCGTTGGAACCGAGGAGCCTGACCGCGGTCGCGATCGACACCGTGGGGGCGGGCGAGGGGGAGCTGGTGCTTGTCACGCAGGGAAGCTCAGCCCGGCTGACGGAGATGACCAGGAACATGCCGGTCGACGCGGTGGTGGTCGGCATCATCGACGCAATCCAGGTTGGCGGCCAGGAACTGTACAAGAAGCAGCCGTAATGCCGGGTTGCGCACGGAGCAACAGACATGAGCGCGACAATCAACGAGACATTGATTCGAGACGTGGTCAACGAAGTGGTGAGCCGGTTGCAACAGAACGGGAACGGGTCACCGGCACTGGCCGCTTCGCCGTTGGCATCCCCGCTCACCATGGGCGTGGCCAGCGGCACCGACGGCATCTTCGCGACGGTCAGCGATGCGGTGGCGGCGGCAAAGGTTGCCCAGCGGCGGTTGGTGGGGGCCTCACTCGACGACCGGGCGGCGGCCATCCAATGCATCCGCGACATCGTCATCAACCAGGCGGAAGATCTCGGCAAGATCGAGTTCGAGGAGACGAAAATCGGTCGGCTGGATCACAAGATCGAGAAGCTGGTCGTTGTGGGCCGGAAGGTGCCGGGTATGGAAATGGTCACCACCGAGGGGGTCAGCGGGGACCATGGGTTGTGCGTCACCGAGCATGCCCCTTACGGCGTGCTGGGAGTGATCACGCCGGTGACCCACTCGGTGCCGACGCTGGCGTGCAACGCGATCATGATGATCGCCGCCGGCAATACACTGGTGGTCAACGCTCACCCGGGCGGCGTTCGATCGGCGATCATCGCGACGCAGCGTTGGGCCCGGTCGATTCGGGAGAAAACGGGCCTGGAGAACCTGATCTGCCTGGTCGAGAAGCCGACCCTTGAAAGCGCCCGGGAGATCTTCACTCACCCGGATGTCAAGATGCTGGTGGTTACGGGCGGTCCCGGCGTGGCGAGTGCGGCAATGGCCAGCAACAAGCGGGCGGTTGTGGCCGGTCCGGGCAACCCCCCGGTAGTGGTGGACGAGACGGCGGATATCGAGAAAGCGGCGGCCGGCATCATCTTCGGCGGGGCCTACGACAACGGGCTGCTGTGCATCAGCGAGAAGGAGGTATTCGTCGTTGCCAGCGTGGCGGACCGGCTGCTGGAGGCATTGGGGCGGCACGGCGGATTCCAACTTGCGCCCGAGAAGATCAACGCCCTGGCCCAGATCGCGGTTTACAAGGACGAGAAGTCCGGACACTGGGTGGCGAACAAGAAGTTCGTCGGCAAGGACCCCGCGGTCCTGGCCGAGGCGATCGGCCTGCGAATCCCGCCGGGCACGCAGATCCTCTACGGCGAGGTGGACGAAAGCAGCCCGTGGCTGCCCTGCGAGCAGATGATGCCTTTCCTGCCCATTCAGCGTTGTGCGGATGTGGACGAGGCGATTGCCAAGGCGGTCAGGTTTGAACACGGGTTCGGCCACACCGCCATCATCTGGTCGCAGAAAGTGGACAACATGACCAAGATGGGCAAGGCGGTGGACACCACGCTGTTCATCAAGAACGGGGCGTGCATGACGGGGCTGGGCCTGGGCGGCGAGGGTTTCGTCAGCTACAGCATTGCGGCACCCACCGGCGAGGGAGCGACGAGCCCGCTGCACTTCACGCGGGTGCGACGGTGTGTGATGGTGGACAACCTGCGGATTCTTTGAGAGTCGGGAATTGTGAATTGGTGTAACCGATGGTACTTGGTCGTGTGGTTGGCAAAGGAATATCGACGGTCAAGCACAAGTCGCTGGGTGGTGTTCGGATGCTGCTGGTGGAGCCGATCCAGGCGGCGTCGCTCGATCCGGTGCTTGCCTTGGATCAGCTCGGGGCGCGGGCAGGCGACGTGGTGATCATGAGCAGTGACGGCATCTATACGAGGGAGATGGTCAACGATGACACCTCTCCGGCTCGCTGGACGGTGATTTGCATCGCGGACGACGCGACAAGCGTCATGGAACAACTGGTATGGGCCGACCAGTCGTGACTGCCATCATGCTAGAGGATCTCCGGCGGGAGGGGGCGGAAATCCGGCTGCGCGCCGACGCACTGGTGACCCCGGCGGCACGCGATTGGCTGAAAGAGCACCCGGCGCCGGTCACGTGGGAGAAGCCCGATCGGAGCAGCGGCGGCAGGGACTTGGCGGTGGTGATGGATCCGGGTCTGCCGGAGCTGCGGTCGATGCGGACGATGCTCGATCGCGCCGGCGGGGTGGTGGAGGTGATCGAGCCGGTGGGCGGGCGAAGCGGCATCGTGGCCGCCACGCGCCGGCTGTGCGGGAAGGTCGCCCGGCGGGAGGTGGCCAGGGGCGTCGTGTTTGCCCAGGACGGCGCGTCGGCGGTCTGCATCGCCAACAAGCACAACGGTATCCGGGCCGCGTTGGGTGTGAATATACCCACGGTCGAGGAGGCGTGTCGGGAGTTGGGCATCAACGTGCTGGTGATCGAGTACCCGAGCCAAACGACGTACCAGACGAAGCAGATGATCGAGCGACTGATGGAGGCCCCGACCTCGCCTCCGCCGGAGACAGCCGCTGCGATCGAGGCGATCGAGCAGGGAGGTGGCCGTGCGGATCGGTGAGGTGATCGGCAAGGTCACGCTGAGTGTGTGCGACCCGAAGTTCATCGCAGGGCGCTTCCTGATCGTTCGCCCCAACGATCCGAAGTCGCTCCGCGAGGGCACTCAGGGCAGGGGCTCGGTGGTGGTCGTATACGACGAACTCGGCGCCGATGTGGGCCAGCAGGTAAGCTTCAGCGAGGGCCGCGAGGGAGCGATGCCCTTCTGGCCCGACCGGGTGGCAGTGGACGCGTACCTGGCGTGTTTGCTGGACGAGGTGACGTACGATTGATAAGAGAAGTCAGAAGTTAGAAGTGAAAAGTCAGAAATTAGAAGTGAGAAAAGGTGTTTAGCCGCGACCCGCAGGGGAGCGCGCGGCCTTTGCGAAGCCGCAAGCGGCTGAATTGCCTGAGTTCTCGATCAGGGTGCCAGCCATGGTCAACGAGTTCAAGATCAAGCAGGAAATCTGTGAGATCGGCCACAAGCTTTACGAGAAAGGTTTTGTGGCCGCGAATGACGGCAATATCTCCTATCGCGCAAGCGACAAGACGGTGTTCTGCACGCCGACGTTGGTCAGCAAGGGGTCGCTGAAGCCGGACGACATCTGCACGGTGGACATGACGGGCAAACAACTGGATGGCAGGAAGAAGCGCACGAGCGAGGTGTTGCTGCATCTGGAGGTGTACAAGGCCAACCCGCAGGTTAAGGCGGTGGTGCATTCTCACCCGCCTCATGCGACGGCGTTCTCGGTGGCGGGGGAGGAGATCCCGACCTGCATTCTGCCGGAGGTCGAGGTTTTCCTCGGGCCGATCCCGACGGCGGTCTACGAGACACCCGGCGCCCAGACGTTCGCCGAGACGATCCTGCCTCACGTGAAGAAGGCCAAGATCGTGGTGCTCAAGAACCACGGCACGGTGTCCTGGGGCGAGACGCTCCAGCAGGCGTACTGGTGGACGGAGATTCTGGACGCCTATTGCCGGATCCTGCTCATCGCCAAGCAGGTGGGTCGAGTGGAGCGGATCAGCACGGCGAAGGTGAAGGAGTTGCTCGATTTGAAGGAGAAGTTCGGGATCACCGGCGATCCCCGCCGGCTGGAGAACGCGGACATGTGTGTGAACACGGAGTTCGGGCGGGGCTACAACTCGGCAGACTCCGTTTGTGAGCTGAGAAAACCCGACACCCCGATGACGCCGCCGGAGCCGATCAAGCCCGTTTTTCCCGCGCCACCGGTGAGCGAAGAGGAGGTTGAACGGGTAGTGCAGGAGATAACCGATCGAATCATGGGGGCCATGGGTTAGGAGAAACGAGGAGGTCATGATGAGCAGGCATGGATCGTGTGTGTGCGGAGCAGGCCGACGTCCCTCGCGGGCGCTTCCCGCCATCTGCGGTCTGGCGCTTGTTGGGGCCGGGTGTCACGAGACGCGAGAGAGCTGGGTCCTGAGAAACGTGCAAGTGAAGCTGCCGGCGATGGAGGCCGGGGAGGATCGGTCCGGCGGGCTGACGGAGTGGCTGAACGTGCAAAGCGGCGGAGGCCGGACGCTGCTCGTGCATTGTCACGGCAGCGACGACCCGGCCGTAACCGACGACGAGTGGAGCCACACCTTCGTGGTGGTCCTCGACGGGCCCCCGGTGATCGGGACAGTTGCAGTCACACCCGAGAACGGGCGGCTTATCGAGGGGAGTGCCTGGCTTCCGCCTCGCCGACCGTACAAGGGGCTCAAGGGCGAGCTGTTCATCGCGGCCGTTGAGGACCAGGGACGAGTCCTCGCCGACTGCCGGCTTGAAAGCGTGAACACCCACGCCGACGAGCCGGTGCAGGTCGTGGACGGTCGGTATGGTTTCATGCCGCCGGCCGGCCGGACGATCCTCGGCGCGGTTCGATACCGCGACTCGCCGGCGAAATAAGAGGTTTTCCGAATGAAGGTCAGTATCATTGGCGGCGGGCGAAGCGCTCGACCTCCGCCTACAGCGTGCACCGGACGTGCCTGTCCGTGCCCACGGTCCTCGGCCGGCCGGGAATCAGGCAGCAGGTGGAGATCGAAATGTGACCCAAGGAGATGACGGCGATCCGCGCCTCCGTTGCGGCACTGGACGAAACGTATCGGAGAGTCAGCGGCTGAGGCGGAAGGGAAGGCGATGTTACATACGGCAGTGAACCGCTGTGTGTATTAGCGAAGTGAGAAGTGAGAACGCCGGACGGGGATGCTCGCATGCTCAAGCGAAGCTTCCTCACTTCTCACTTCAAGACCATCCGAAGCCGTACCGACGCCGACCAGGCAGATAGACCCATGATCGTTAAGACTCTTGACACCAAGCTGGCCCGGATCAAGGCGGACCCGTCCTGCCGGGAGTTCATTATTGCCGATGCGAAGGACGCGGACATGGCGTTCGGGATCTCTGCCCCGGGCAAATCGCCCGAGCATTATGCTCATGAGGGGAAGTTCCGGTCATTGCCCGAGTTTCGCGAGTGCATCCGGCAGGTCGTGCGTCAGGGTCTGATAGACGTCATGCTGATGTCGGCCCACACGAACGCCCTGCTGACGATTGAAGAGCGGCTGTTTGACAACTCGCACGTGACGCCGGCGGCCCGGGCCAACGATGCGACGGATATACACGTTGTCCGCGAGGGGATGCTCACCTCGCAGCCGTCACGACCGTTCCGCACCACGACCATTGACCAGATTCAGTGCGGCAAGGTGGACTGTGCCCCGAGCGAACGGGCACTGGGGGCTGACCTCGGGCTCTACAGCGTCACGTTCAACAACGATGCCGACCTCGACCGGCGGACCCTCGAATCGTACAAGGAGTTCCGGATTGAAGCCGAGAGCAAGGGTTTCCGCCACTTCCTGGAGGTCTTCGATCCCAATGCGCCGGCGAACCCGATCTGGGAGGAGAGGATCGGGGCGTTTGTCAACGACATGATCGTTCGCTGCCTGGCAGGCGTCCCGGACGGTGGCCGGCCTCTGTTCCTCAAGATGGTTTACCATGGGCCCAAGTGGACCGAGGAGCTGGCCAGCTACGATCCGACTCTAGTCGTCGGTGTTCTCGGGGGGTCGTCCGGCACCACCTACGATGCCTTCAAGATGATCAGCGAAGCCCAGAAGTACGGGGCGAAGGTTGCCCTTTATGGCCGAAAGATCAACAACTCCGAGCACCAGCTTGCCTTCATCGAAATGCTTCGGCGTATCGTGGAAGGCCGGATCACGCCGGAGGAGGCGGTGCGGGCGTATCATGGCGTGCTGGAGGCGCTGGGGATCAAGCCGTACCGATCGCTCGAGGACGACATGCAACTGACCACCGGCGTGATGAGCTACGCCGCGACGGGCCAGGTTCAGGTTCCGGCCGGGCTGTCGAACGCTGCTCCTGGTACGAAGGGCCCGTCGCCTGATCCCTTGTCCCCGGCGGCGACCGGGCCGGCTTCGCAGGCGGCCACAGACGCGGCGACGCCCATTCGTGATGGTTTGCCCGACTTCAGCAAAATGACCTCCGAAGAGCGATTGGCGTACTACCGGGCGCGGCTCGCCCGGGTGTAGGGGACCGTCGTTAGACGGCGTGATCGGTTGCTGATAAGCCTGTGACCGGCCACCTCGGGCAACGGCTTGCCGTACCGTACACCCGGGGCCCGGAGAGACGGGGGCGGCACGCTTTACGGGTGGGCGACGACTGGTATAATCAGGCCCACCTGGATGGGAGTACTCCGGCATGCAACGCGCTGCGACAAAACTGTACAGTTTGGCTGCCCCGTTGGCCCTGTTGCCCATAATGAACTTCAGTTTCTCGGAGGTGGGTGATTTCCTCCGGGGTACGGATTTCCGAACATTGATATCGGAGATCGTGACCCAACTGTTGTCCGGTCTTTCCGCGGTGATCATCAGTGCGTTCAGCCAGGCCCTCTTCGGTGGCCTCGCCGGCTGAGGCTCGCGCCCACCGTGGCCGGTTTCCCCCGCCCATTGGGGGATGGATCCCGGGCACGGACATTTACGCTTGCGGCGAGCGCCGGCTTTCAACGAATGACTGCAACAGAATCTGAGCGGCGACGGCATCGTGCCTTGCCTTCTTTTTCTTGTGCGTCAGTTGCCTCTGGGCAAGCCGCTCATTTGCCGCATGTGATGTGAGCCTCTCATCGTGCAAGTGTACTTCGAGGGGTAGCCCGGCTTCTCTGGGGGTGCGGGACCCGATGATCTTCCGGATTGCCTCTGCCACGGATCTGGCCAGCTTTGCCTGCGGCCCCTCGGTGCCGTCCATGTTCAAGGGCAGCCCGATGACGATCTCAGCGGCGTCGTACTCCTCGGCTATCTGAAGGATTGCCCGCGCGTTTTCCTTGAGGCCCGGCCGGGCGTGGATCATCTTCAAGGGACAGACAACGCCCCCCTCAGCGTCGCCGAGTGCCAACCCGATCCGCTTCGCTCCCCAATCGACGCCGAGATATCGAACACTCATCTTGAAGCGGACAAGTCCCTCCTTCGAGCCAATACCGACTGCTTCTTATCCGCCGGCATGTCATCTTCAGCCAGCAGCATGCCGCAGCCTTCAAGGAACATTTCCGAGGCGAATCCGGAATCCCATACTCTGTCCTCCGGACGGCGGTTCTGCACCGTCTTGAGGAAGCCTTCGAACTCGTCAAAGTAGCTCCCGTAAATATGAAACGAGTCGGCGATATGGCAGTACTCTCCAACTTGGACGCCGACTTCTGCCGCCACCTGCGCCTGGAGCTCGGTGAATGCATACATGTTCATGAATGCCGCCTTGTATGCATCGTTGGAACGCATGTGGACGTTCATGTTGAGTTTTCCGCTTTGAACCCTGAACCACAAGCGCTGGAGGCAGGCCGGGTCGCGAATGCCCAGGTCCTCCCATGCCTTCCAGGTTACGGCCTGGGCCCGCCGGGTGAATGGGCACTCTTTCAGCATCTCGATGCATTGATCGATCTGGTTGATCCTCTCGCCGCTGGACCAGGGGGGATCGTACTCGAATAGCCGTTCATGATAGGTGTATTCCCACTTGCCCTCTTCGGGAGCGATCCAATGATCGTGAACGCCATAGAGGACCTCCGCCCGATACTTTTCGAGGTCCTCCAGCCCACCGGGGAAAGCTCGATGGAGACGTGGCTCAGACATCGGCTCGGTGACGTGTATCATGGCCGTTACGTCGCGGCTGTTGGCGTCGTTAGGCTTGTCGTATTGGGTGGGGAAGCTCTCGCCCTGCTGCCAACAGGCAATGACAGCCTTTTCCCACGCCGCGGGGAGCGTCTTTTCTATCACGTGGATCGTTCTCATGCGTATCTCCTCTTTTAACCACTGAGCGCCGCATCCAGGTCGGCGCACAGGTCTTCCGGGTCCTCCAGACCGACCGAGACGCGGAAGATGCCGTCACCGGCGAAGTCGCGGTAACGGGCGAGTTGCCCGGAATCGAGCCGGAAGGAGGACGCCTGCAGCTCGTCGGTGGGGAGGTAGAAGATCAGGCTGCGGTGGTGGCCGAGGGATACCGCGTAATGGAAGATCCGCAGCCGATCAATCATTTGCCGTATGATGCGCGGCGGGTCTTCGACCTGGAAGGTGACCATCCCGGAGGGATTCTCCATTTGCCGTTGAGCCAGCTCGTACTGGGGATGGGAGGGCAGCCCGGGGTAGATCACCCGTGTGACCTGGGGATGGGCTTCGAGATAACGAGCGACCCGCATGGCGCCCTCGGCGTGAGCGGCCATGCGCACCGGCAGGGTTGCCATTCCGCGCATGATCAGCCAGGCGTTGAAGGGGCTCAGCACGCCGCCCAGGTGGATGGCCGTGTCCTGCCGCAGGGGGGTCAGCCGCTCGGCTCGGCCAATCACCGCTCCTCCCAGGGCATCGCCGTGCCCGCCCATGTACTTGGTTAGCGAGTGCAGGACGTAATCGGCTCCGAGTTCGATCGGGCGGGTGGCGACGGGCGTGGCGAAGGTAGAGTCCACGATGAGCTCGGCGCCGGCGTGGTGGGCAGCGTCGGCGACGGCCCGGATGTCGGTCAGGCGAAGGATCGGGTTGGCGGGGGTCTCGGCGTAGACGAGCCGGGGCGGGGGTCGGAGGGCTCGGGGGAGTACCTTGAGGTCGGAGAAGTCAACCGGCGTGACTTGGACGTTGAGCTTGCGCAGCGCGTCGCGGACCAGCTCCGCCACTCCGGCATAGGTGACGTCGCTGACGACCAGGCGGTCGCCGGCGCGCAGGAGGTGCATGAGCAGCGCAATGGTGGCGGCCATCCCGCTGCCGAAGGCAATTGCCGCTTCACCGCCTTCCAGGTCGGCGAGCTTCTTCTCGAGTTGCTGCACGGTTGGATTTGACCAGCGGGTGTAAACGTGGGGGGCGTCCTCGGTGAACGAGCTGGCCGAGAAACTGGCCTGAGGGTCCCCGACCACGAACGTGGTGGACATCACCAAATTGGGAGCCGATGCCCCGGTGACGGGGTCCGGCTCCTCACCGGCATGGATCGCCCTGGTTCGCATACCGCGTGGTCTGTCACTCCCAACCATGAAGGTCCTCCTTCCCGGTCCCTCCAGAAGTGAGTTTAGCCGGGACCGTTGCGAAGCCGCAAGCGGCCAGGGTAAGAATGCCTTTTCGCGCCGGGTCAGGTATCATGCTCCGCGGCCGGGCAGAGGCGACCCCGCACGGGCGGACCGTTCGGGAGACCGCCATCAGCGTGGCCGCGAAGGCATGTACTGCGTCCGGCGGCACGGGCGCGCAGGAGTAACGGCCAATGGACAGACGGCAAGCGAAGAAGGAGAGGTCAGCGACAGAGACGACTCGGCGGAGTTTTCTGAAAGGGACGGCGGCGGCCTTCGGAGCCGTCGTCGGCACGCGAGGGACCCCGCGTGCAGTGTCGGCACCTGACGGTGCGAGCTACCCTCCGGCACGGGCGGTGACGGGCGGGCCCAAGCACCATTTCTTCGGGTATTACGACAAGCACCCGTGGGATGCGACTGGGCGATATCTGTTGGCCATGGAGATTGGCTTCTACGGTCGGCAGCCCAAACCCGGCGAGCCGCTGACCGTGGGTATGGTCGATCTGAAGGACGGGGACAAGTACATCCCACTCGACACCACCCTGGCGTGGTGCTGGCAGCAAGGGACGATGCTGCAATGGCTGGGGACGGCCCCGGACCGCGAGGCTGTTTACAACAGTGTTGAAGATGGCCGGTATGTCTCGATCGTCCGGGACGTGCATGGCGGCAAGACGCGGCGATTGCCCCGGCCCGTTTGCGCGGCAAGCCGCGACGGCAGGCAAGCGGTGTCGCTGGATTTCGACCGCGTCAACCGCTTGCGGCCCGGGTACGGTTACGTGGCCATCCCGGAGAAGTACAAGGACAACCCGGCCCCGGCCGAGGCGGGCATCTACTGGATGGACCTCAAAACGGGCGAGAACAAGCTGATCGTCTCTCTGGAATGGGCGGCAAAGAACAGACGCGACGAGCGGTTTGATGGTGGGGTGCACTGGTTCAACCATCTGGAGTTCAATCCGTCGGGCACGCGGTTCAGCTTCCTGCATCGCTGGCGATCACCAAACAAGAAGAACTGGTGGACACGGTTCTACACGGCCAGCCCGAACGGCAGCGACATCCGGTTGCTGTCCGATACTGGCATGTTCTCGCATTACGATTGGAGGGACGATAACACCATCCTGGCCTGGACCAGGACTAAGGAGAAGGGCGGCCACTTCTACCTGATCGACGATCGGACGGGCAGACATGAAGCCGTCGGCGAGGGCGTGCTGAAGCAGGACGGCCACTGCTCCTGGTCACCGGACCGCGAGTGGATTCTGAACGACACCTACCCGGACCGCAACCACATGCAGACGCTCATGCTGTACCACCCCGCCGACGACAGGCGAATCGACATCGGCAGGTTCTACATGCCCCCTGAGTTGCGGGGCAAGCCCTATCGCTGTGATCTGCACCCGCGCTGGAGCCGCGACGGCACACAGGTCTGCATCGACTCCGCCCACGCCCCGACGAGGCAGGTGTACGTGATCGATGTGGCCCGGATCACGACCCGGTGACGGGCAACTGAACGAGGCGCGGGGCTACCGGTTTGCATCGTGAAGCCGCAAGCGGTACCGACCCCGGCGCTACCGGTTCGCATCGTGAAGCCGCAAGCGGTACCGACGCCGGCCCAGCATGGCGGAACGGAACAGGCCGAAGATCAGCAGAGCCGCCAGCGGCGGACCGGCCAGGGACGCGGCGGCCAGGTCGTCGGTCTCGGAGATGAAGAAGACATTGTCAACCGCGTCGTCGCCGGCGGCGTCTTGGAAGGTGAAATCGATGGTCATGTTGTCGCGGGCGATGACGGTCCGCATTCGCGTCAGGTACGTCAGGTCGCTCACGCCTTGGGGTGCATCGGGCCAGATCACATCCTGCCGGTAAACCAGACCGTAGTACGGGCCGGCGAACTCGGTGATGAGTGCGGTGCCGCCGAGTTCGGTGATCCTGGCGGTGAAGAGCGACTCGTAATTGGTCAGGCTCGGGCTGGTAGCGTCGTATGCGACATTGTCCGGATCGATGACGGCGTTGGTGACGTTGGCGGCCTCGGCGCGCTGATCCGCGAGCACGTAAATGAGAACCTCGGTCTCATCGGCCGCGGAGATGCGGGAAATAGCCATCGGATAGAAGCGCATGGAGGTCTGGCAGGTGAACTGGATGGGTGGAATCTCGATCTGGCCCCGGTCGCCGGATTGAACCTGGCCGGGCTCGGTCACGCGGATGGCAAGGAAGTGCATGTCCCGCTGGACGTAGTCGTCGAGAATATCGCCGGCCTGGGACGGCAGCGCGAAGCCTTTGTCGTTGAGCCAGGTCAGCAGCGCGCTGCTTCCGGTGCTGGTCAATGCGGCCCAGGAGAAGATGCCGGCCTGGCCGCTGGCCTCGACGGTGACAAGCCCGCCCTGCTCACCCGCAGCGTTGAGAGCCGGACCGGCACATGTGCACCCGAACCCGCCGTCGTAGGGGCCGATCACCATGAAGTACGGTTCGGCCTGGTAGTCCAACTCGTCGAACAGCGTGTTGTCCGCATGGGCGGTGACGTCGGTGGGCGTGGCGGGAAGGGGTATGACCCAGGCCAACTCGCCGGGCTGGCCGGAGTAACGGGTGGCCAGGACGTAGGTGGCCTGGTCAGCAGTGTCGGCGGCGTCACGGTGGAAGGCGATGACGACCTCCTGGCGCGTTTGGGCGAGATCGGTGGACTCGCCCTGAAGATAGAAGAATCCGCCGTCGGCGAGGGCGGGCAACGCAGCGAAGAGGATAACAGACAACGAACATGCTGAGAGGCGTACGGCGAGCATCACGGATCTCCTTTCGGGCGTCTGCGGTTCGCACATCCGGGTATGCCCGGGTCGGGCATGGACCCACTGCGGGAATAGTAAAGCATGCCAGATGTCTCGAAAAGTCCGCGAGCCCGGTGCCGTTCTCGGCGGTCGGCCGTCTGGTGAGGGTGTCACACCTTGAAATGGCGGGCCTCGGGGTGGTGCGCGATGATGGCGGACGTGGACTGCTCCGGCTCCAACTGGAACGTCTCGCTCAGGGCGATGCCGATGCGATCCGGCTTGAGCAGCGGCCACATCTTCACCTGATCTTGAAGGTTCGGGCAGGGGGGGTATCCGAAGCTGAATCGGCTTGCCTGGTGGCCCTGCCGGGGTACTTCCCGCGTGTCGCTCGGGTCGTTGCCCGCGATGCCCAGTTCCGTTCGCACCTGCTCATGGATGTATTCCGCGAGCGCTTCGGCCACCTCGACACTCAGGCCGTGCAGATAAAGGTAGTCCTGGTACTTGTTCGCAGCGAACCACTCCCGGGCCACCTCGCTGGCCCGTGGGCCCACCGTGACCATCGACATGGCGACGACGTCGCACTCGCCGGCCGAGCGAGGCCGCCAGAAATCCGCCAGACACCAGTACGGCGCCCTGGGCTGCCGCGGAAACTCGAACCGCACCATCTCGCGGTCGCGATCGTCCGGGGCGTAAAGGATCAGGCAGTTGCCCTCGCTTTGACACGGCCAGTAGCCGTAGACAGCCTGCGGCTGCAGGACGTGCTCCGCTTCGCACCGGGCAACCAGGTCCCGATAGATCGGGCGCACCTCGTTGTCGATATAGCAGTCAAACTCGTCCTGACGGCGGCCTGCATTCTTGAGCTGCCACCGCACCCGGAACAGCGCCGTCTCGTTGAGAAAGGCCAGTACCGCCTTGAGCGGGATGTCCTCGATCACGCGGGAGCCCCAGAATGGCGGGACCGGAATCGGGACACCGATCGCAATGTCGCTCCGCTCGGTCCGCCCGGGCGCTTCCGGCTTCGTGACCGCTCTCGGCTTCGTGATCGACGCTCGTGGGCTGGCAATCTCGCCCTGTGCCCCCTCGCAGAGCTTCCGCATCAACTCAAGCCCGTCGAATGCGTCCTTCGCGTAGAACACGCGCCCCTTGTACAAGGGCTGCAACTCCTGCTCCACGTACTTGCGGGTCAGGGCCGCCCCGCCCAGAATCACCGGCGGGCTGAGACCGCGCTCGTTCAGCACCTCAAGATCGTCCCGCATTACCAGGGTACTCTTGACCAGCAGGCCCGACAGGCCGATCGCATCAGGTTTCCTGGCCCGCCATGCCTCGATGATCTGGTTGATCGGCTGCCTGATGCCCAGGTTGTAAACGGCATACCCGTTGTTGCTCAGCAGGATGTCGACCAGGTTCTTCCCGATGTCGTGGACGTCGCCCTGGACGGTTGCGAGCACGATCGATCCCCTGCCGGTTTCCGGCCTCTGCTCCATGTGCGGATCGAGGTAGGCGACGGCTGCTTTCATGGTCTCGGCTGACTGGAGCACGAACGGCAACTGCATCTGTCCCGCACCGAACAGGTCGCCGACCGTTCTCATCGCGGGCAACAGGATGTCGCCAATAATGGCCAGCGGTGCGTACTTCTGCATCGCCTCGTCAAGTCTCTCACTGAGTGCGGATCGGTCGCCGGCGATGATGTGCTGCTTGAGCCGATCCTCGATGCCGAGATCAACCTTGGTTGGCCGTGCCCTCTGGGGAGCGTCGTCCGGAAACCGCGCCAGGAGTTCCGCCAACGGATCGTAACTGCCGGACCTTTCGTCGAAGATGAGCTTCCGCGCGATCTCGCGCAGTTCCTCATCGATCTGATAAAGGGGTCTTATTCCCGCGGCGTGGACGATGGCGGCGTCCAGGCCCGCCTGACGGGCGTAGTGCAGAAACACGCTGTTGAGCACGTGCCGAACCGCCGGCTTGATCCCGAAGCTCACGTTGCTCACCCCCAGCAGTACGTGGCACTGGGGCATGTCCTGCTTGATCTGCCGGATCGCCTTGAGCGTTTCCAGTGCGAGCCGGCGGTCCTCGTCGTTACCCGTGCAAATCGTGAACGTCAACGGGTCGAACAGCAGGTCGCCGGGTCTGATGCCGTGCTTTTCCGTCGCCACCTTGTATATCCGCCTGGCGATCGCCAGCTTCTTCTCGGCGGTCTTGGCCATGCCCTGCTCATCGATCGTCAGGGCGACGACCGCTGCCCCATACTTCCGGCAGATCGGCAGCACCTCGTCGCACCGCCTTTCGCCGTCCTCCAGGTTCACGCTGTTGACAATGCACTTGCCGCCCGCGAGCTTGAGCGACGCCTCGATCACCGCCGAGTCGGTGGAATCGATCATCAACGGAACGGGCACCTCGGTCGCCAGCCGGGAGATCAACCGGGTCATGTCCGCCAGCTCGTCCCGGCCTACGCAAGCGGTGCACACGTCGATCATGTGGCTGCCGACCTTGACCTGGTCCTTGGCGATGCGCACCATGCCGTCCACGTCGTCGGCGGCCAGCCGCTCGCGGAACTTCCTCGACCCGTTTGCGTTGGTCCGCTCACCGATAATCAGGAAGCTGTTGTCCTGTCTAATCGCGGTGGCCTGGTAGAGGCTCGATACGCTGGGTTCCAATGCCGGTTGACGGGGTTTGGGCTTGCGTCCCCGGATCGCCTCGACGACCCGGGCCAGGTGCTCCGGCGTCGTACCACAGCAGCCGCCCACGATACTGACGCCGTCCTGCTCAACAAACTCGGTCAGCCATCGTGCCAGCTCCTCCGGGGTGAGCGGGTAGTGCACCTCGCCGCCCACGATCTGGGGCATGCCGGCGTTCGGCACCACACTGATCGGTCGCACGGACTGGGCGCTCAGGTAGCGGACGTGCTCGCTCATCTCCTGGGGGCCAGTGGCACAGTTCAGCCCGATCACCTCGATCTGGGGATACGCGTCCAACGCCGTCAGTGCTGCCGCGATGTCCGTACCGACCAGCATCGTAGCGGTCGTCTCCATGGTGATTTGCACCATGATCGGCACGCGGCGACCGGCTTCGGCGAACGCGATCTCTATGCCGGCCAGGGCCGCCTTGCATTGCAGAATGTCCTGGCAGGTCTCGATGAGCAGCACGTCCACGCGGCCGTCCATCAGACCCCGAGCCTGCTCGGCATAACTGTCTTGGAGCACGTCGAACGTCGTTTGCCGGAGCGATACCAGCTTCGTTCCCGGCCCTATCGAGCCCAGCACGAACCGCGGATGCTCGGGCTTGCTCATCGCATCACAGGCTCCCCGGGCGATCTCGGCCGCGAGCCGGTTCAGCTCCCGAGCCTGCTCCACCAGACCGAATTCCGCCAGCACGAGCTTGTTTGCCCCCAGGGTGTTCGTCTCGACGGCATCGCACCCGACCCGCAGGAACCGGGTGTGGATCTCCCAGATTACATCCGGGCGGGTCTGGCACAGTATCTCCGTGCAGTTCTCCAG
>CAZOIA010000014.1:0-49457 GCA_964579675.1 uncultured Planctomycetales bacterium | reverse complement strand
AACTGGTCAAACACGTGCGTAAGGAGATCGGGCCGATCGCAGCCCCGGACGTGATCCACTGGGCCCCCGGTCTGCCCAAGACTCGCTCGGGCAAGATCATGCGTCGGATTCTGCGTAAGATCGCGGAGGGTGAGCCGGACCAGGTCGGCGACACCTCGACCCTGGCCGATCCCAGCGTGGTGGGCGACCTGGTGGAGACGTACCAGAAGTCGTAAGTGGGACCGGCAACTCGTCGTCACGGCGCAAGCGCCGTTCAGCCCGTCTCGTGCGTCGGGTTCACGGGGCGTGACGTGGTGAAGGTGCCGCGCTCGGCGCCGCTGAACGTTCACGCAAATGAGTCAATCCACCGTCGAAGGGAGAACACGACAGTGAGCGACGAACCCACAGCAGGCACTGAGCAAGTCATGAACCGTTGGCTTGTCGTCCTCGGAGCCATTCTCATCCAGTTGTGTCTTGGGGCCATCTACGCCTGGAGCGTGTTCACGACGACGCTCGAAGCCAGCCCGGCCGAGGGCGGCTACGGTTTCAGCCCCGCCCAGACGCAGTGGATTTTCTGCGCGGGTTTGGCGACCTTCGCCCTCGTGATGCTCTACGCGGGGAAGTGGCAGGCCAGAATCGGACCGAAGAAGGTTGCTGTAGTCGGCGGCGTGGTGCTAGGTGCAGGGTACATGCTGGGCGGGCTGCTGGGCAAGACCTTCGCAGCACAATTGATTTGTATCGGGATCGTCGGCGGCGCGGGGATCGGGCTGGCGTACGTGATCCCGATCGCGGTCGGCGTCAAATGGTTTCCCGACATGAAAGGGGTGATCACTGGTCTGGCGGTTGCCGGGTTCGGGTTCGGTGCTCTGATCTGGGTCAAGCTGGCCGGCAGTTGGTGGGGCGGCCTGCTGAATATCCTCGACGGAAAGCTGTTCGGCCTGCCGGGGGTGCAGGGCGTGTTCTTCGTCTATGGGATTGCGTTCCTGGTCTTGGTGGTGCTGGGCAGCCTGGTCATGGTCAACCCGCCGGCAGGTTGGAGGCCCGCCGGCTGGAATCCGGGAACCGACGCCGCCAGCGGCGCCAAAGCGCGGGCAGCGGCTGACCTGTTGCCCGGACAGATGGGCCGCGCTCCCCAATACTGGGCTTTGCTCCTGATGTTCACCGGCTCGGCGATGGCCGGCCTGATGGTCATCGGTTGCATCCGCCTGTTCGGAACGGACGGCCTGGTTGCCGCCGGCGCGGTCGAGGGCAAGGATGCTGCGGGCAAGGTCGCCGGCACGGCCATGGCCGCCCTGGCGATCCTCAACGGCTTGGGGCGAATCATCTGGGGAACGGTTTCGGACAAGCTGGGCCGCAAGACCACGCTGTTCCTGATGTGTCTTGCGCAAGGGATCATGATGCTGCTGTTCTTCAACATCGGCGGCACCAAGACGGGGCTGATCGCGGGCGCCTGTGTCATCGGGTTCAACTTCGGCGGCAATTTCGCCTTGTTCCCTGCGGCTACGGCGGACTTCTTCGGCAACAAGAACGTCGGTCAGAACTACCCCTGGGTGTTCCTGGCCTACGGCGTCGCGGGGATCGTTGGGCCCCAGATTGCCGCCCATTTCCGGGCCCACGCCGCCGGCGACGTGAACGCTTGGAAGATACCCTTTATCATCGCGGGCGTGGCGTGCCTGGTGGCGGCGGCACTCGGGCTGATGCTCAAGCCACCGAAGCGGCCGGAGGTCGCCGTGGGACCTGAATCGGCCCGCTAACTCTCACCGGTCCGGATACAAGAAGCGAGCCTGAATGGGGAGCGACCCCGGATGAGGGGCGAGCCCGAATGGGCAGCGAGCCCGAATGGGCAGCGAGCCCGAATGGGCAGCGAGCCGGCCCGTCCCCGGGCCGGGTCAATTGGCTTTCCCTGCTGCCGCTTTTGTGTGGCTGGCTTCTCGCTCGCCGAGCGGAGGCGCCGCCGGCGATGGTGGCGGCCCTCGCGGGGACTCCTTTGCACAACAGAGGGCGGCGGCGCGCCCCCGGCGTACGGGTCAAATCCAGCCGGCCCGGATGACACGCCCGGGCCGGGTAGGAGACAAGCGGCGATTTCGGGGGACATGCTCGTGCCTTGCCTATCGAAGCGTGGGCCACCCGTCCCAGCGCGGATCAACCGACGTACAACGATTCTAGAGCCGCATCGTGCACCACGAGTCGCGGATCGCGAATCAGCACTTCATGGCCGACACGCCGTTCATAGGCCGTGTGCGTCATGTCGAAGGGCGTCTGCCGGAATCCGGCATACAGGTCGCAGATTTCGGGCACGTTGTCGTACGAAACGAGCCATCGGTACGGCTGACGTCTGCGTAAGAACATCGCAAGCCGCCGATGGTCGCGTGGCCGATAGGCGTTTAAGTAGAGCAGCGCTCCCTTGCGGTAGTACGGTGGATCGAGATAGACGAGCGTCTCGGCGGCGTCCTTCCGCCGGCCGATGATCGAGCGCAGCAAGTCCACGGCATCACGGTTGAACAGCTCGATGCGCTCGCGGTACCGAGCCACCCGCCGTATCCGGGCCGCGAGTTTCTCCCGATCGTAGCGGGCATCGATCTTCCAGCGACCGGCCTGATTGTAGCCGCCGATCGGCCCACCGTTCACCAGTATCCCCGACCGGTTGCAGCGATTGAGAAGGAACGCGGCGAAGCCGACGCGGAGCCGCGAATGCCTCGCCGGCCGCAGGTAGATCTGACGCTGCCGACGCCATTCGTCGATGGTCACTGAAGTCGTTGCGAGCATGTCAAGGAAACGAGCCGTGCGGTTTAGAACAGTCCACCAGAATGCATACACGCGGCTGTCGGCATCGTTTATCACGATGCGGTCTACGTGCTCACCGATGAGCAAACCCAACGCTGCCCCGGCTCCACCAGCGTAGGGCTCGACGTAAACACCGTCCAGCAACCGATTGGCCCGCAGGATGCCCGCCAAGAACGGCGTCAGTGCAGCCTTGCCGCCAGGATAACGCAACGGGCTATATGGCTCTGCCATGAATCGGTGCCCAAGCGCTCTAGGAGACCTCTGGCTCGGCGAGCACCAGTTCCAGCAACGGCTGGAGGGTCACCGAAATCGCCCGGAGGTCTTCAACAGTCGGCGTCATATAGCGATTGTGGACGAAACCGTCCATGGATGCCAGAGTTAACGCGGTGTCCTGAGCGGACACGAGCCTTTGCAGGGCTCGTCGGGCGGTCGGTGGCAGGGGGACTTCGGACTCCTTGGTCTTGTTCACGATGTGCTTCAACATCTGAGCCAGCGAGGGCGCCCAGTCAGCCGGCTTGGGTGACTGCGTGCCCAGCGCTCGCTTGATCTTGTCGGTATGGCCGGACTTGTCGAGGTAGTTTCCCAGCGCCATATCGACCAGTGACCGCAGCATGATCGCGGACGCGTTCGGGTACTTGGCCAGCTTGAGGCTCTTGAGTTCCTTGAACAATTGAACAATGCGTACGCTGTGGAGACGACAATTCAGGCCATGCGGCAGAATCGACTTCGACTCCCTGACAGTAGATCGCCTGGCCGGTACGGAAGTTGAAGGCGTGCGCGTGGCGGCGCCGCCGCGGCCGATGAACGCGTCCGCGGTCGTGGAACCTGAGGCCCTTCGCTTTGGTTTGAGGCGATTGACGCTCCCGAGGTATTCCTTCACATTACTCTCATCGTGCAGTGTTCGGGTCGTCACCTTCCCGTGCGCAATATCTGCTGCTACCCGCGACAGGGCTTTGCGCAAGTCACCAGGTCTGCTGCAGATGCGATAGCCTTCCTCGTCCGCTGGCTCCAGGCCGAGCCACTGTCGGCCAGCCGTAGATTCTGCCAAGCGCTGCGCGGTACTGTGGCTGAAGCGGTGTGGGTCGTCCACAATCCGCCGCACGTCCTCGTCCAGTTCACAGGACCGCAACATGCGATACAGTTTCGCGTCGCGCAGCCTTCGCTTGACATTATCGGGGGCGAGCCCTGTCTGGCGAATGATCTCGCTTAGCGAATAGCCGTCGCGGACCATTTGCTCGATGTACCGCCCCTGCATGAACACGTTCCATTTCTTGATGTCGCTACGCGTGTGGCGATTGAGGATCAACGGGCGGGCGGCAACGCGGTTGGGAGCAATCGTCACGCGGATCTCGTCCGGGACTCGCCCGACTGCTCCCCGCGCGAGTGCGCTGAATCGCGAACGCTCGGATTCCGGGGCGAGCGCGGGGTTCTCAAGGAGTCTTATGGCCGCAAGTCGCCGGTTACCTTCCACCACCACGTATCGCCGACCTTCACCCGCTATCGCTACGAGCGTTTCGGTTGGATAGTAGCCCTGGCTGGCGATGTCCCGCGTAAGGCTGTAGACGTCCTCCCGACGAACCAGCTCGGCTAAGATCTCCTCCTGGCCGAGAGACTCATGGGGAGTCAGGATGCGGGGATTCTCGGGATCGAGCATCAAGCGTGTCGTTCGAATCTGTTTGGTTTCCCACTGGCCGAAGTCGCTCATGTGCGACCCCTTTTGCAGGGATGTTCGAATCTCGGGTCTGAGACGTCCTCGCCGTCAGTGTGCAAGAAGATACCATCCCTCCTTGATATTGTCGATCCCCGAGCGAGCGCTCGCACGCGGCGGGCGTGCGTGGGTTGACCGCACGAAAAAGGGGACAGGCACCGCCGTGACGGGTTCCGACCACCCGTAGTTGTCTACCCCGTGCACACCATTCAGCATTGCGCGCAGCCCGCGGGGCGGAGCCAGCCCCCTTTTTCGCGGGGGCGGGTCGTCGATCTGACGGTGCGGGCTGATCGTGACCGGGCCGAGGACGGCCCGGCTCGCTGGGGCTCGCTGGGCGTCACCTTGACTCAGACCTCTGCGCCGATCACGCCGCGGGGCCCGGGCCCGGCGGGTGGGCAAGGATTCCTTTCTGGACTAGACTCTATCAGTTGGCATCCGATCGGCAGGAATGACGTTGCAGAGGTCCGCGGGACATGTCGATTCAGGCCGGATCCGGCACCGATAACGCGTCTCAGGCACCTGACTCCTCAGGTGCGGCCGGGGTGGTGCGCCGCCGGTTCGAGGTCCAGGGGCGGGTGCAGGGTGTGGGTTTTCGACCCTTCGTGTCCCGGCTGGCCGCGGATCTGGGGCTCGGCGGGATCGTGGGGAACGACCCGCGGGGGGCGTTCATTGAGGTGGAAGGGCCGGTGCATCAGGTGCAAGCGTTCGAGGCCCGCCTGCGGGCCGAACTCCCACCGCTGGCCCAGATCGCGGGCCTGTCGGCTCGCACGATCCCGCTCGAACATGAGCGCACCTTCCGCATCGTGACCAGCATGCATGACGGAAAGCAGGATGCCGAGATCACGCCGGACGTCGCCACCTGCGGCGATTGCCTGGCCGAGCTGTTCGATCCGCAGGACCGGCGGTATCGCTATCCGTTCATCAACTGCACGAACTGCGGTCCGCGCTACTCGATCATTCAGGCGGTACCTTACGACCGTCCGAACACGACGATGGCCAGGTTCGTGATGTGCCCGGCGTGCCAGGCGGAGTACGACGATCCCGCCAATCGCCGGTTTCATGCCCAGCCGAATGCCTGCCCGGTGTGCGGCCCGTACGTCTGGCTCACCGACCTTCAGGGGCAGGAGGTGAGCGGGGATGCGATACGGGTCTGTGCGGAGTGGCTTCGTTGCGGGGCGGTGGTTGCGGTCAAGGGATTGGGCGGGTTCCATCTGGCCTGCTGTGCGGACGACGACCGGGCGGTGGCCCGGCTTCGCAAACGGAAATGGCGAGAGGCCAAGCCGCTGGCGATGATGGTCCCGTCATTGGAAGCGGCGCGGGAACTCGTGGAGATGGATGAGGCTTCGGCGGCCGAGCTCACGGGTATCGTCCGGCCGATCGTGTTGATGCCCCAGCGCGACGAGACCCCGATCAGCCGACTCGTCGCCCCGAACGGCGATTACTTCGGGATCATGCTGCCCTACACGCCGCTGCACCACCTGCTGTTTGCCGAGGGACTTGGGCCGCTGGTGATGACGTCGGCCAATCCGGCCGAGGAACCGCTCTGCTGCGAGAACGGCGAGGCCCGGCTGCGACTGGCCGGTATCGCCGATGCGTTCCTGCTGCACAACCGCGAGATCGAGCGGCGGGTGGATGATTCCGTGGTGATGGCGATGGGGTCGGCAACGGCCTCTTGTCGAGCGCTGCCGCCCGTAATGCCGATCCGGCGTGCCCGCGGTTACGTGCCGGCGCCGATCCCGCTTCAAGCCGAGGCCCCCGAGCCGATCCTTGCCGTCGGGGGTGAGTTAAAAGCTACCATTTGCCTCTTCAGCGGCTGTGAAGCCGTCTTGAGCGAACATCTGGGCGAGTTGTCGAACCCGGCTGCCTATCGCAACTTCGTCCAGACCATCGAGCGGTTCAAAGCCCTGCTCCGCGCGGAGCCCCGCCTCGTCGCACACGACTTGCACCCCGACTACGTCGCCACGCGCTATGCCCGGGGCCTGAAACTGGAGGCCACCGCGGTGCAGCACCACCATGCCCACGTGGTCAGTTGCATGGCCGACAACGGCATCAGCGGGCGCGTGGTCGGCCTGTCGTGCGACGGGACGGGCTACGGGTTGGACGGCACGATCTGGGGATGCGAGGTGCTCATCTGCGATGAGGCGGATTTCGAGCGTGCCGGCCACCTGGATTGCTTCCCACTGCTCGGGGGTGACGCCGGGGCGCGGGAGACCTGGAGGCCGGCTGCGGGGCTGCTGCACGAAGCTTTTGGAACTCACTGGAGGGAGCAGGCCTGGTTTGCCCTGCGGCGGGTTGACGAGCAGGCGGTCGCGATGGCGGACCGGCGGCTGGCGCATCCGAGGCGGGCCCCGCTCACGTCCAGCCTGGGCCGACTGTTCGACGCGGCGGCTTTTCTACTCGGCGTCTGCGACAGCAACCGCTACGAGGCGGAAGCGGCAATGGCCCTGGAGGCGGTGGCCCGGCAAAGCCCGCCGGTCGAGCCGCTTGCCTACCGCCTGGTCCGCACCGAGGATAACGGCGGGCCGGCGCTTCTCGATGTGAGACCGCTGATCCGCGACCTTGTCGCCGGTATGAAAGGCGGCCGCAACGAGGCGGAACTGGCCCGCGGCTTCCATGAGACGGTGGCGGCCATGCTGGCCGACGCCGCCGATCTTGCTGCCGAGCGGAGCGAGCGGGATCGCGTGGTGCTGTCCGGCGGGTGTTTCGCGAACCGGATCCTGCTCGAAAGGCTCGTGGCCCTGTTGCAAGCGGCGGGTAAGCAGGTCTTCGTGCACCAACGTGTCCCCCCGGGGGACGGGGGCATCGCACTGGGACAGGCGGTAGTGGCCGCCGAACGCTTGAGGAGACGACCGGAATGTGCCTAGCTGTGCCGGGAAAGATCATCGAAGTGCACGCATCCGACGCCGACCCGGTGACGGGTACTGTGGCGACGGTCGATTTTCAGGGCAGCCGGCTCGACGTGAGCCTGGCCTTCACGCCCGAGGCCAAAGCGGGCGACTGGGTCCTGGTCCACGCGGGTTTCGCGCTGAACGTGCTCGATGAAGCCGAGGCAATGGAGACTTGGAAGTACCTGGACGCCGCCGACCTCGCCGAAATGCCCGCCGAACTGCGCGACCGGGCACAAGAGTAGAAGGCTCGCCACGGAAGACACGCAGGCACCGAGAAAACGCACAGGGGCAGACGAGGAGAGTGGGCGAGGGGGAGAAGAACAGATGGAGGGACGGAGAGATGGAGGGACGGAGAGACCGAGAGAAAGGAAGACCGTTCCCATTGCCACGTTTAGCCGCGACCCGAACGGGAGCTCTCGCCACGTTTAGCCGCGACCCGCAGGGGAGCGCGTTGTTGTCTCTTGTTGCTTCTTTTTGCCTCCGTGTCTCCGTGGTGCGTCAATGAGCACGGCGTTTGCCCCAATAGCGTTGACTGAGTGAAAGCCCGCCCATGGATCGCGAGAACGTCCAACAACTCATCGAGCGGATTATCGGCACCTCTCGCGATCTTGGCCGCGTCCAGCTCATGGAGGTCTGCGGCACGCACACCGTCTCGCTGTTTCGCAGCGGTGTGAAGTCGCTGCTCCCGCCGTCGGTGCGGATGATCAGTGGCCCGGGCTGTCCGGTGTGCGTCACGTCGCAGGGCTACATCGACGCCGCCTGTGAGGTGGCGAGCCGGCCGGAGGTGACGATCTGCACCTACGGCGACATGGTCCGCGTCCCGGGGCGGACCGGCAGTCTCGAACAGCAGCGGGCACGGGGGGCGCAGGTGACGGTCGTGTACTCCGCACGGGACGCGGTTCAGTTTGCTGAGCGTCATCCGGACCGGCAGGTCATCTTTCTGGCCGTGGGCTTCGAGACCACCGCTCCGGCAACCGCGGCGGCGATCCGGGAGGCGGACAAGAAGGCGTTGGCGAACTTCTTCGTGCTGGCGGATCACAAGCTGGTGGTCCCGGCGATGTCGGCGTTGCTGGCCGCGGGTGACGTGCCCATCGACGGATTCCTGTGCCCCGGGCACGTGAGCGTCGTTATCGGGGCGGGGGCCTATCGGCCCATCGTGGATCGCTATCACAAGCCCTGCGTGGTGGCCGGTTTCGAGCCGGCGCAGATGCTTCTGGGCATCCGGCACCTTCTCCAACAGATCGCCCGGGGCGACGCGGCGGTGGAAAACGTCTATGGTGTGGCAGTCACGAATGATGGTAACGCGGCGGCACGGGACTGCATGGCCGCGGTGTTCGAGCCGGCGGCGACGATCTGGCGGGCGATGGGCACGATCCCGGCAAGCGGGCTGAGACTCCGCGAGCGATACCGGCGATTCGACGCGGTGCCCCGCTTCGGTCTGACCATCGGGGAAGATTACGACCCGCCCGGGTGCCGGTGCGGCCAGGTGATCCAGGGCAGGATCGGGCCCCAGGACTGCCCGCTGTTCGGCAACGAATGCACGCCCGCCCGGCCCATCGGTCCGTGCATGGTCAGCAGCGAAGGGACCTGCTCGGCCTGGTACAGATACGGCCCGGCTCGAGCGTCGATTGCCCCCGGGGATAGCGGCACCTCGGCCAAGGCAGGGTCATGATGAGCGCACTGCCAGAGACATCCGGTGACGAGCGGGTCGTCATCGCCCACGGCGGCGGGGGAGAGTTGACCAGACGGTTGATTGACGAGCGGCTCCTGCCGAAGCTGGGCAACCCGCTGCTCAACCCGCTGACCGACAGTGCGGTCATTCCGACGGCGGCGGAGCGAATCGCCTTTACCACCGACGCTTTCGTGGTTGAGCCGCTGGAGTTCCCCGGCGGCGATATCGGTCGGCTGGCGGTCTGCGGCACGGTGAACGACCTGGCGGTTATGGGCGCCACGCCTAAGGTCCTCAGCCTCGCGCTGGTGATCGAAGAGGGGCTCTCGATGTCCGTGCTCGACCGCATCATCGACTCCATCGCCGCCGCCGCCGCCGAGGCCGGCGTGGTCATCGCCACCGGCGACACCAAGGTCGTCGAGCATCGCGGAGGCGGCGGCACGACCATCACGACCGCCGGCATCGGCGAGATGCGGGATGACGCCCGGCTCGCCGCTGGGCGGATCGTACCCGGCGACGTTGTCATTCTGACCGGTCGCATCGCCGAGCACGGCCTGGCCGTGATGTCGCTGCGCGAGGGGTTGACGTTCGACACGGAGTTGCGAAGCGACGTGGCGCCGTTGGGTGATCTGATCGGTGCCCTCTTTGATCGGGGGGCTGATCTCAAGTTCCTCCGCGACCCGACCCGCGGGGGCCTGGCCGGCGTCCTGGCCGACCTGGCTGAGGATACGGGTTTCAGCGTCGAGGTCGGGGAGGAGGCGGTTCCGATATCGAGCATTGCCCGGCACACGGCTGAGCTGCTTGGACTTGATCCGTTGACCATCGCCAATGAAGGCAAGTGCGTCATTGTCGCCCCGGCCTGGGATGCCGAACCCGTGTTGGAGACGTGTCGAAGCCACCAGTTGGGCACCCATGCCGCTGTCATCGGACGAATCGTGGAGGGGGATCCGCCGTTGGTGGAGCTCGTGACTCGGGCGGGAGGACGCCGCATCGTGCAGCGCCCGTACGGCGAGGAATTGCCGCGGATCTGTTGACTCCCGAGCGGCAGCGGCCCCGGGACCAAGGTGCCAACCGTGCATGAGATGCCGATCGCAACCGATATCGTCGAGCGCGCCGTCGAGGCGGCCGAACAGCACGGCGCCACCCGCATCGAGCAGATCGAGGTGCACATCGGTCTCATGCGGCAAGTCGTGCCCGAGGCGCTGGAGCTGGCGTTCACGCTCGCCAGCGAGGGGACAATGGCCCACGGGGCTAAGCTCAGCATCAGCCAGGTTAAGGCAGTTGCCTCGTGCAACGTGTGCGGGTGCAGGTTTGAGCCCGAGGTCGAGATCAGCTTCGCCTGCCCGCGGTGCAGCCAGGCCGACGTTCGCATCGTCGCCGGCAACGACATCATCTTGACAAGCGTGACCTGCCAGGCGGACGAAGAGGCATCGCTGTCATGAAGATCAACGTCGTCGAAAACGTCCTGAAAGCCAGCGGGGCGGTTGCCGAGGCGAACCGCCGGCGCATGGATGAGGCCCGGCTGGTCGCGATCAACCTGATGAGCGCCCCCGGCAGCGGCAAGACCGCCCTGCTGGAAAACACCATACCCGCCCTCGGTCCGGACAACCCGTGTGCCGTCTTGGTCGGCGACCTCCAGACCACCCGCGATGCCGAGCGACTGGGCCACCTCGCCGTCCAGACCACGCAGATCAACACCGGCAAGGGGTGCCACCTGTCGCCCGCCCAGGTAGCTCAAGGCTTGAACACCCTGGCGCTCGATCGCATCACCTTCCTGTTCGTCGAAAACGTGGGCAACATGGTGTGTCCCGCCGCTTTCGACCTGGGCGAGCACCTCAGGGTGGTGCTGCTCAGCGTGCCCGAGGGCGACGACAAGGTGGCCAAGTACCCCATCCTGTTCCAGGTCGCCGACGCCATTCTGCTGACCAAGGTGGACCTGATCGGCGTGCTCGAGTTCGAAGTTCGCCGGGTGCGCGACGACCTGTCGCGGATCAACACACGAGCTCCGCTCATTGAACTGTCGAACAAAACCGGCCGGGGCATGAAAGAGTGGCTGGATTGGCTGCATCGGCAACGACGCCCGCCGAACCGTGCCCGCGGCGGCACGCCCGCCACATTCTGACTCCGGACGATTCGCCGGGTGCCCCGGACCTGGGTGGCACGGGTCTGCGAAACGGAATTCCGCGAAGCAGACCCGTGGTGATGCCGCGCGATCAGGACTCCGCATCGGGCGGACAAGCATCCATCGCCAGCTTTACATTCTGCTCGCCCACGTAGCATTTCGCGCTTGGAGACTCGGCCACCCGCTCGTAGCATGTGCCACCCGCCGAAGTCGACGAGTTATGGCAACCGGTGCCACCAGAAGGTTGCCGCAACCGGTGTCGTCCTTACGTACGATCTGGTAAGGTGGAGAAACGGTACGCGGCGCGGTAGGTGTACAGATGGCCAGACAATGGACCCCAGAGGAAGTGTTGGAGACGGCAAGGGCCTATCAGCGGGCGTGTATGCTGGCTGCGGCGGTGGATCTGGACGTTTTCAGCGTCCTGGGCGACGGGTGGACGACGGCCTCGTCCCTGGCGGCTGAACTCGGCACCGATCGGCGGGCAACGACCATACTGCTGGATGCGCTGGTGGCCATGGAGCTTCTGGCCAAGCAGGATGACGAGTACAGCGTCCCGCCGGAGGTCGCTGAAACCCTGACGGAGTCGGGCTCGCGAAGCGTCCTGCCGATGGTGCGGCATCAGGGCAACTGTCTTCGCCGGTGGGTCCAGCTTGCCCAGACGGTCCGGACGGGCAAACGCCCCGAGGGCCCGGCGAGCATCAGGGGCGAAGCAGCCGACCAGGCTGCGTTCATCGGAGCAATGCACAATGTGTCCCGACCGGCGGCTGAGCATCTGATCGACGAGCTTCGGCCGCTGGCTTTTCGCCGGCTGCTTGACGTTGGAGGGGCTTCGGGTACTTGGACGATCGAGTTCCTTCGGGCGGTACCCGGCGCGACCGCGACGCTGTTTGATCTGCCGGCGGTTATCCCGCTGGCCCGGGCGCGTATCACCGAGGCCGGTTTGAGCGAACGGGTCACGCTCGTGCCGGGCGATTTCTACGTGGATGACCTGCCGGGCGGGGCGGACTTCGCGTGGGTCAGCGCGATCGGTCATCAGAACTCACGGGAGCAGAACGAGGCGCTGTTCGTCAAGATACGCCGGGCCCTCACCGCCGACGGGGTGCTCCTGCTTCGGGATCTCGTGATGGACGCATCCCGGACGCGCCCCGCTGCCGGGGCGATGTTCGCGGTGAACATGCTGACCGCCACCGAGGGGGGCGGGACCTACACGTTCGATGAGTATCGAGAGGACCTCATGGCGGGTGGGTTTGCGGATGTAAGGTTCCTTCGCCGGGACGAGTGGATGAACTCCGTCATCCGTGCGGTGAAGGGGGGACCATCGCAATAGGCTCGGCCCTTACCCGCGGTCGCAAGCCGGCACCGCTCGGCACGGGCGGGCCAAACGAAGGGTTAGTAGACGCCTCGCGCGCCGCTACGGCGGTTAGCGGACGTTCATGAGCGGCACCTTCTTCCCACGGTCACAGTTGCCAAGGGTTATTCCGCGTCCGGTGACACTTTCGTGAACTGGAACGCATACAGCTTCGCCGAGCGCATCCGCAACCGCAGCCGGATCGGCCTGCCCGCCAGCGGGCCGACATCGGGCCCCTGCTTCCACCACACCTCCTGGGCCACGCCGTTGAGGTCCACGCTCACCGCCTCCTCCATCGAGTAACCGGGGAGCGGTTTGCCCCGGGCGTCCTGAATCTCGACCCATACCTCGCCGATCGCGCTGCAGTCCACGTTGAGTTGCAGCCGATTGCCTGCGAACACGATCGGAGGCGTGGTCATATCGCCACCAGCCGGCCCCGCGTCGGCCGACACGAAACCGTCCAGACGCTGCACCGTCCGCAGAATACCGCCGTCCATTCCCGGCAGCGATATCCCGAAGCCGTGATGAGTATGCGGCGACACGCTCAAGTACTGCCAGATCTCCTGGCCCTGGCGGACCATACCCACACCCATGTAGATCGTGCCGCTGTCGATCTCCCCGATGCGTCCCAGCCCCACGTACGGCGTGCGGAAGCGTCGCCAGGACACCCCGTCGCGACTCACGGCCAATGCTGGCTGGAGCGGACCCTCGTTGGCGGGCTTGCCGCGCTCATCCCGGCCGTAACTCGCAATACCATCCCGCAACCGGTACGCCCCCGGAAAGGCCAGGTACACATCCTCGGACCACGGGTAGATGTGCACGTTGGGTGTGTAGATCCCGAGGGACGGCGGATCGGACTCGTCCTTGGCCATCACGATGGGTAGTTCGGTCATCAACCAGCCGTATTGCTCCGGCCGTCTCTTGTCGCGGTTCGGATCGGGCTTGAAGGGCCACGGGCCGACGAGGTGCGCACTCTCGCCGCGGGCGACGGCCCGGCTTCCATGCCCGCCCGGCCGCGATCGGAGATAGCAGACGTACTTGTTGATCCGCGGGTCGAACAGACCCTGGTTCCGAGTGTCGCCGGTAAACGGGAAGACCGGATCCCGAACCCGGAACCAGTGGATGCCATCCTTGGAGCGACACAAATAGAGGGCGCCCGGCCTTCTTTCACCGCGGGGGTAGCTGCGCTGGGCCCCCTGGCTCTCGGGCCAGTACTTGTTCTCCCTGACGTGGCCGAGCATCCAGAATCGATAGCCCTCGGTCTCGTTCGGATCGAGAAAGACGGTTGCCCAGGCACCCACCGTGACGATGTTGTTGTTGACCCCCCGGCCGATGTCGAAAAGCCCAACGCGAGCCCGCTCCCAGTGCAGGCCGTCCTTGCTTCGGGCCAGACGCAGGATCGTGGGCCGGGGGTCCTTCTCTGACGACCTCCCCGAACGCCTCGTGCCGTAGTACATCAGGTACTCGCCGTCCACTTCCACCACGGCGGAGATCCAGAACATGCCGTCGGCCTCGGTCTCGTCGGGGCGGAGGACAATCTCCTTCTTCACCGGCGGATTGACCGTCAGCTCGATCCCCCGGCTGGTCTCGATGAAGCGGTGGTCTATGAAAAGCTGCTTGCGATCGCCAACGTCAATAGCCTCCGCGCCGCCGACCGCGCCCCAGCAGCAATTCGCCCCTGACAGCAAGCCCATCCAGATCATCAGTCTTACCGACATACCGCGCCTTTCTTTCCTGTTACAGCCACAGCGCCTACGCACACTCGCGCCGAGACATTCTCGCCGCCAGCCTGGCAAATCTCAAGACGTCCACGAACGTACGGATGACGCCGGGTGCGTGACAGTTTAGGTCGTCAAGTCGCCCCTCCGGATTGACGAACGTCGCGGTGGCGCATACCGTTGTCACCGTTGCCGAAGACTGCACTATACCCTGTTGCCGCCGGGTGCCCCGGACGTGGGTGGTATCGGTCAACGCGTTGATGAAGCAGCTTCAGCGGACGGTCCACGGGTCCGTGGAAACCCAGGCTCGAGTTGGCCGACGTGTCCCGTTGACCGCCGGCGGTGCCGGCTCCGGGAGAATCATGCGCGGCGGACCCGTGCCACCCCGGAGAAACTGGCCGACCGAAAACGGGGCTGGGCGGCCTGCCATGCAATTCATCGTGAGCATCCAGCCCGACGAGACCGGAGACAAGGTGGTGCCTGAGTCCCCCGAGCGTCCGTACGTCAGTCGGGGCGGGGTCAAGCTGGCCGCCGCTCTAAACGCCTTTGGGATCGAGCCGGCGCGATTGGTCTGCGCGGATCTGGGCAGCAACGTCGGCGGGTTCGTCGATTGCCTCCTGCGGCGGGGGGCCGGACGCGTCTACGCGATCGACACGGGCTACGGCGTCCTGGCCTACACCCTGCGCACCGACCCCCGCGTCGTGGTAATGGAACGTACCAATGCCATGCATGCCATGCTCCCTGAGCCGATCGATCTGGTCACCATCGACGTCGCCTGGACGCCCCAGCACCGCATCCTGCCCAACGCGATCAAGCTGCTCAAGCCCGGCGGTCGGATCATCACGCTCATCAAACCTCATTACGAAGCCGAGCCCAACCGCCTTCGCCGCGGCGTCCTGGAACCCGACCTTGCCCGCCAGACGCTGGATCTGATCCGCGAGCGGATCGCCGCGGCCGGCGCAGTGGTGGATCAACTCATCGAAAGCCCGATCGCCGGCCAGAAGGGCAACATCGAGTTCCTGGCACTTCTTTTGATCGAAAACAGCCGGGAACGGTGCGGGGAGCGTGGACAACGATGACCATCGTGCCAGGAGTACGACACGATCGAGCAAGCGAGACAAAGAACAGAAGTCAGTCTTCCAGCCTCGCCATCACCTCGTCCGGGATCTCGAAGTTGGCATAGACGTTCTGGACGTCGTCGTGTTCCTCGAGGGCCTCGACGAGGTTAAGCACCTTCTTGCCCTTGCCGGCATCGACGGTGACCGTGCTGGAGGGGACCATCGACAGCTCCGCCGAAAGCGGCTCAATCTCCGCGGCGGCCAGGGCCTCCCGCAGCGGTTCAAATGCGGAGGGCTCGCAGGTGATTTCCCACACATCCTCCAATTCCTGGTAATCCTCGGCGCCGGCTTCCAGTGCGATCTCGGCGATCGTATCTTCATCGGCGGAGTCGCGCGGCACGGTGATCTGCCCTTTGGACGAGAACATCCACTGCACGCACCCCGGGGCCCCGACGTTGCCCCGATGTCGCTCGAAGATCTTCGTGATCTCCGGTGCGGTGCGATTGCGGTTGTCGGTCAGCACTTCGCACAAGACGGCAACGCCGCCCGCACCGTACCCCTCGTAGTAGATCGTCGTGTACTGAGCGCCCTCCGCCCCGCCGGCCCCCTTCTTAATCGCGCCGGCGATCGTATCCTTGGGCATGTTGGCCTGCTTGGCCTTGTCGATGGCATAGCGCAGAGAGAGGTTCTGGTTGGGATCACCGCCGCCGCTACGGGCGGCAACAATGATGACTCTCGCCAGCTTGCTCCACAAACGCCCCCGACGAGCGTCGGTCACGCCCTTCTTCCGCTTGATCCGCGCCCAATGGGAATGGCCTGCCATCAGCGATCTCCTCTACCGCCCCATCGGCGCCGTCTCGGCAGATCCATCGTCACTCGTCGTTTATTCCCCAACGACCGGCGCCACCGCGGGCGTTTCGCCGCTCGTTGCCGCTTTCAGTTTGCCGCTGATTCGCGTGACGAACTCCTGGTTCGTCTCCGTTTCCCCGTCCGCCCATCGGCGCTCGTAGTTCTCCAGCGACCGCCGCCAGGTTTGGACGGCTTTCACCGTCTCGCCCAGCCGCCACTCTACATCCCCGAGGTGATCGAAGATAACCGGATCCTTGCCCCCTTGCTGCGACGCCGCCCGGGTCAGCCAGGTCCTGGCCTCGTCCAGTCTGCCTCTCTTGTACAACACCCAGCCAAGGCTATCCAGATAGGCCGGCTCCCGGGGGGCTTCTCCAACCGCCAGCCGGATCATCCGCTCCGCCTCCTCCAGTTCCTTGCCCATGTCCGCCAGCGTGTAGCCCAGATCGTTGTTCAGCCCGATGTCCGTCGGAGCAAGCTCATACGATTCGCGCAGACGCTCTTCCGCCAGGGCCATGCGCCCTTGACGCTGATAAACGTACGCCACCGCCCGTAACAGGTCGGCCTTGTGCTGCTCGTCGCCCGTTTCCTCGATCATCTTGTTCAAGTGAGCGATGGCCTGATCGAACCGTCCGGCCTGGGTCAACAGGCTGCCGATCCCGCGACGGTGGCTGAAGACGGCCTCTTCGAATCCAGCCCCCCGGGTTGAATCGATCTGGGAAACCAGTTCGTGGGCGGTCGCGATCGCCTCTTTCGCCGTTGCAATAGCTTCGTCATAGCGCCTCGCCCGGGCGTACGTCATCTGCAGGACATAGAGCCGGACGAACCGTTCCTCCGGCTGGGTCACCGTTGCCAACAGGCTCCGAGACAGCTCGATGGCTTCATCGTAACGCCTGGCCGACTGGAGCACCTCCATCTGCCACCTGATCACCGTGGCGTCCTCCGGCGTTTCCGCCAGCCACTCGAGCACCTGGAGGAGCGCCTCGTCAAAGCGTCCGGCTCCGATCAGTCCACCCCGTCCCTCGAATCGGCCGATCACCCCGAGCGGAGCCTCCATGCTCACCCCGAGCAGCCAACCGCGGATTTCGCGGTCATTGGGGACCGCTCTTAACCACTGGCGGCACCGCTCAAGGTATCGATCATAGTCCTGCTCGGCCTGGTCCGCAGCCAGCAGGAACCATCGCGCCCCGTTGCGGGCCAGATCATTCGAATCGGTCTCCTCCAGCCACCCCTCGGCAATTTGCCGGGCCTCGTCGAATCGCCCCGCCAGGCGGCAGGCCTCCATCAGCCGGCCCCGGTAGGCGGTGCCTTGAAGTCCGGCTCGCTTCTGGAGCGACAGGAACCGTTTCCACAGTCCGACGGCGGCATCGTAGTCCTGATCAATCAGGTGGAGCTCGGCAAAGTTGCGAACCCACTCCCCCCGGTTGGGGTACAGCGTCAATAATCGCTGGAATTGCTCGGCAGCCTGCTCGAAATCCAGCAACTTAGTGAGCACGATCGCCATCAGCTCCCCCGCTCGCGGCGACCGCGGGTCTCGGGCAAGGATCTCGGTGAGTTCCAGGCGCGCCTCCTCGTAGTCACGAAACGCCATCAGGGTCGTAGCGAGTTCCACGCGCGATCGCAGATCATCGGGATGGGCCCGGATCAGCCCTTTCAACCTTCTGCAATAGGCATCACGATCCGAATCCTGCACGAAAGTCAGCAGGGCCGAGCACCGCCCCGTGGCCGGGTCGTTGGGTGCGCGTCGCTGCATTTCCGCGAACTCCAGGGACACGCGGCCCACCGCACGGGTGGACTCGTCTCGTGCGTACAGGAGACTGCGGATGTACGCCTCACGGGCCAGCACGTTGTCGGGGTTCGCGGCGATGGCCGCCTGGTACTGCTGCCGGGCTTTCCGTGGCTCGCCCTGGCGCTCGTAGAGCTCACCAAGCAGCAGCATCGAACGCGCGTCCGCGCGGTGGATCTGGATCGCCCGCTCGTAGTGGGCCACTGCCTGCTCCACGTCGTCGAGCCCGTCGTAGCACTGCCCGAGAAGCCGCTGCAATTGATGCGATGGCTCATCACGCTGCTTGCCCGCCGTTTCGATTACCCGGATCGCGTCATCCCACTGGCAGCGCTGAATGTACAACTCCGCCACGCCGATCGTGCCCGGCAGGAAGTCGGGACTCCGCCGCACCGATTGCTCGAAGAACCGACGCGCGTCGTCCACCCGGTCGAGCCGATCGCACAGCCGCCCGAGCAGATAATCCAACGCCGCTGCCGAGGCATCGGTGGCCGCCGCCGGTATCAATTCCCTCTTGTCACCGCGTTGATCCAGCTTCTCATCCACGATCCGGGCCGACACGGCCGCCGGGGCACGATCTGTTTCCTGGGCGGCGCGGATGTACTCGGCCGGTTCAACCACCAACGCCTCTGTTAATGCCCTCAACCACGCCCGCCAGTCTTCCCGCGACCGATGCAGCCCGATCAGCTTCCAGCGCACCTCCGAGGCGGCAGGGTGCTTGACCACCAGGTTGTTCAGGGTCTGAACCGCCTCGGCGGACTGATGCGCCGCCAACAGGGCGTCGGCGTAAAGCAACCAGAGGTCGATGTTGTCCGGCTGTTGGGCAATGATCTCCTTCATCGCCGCCGCCCCGGCCTCCGGCCTGCCCGCGAAGCGGTGTACCGCAAGCAGGAGTGTGACTGCCTCGCGGCTCCCATGGCTGTCCGAAACGAAGCGGGCGGCCTCGGCGGCGGCCTCGGCGATCCGCTTGGCTCGCACGAGCATGCGAACGTATTCGACGCGAAGGTCGAAGTCTTTCGGCGAGTGAGCAGTGGCGATTTTCAGGGCCTCGGCCGCCGCCCGGTAGTTCCCCAGCAGCCCGTGCGACCGCGCGACGCGAATGGCCGCTGAGCCCCGATGGATTCGCGCGATGCTCGCCAGCTCCGGATTCTCCTCCACCTTCTTCCCCGAAGACTGGAGCCCGGATTCAAAGGCGGCGAACTGCGCAATGGCCGCTGCGTGGTAACTTTCCTGCTCCAGAAGCACACCCAGACGGTAATGCGTGAGAACCCGGTAGCCGGCTTCCTCTTCGGTGGACTTGCATTTCAGGGCGATCCGGTATGCGCGGAGCGCCTTGTCGGGCTGACCGGCCTTGTCCGCGAGCCGCCCCAGAACGTAATGGCAGGTCAGATCGTCCGGCTTGATCGCCAGGGCCCGCTGGGCCGATAACCTGGCCCGGTTGTCATTGCCGGACAGGAGGCGTGCGACCGCCATCATCCGGTGGCCCTCCTGACAATTGGGGTCGTAACTCAGGACCTTCTCGAGTTCCAGGATGGTTTCGGTGTAACGGTGCTCGGCGAAAAGGCGTCGCGCCTCGGCCAGGTGCCGGACTGCGGCCTGGGGAAGCTCCGTCGCCGCCCGTGAATCGCCGGCCACCGGCGCCGGCGGATCATCGGGGATCTCAGCCAGCCGCAACCTCGCCCGCGCGCGGTCGAAATCAGCCGGGATCGGCAGCGGGGCAAACAGATGGGCGTCGGCGGAGGCTAACTCAACCGGGGAGGGAGAACCCGACCCGGAACAGCCGGCGGCCAACGCCACCGCCAGCGAGACCACGACAACACAACCGGCTGACAGAACCCGCATGATCTCAGCTCGTCAGGGAATAACCTTGTTGAGCGGATACACGATGATTCCGGATGCGCCCGCCCTCTGGAGCTCGGGCACAATCTTCCGTTCCACAACGGCTTCGAGGATCACCTCGACGGCCACAAAATGCTCGTCGGCCAGGGATGAGATCGTCGGTGACAACTCCGCCGGGAGTATCTTGAGCACCTTTTTCAAATTGCGTCTGGCGACGTTCAACTTCAACCCGACCTTGGCCCGCGCCTCGCTCGCGCCGCGAAGCAGGACTGCCAGCGACTCGATCTTCTCCCGTTTCCACGGATCATCGTAGGCCTGCCGGTTGGCAATGAACCGCGGGGTCGAGCTCAGGATTTCGTCGATGATCCTCAGGTTGTTCGCCAGCAGCGACGAACCGGTCTCCGTCAACTCGACGATCCCGTCAACCAGCCGGGCCTTGACCTCCGTCGTCCCCCAACTGAATTCCGTTTTGACATTGAGCCCTCTTTCCTCGAAATACTGACGCGTGACGTTTACCAACTCCGTAGCCACGACGCCGCCGTCGAGGTCTTCAATCGCTTGGGCCTTTGATTCGATCGGGACTGCCAGCACCCAACGAGCGGGCCGGCTTGTGGCTTTCGAGTACGACAACTCGCACACCTGGTGCACGTCGCTGCCATTCTCGCGGATCCAATCGTAGCCGGTAAGACCGGCATCCAGCACCCCGTCCTCGACGTATCGGCTCATCTCCTGGGCCCGGAACATGATGCACTCCAGTTCCGGATCGTCGATCGACGGATAATAGCCGCGCCGCGAAACGTTCAGGGCAAAGCCGGCCCGGCTGAAAAGATCCACCGTGGAGTCTGTCAGACTCCCCTTGGGAATGCCGATCCTGAGTACCCGATTCTCATTCACGTGCCGTTGCTCCTTAATCACTCACTCTCTCGGAGATCATCGATTACGCTCGCCGATCGCGCAAGGGCCGACCGGCCCCATACATAGACAATCTCATCCAAACCCGTTCTACCGCCGCTTAGTCGTGCGTCGGGCTTTTCTCGCCGAACGCTTGGAACGTCTGACTCTGCTCTTGGCTGCGGACGACCTGTGCGCTGCCGACGCCCTCGACTTCCCCCGGCGCAGTCTCTTCGAGCGCGGTGGTTCGCGTTTCCGTCGGGCGGAGGGTTTCTTCGCGGCAGATGTCCGGTCCGATGCCGACGCCGCCGGCGCCTCCTCGCGGTCCGCCTCGGGCGGCTCATCGGCCGGCGGGTTGAGCAACGCATCGAGCTCGGCCACGGGAACGCGTGATCCCCGAGAAGCCACGTGCCTGCCCAGCAGCTCGACAAACGCCCGGGTATCCACCGCGCTCACGTGCCGCTCGAGGAACCCCTGCACCTCCGCCGCATCCGCCGAGGGATCCACGAACTCGTCCTTCCGCAGAATGTACAGCGTCAGATCGTCCACCGGTATCGCGTGTCCCCCCAGGCTGTGCAGCACGACACTCGCTGCCGCCGGCCGATCTACGCCCGCGAGTGATTCGAGGTACTCGCGCGCCTCCCGCCGACCACGCTGCACCAGAAACGACAGGTCCAGCCTGTCCTGTCGCCGCCGAACGTCGTTCAACGCATCGACAATCCGCTGCGCCTTGGCCCGCGCCAGCGGAACCCCGGTGCCGATCATGTCCGCCAGCTCCGTCGGCGGCGTTACTCTCAACTCGTTCAGGTCAACCGTGTGTTGACGCAACTTGCGGAAAACCGCACGCGCCCTGGTGTTCGTCGTACACGACGAGAGGATGCCCACGATCGTCTGCTCGAGGGGATCCGTCGGTTCGACAGGAGCAGGCCGGCCGGATTTGCGAACCAGTTGTTGGAAAAGCCGCTTGACGCGCCTGGCATACTCACTGCCATGCTTCATGCGTCATCTCCGCACGACAGACCGACCTGGCCCTCGCGTCCTTGCTCCGCCGAGGCACCGGGACCCTTTCCGGCCTGGGACATAGTCTCATCGATCAGTCGGATCGTCTCCGCGCCCTTCTTGATCGACTCGTCCAGGTGAAAGCTGAGCCGCGGACAGTGCCGGATCGGCAACCGGCGCCCCAGCAATCGCTGCACCAGCCCCGCCGCCGAACGAAGCCCCGCAATCGTGAGCCGCCGGGCCGCCTCTTCGCCCATCACGCTCACCCACACCTTCGCGTACTCCAGGTCACCACTGACCTCGACCCGGGTCACGCTCGAGAGCGGGGCGATCCGCGGGTCGTTCAGCTTGTTGACGATCGCGTCACTCACCACTGCTCGGATTACGTTTGCCACTCGTTCCGGCCGATGCGACTTCATCAGGACGCTTTCAGCGAGCCGGGCAATCCGCCGCCCGGTCATATCAGCTCTCAGAACACCTCTACCTCGTAGTCCACCAGCGATGCGAATCGATCGCGGCGAACGTAATCCACAACCTTGTCGAGGCAGCTTTCCACGAACCTTCCGTTGTTGCCGACAATCGCCACCCCCAGCTCCGCCTGCTGTCGCCGATCCAGAGAGCCGACCTCTGCCACCGAAACGTTGAATCGACCACAGAGCCGGTCCTTGAGACTCTTGACCACCCGCCGCTTGTCTTTCAACGAGGCGGCATCGAAAATGGCGATCTTCAGGCTCAACGTGCCGACCACCATTCGGCCCATCGCGACCTCTCGCATCCCCCGACCGGGATCACCCGACGGCAGGGCCGGCCCCGAAAGGACCGCGCACATGCCCGGTGAAGAAACCACCTGCGAGGATCAACCCCCGGCCAAGGCGGAAACTCCCCCACGACGTCCCCCTACAGCTTGCGGGCGGTCTCGATCACCTCGTACGCCTCGATCACGTCGCCCGGCTTGACGTCGTCAAAATTCTCAATCCTGATCCCGCACTCCATCCCCGCCCGGACCTCCCGCACGTCGTCCTTGAACCGCCGAAGTGAACCTACCCCCCGGTGCCGCCGACGCCGAACGTCCTCCTCGGTGGGTATGACGATCTGCCCGTCGCGGATCACCCGAACACGGTGCGAACGCCCGACCTGACCTTCGGTCACCATGCAACCGGCGACCGTCCCCACCCGCGATACGCGGAAGATCTCGCGGACTTCCGCCTTGCCCCGAACCTCCTCGGTCTGGATGCTCGGGAGCAGACCCTCCAGGGCGTGGCGAATGTCATCGATCACCTCGTAGATCACCCGGTACGAGCGGATGTCCACCCCCTGGGTGTCCGCCAGCCGCTGGGCTCCCGGATCCGCCACCACATTGAAACCGACGATCAGCGCCCCGCTGGCTTCAGCCAGCACCACATCGCTCTCGGTCACGCTGCCGATCCCCGTGTGCAGGAAGCTTAACTTCACCTCGTCGCTCGGGATCTCGCTCAGGGTCGTGGTCAGAGCGTCCACCGAACCTTGAACGTCCGCCCGGAGAATCAGATTCAGTTCTGGGATCTCGCCCTTTTCCCGCTGCTGGAAGAGGTCCTGGAGCGTCCGCGGCTTGCTGATCTCAACCAGACTCTCTTGCCGACGCTGCTCCTTGACCTCGTCCGCAACCTGCTTGGCCCGCTGCAACGACTCCACGCAGTAGAATCTGTCACCCGCGTTGGGTACCTCGTCCAGGCCCGCCACCTCGATCGGCATCCCGGGCCCGGCGTTCCTGACCGGACGGCCCCGACCATCCCGCATCATGCGGACGCGGCCATACCCCGGCCCACAGACGATGAAATCGCCGGTTAGCAACGTCCCCTCCTGCACCAGCATCCGGGCCAGCGGCCCCATCCCCGGTTGCATCTGGGCCTCCACCACCGCGCCGGAGGCGGGCAGAGTCGGGTCCGCCTTGAGATCCAACAGCTCCGAGAGCGTCGCCAGGTGCTCCACCAACTCGTCCACCCCTTCACCCGTCGTAGCCGACGTCTTCACCACATCCGTATCGCCGCCCCACTCGCTCGGCGCCAGATCCATTTCCGCCAGCCGGCCGTAAGTCTTGTTAACGTCCATCCCCGGCAAATCGATCTTGTTTAGCGCGACAACGATCGTCACCTTCGCCGCTTTGGCGTGATTGATCGCCTCGATGGTCTGCGGCATGACGCCGTCGTCTGCGGCCACTACCAGAACGACCACGTCCGTCATGTTTGCCCCGCGAGCCCGCATCGCGGTGAACGCCTCGTGCCCCGGCGTATCCAGGAACGTCACCGAGAGATTGCCCCGCTCGACCCGGTACGCGCCGATGTGCTGCGTGATGCCGCCGGCCTCGCCCTGGGCCACCGACGTCTTGCGGATCATATCCAGCAGGCTCGTCTTGCCGTGGTCCACGTGCCCGAGCATCGTCACCACCGGCGGACGCGGTTCCAGGTGCTTGCGCTCGCGGGCGGCAAACTCATCAACCAGCTTGTCCAGCCCGGTCTCCGGCTTGACGATCTCCAGCTCGACGCCGAACTCCAGAAGCACCAGCTCCGCCAGACCCGTGGGAATCACCGTGTTCCGGTTGATGAACCCCAGTCCGTGCTCTTTCGTCAGCTTCGGCACGAGCTGCATCAAGCCGATCCCGCTGGCCGCACACAGCTCGTGGGCGACGATCGGCTCGTTAACCCGGGCCTTGGTCTTGCGCGGGGCGATCACTGGGGCAAGCCCACCCGACGTCTCCCGGGCCCGACGGGCGTGGATGCCCAGACCACTGGCCGCCTCTAGCCGTTCCTGACGCTCCAGCAGGTCGCGATCACGCCACTCGCGGAGCCGCTCGCCAGCCTCGCTCACCGACGAACCCGAACGCCGGGGGTTCACGCGGTGACGGGTGCGCTTGCCGCCCGGATCCTCACGCAGGCCGCCTTTCCCTTTGCCGACCCGGCGCTGGGGCGAAACCGGCAGCTCGGGCATAGTCGGCCGCGGGGGGGCTGATCGCGGCGGCGGCCGCGGCGACGGCCGAACGATCCGGTCCGGCTCCGCAAAACCGACGATCTTCGGTCCCTTCATCTGGACAGGAACGGGGATGTTCTGTGGGCCGGCCGGCGCCACCGGCTCCGGGGGCGGAACCGGCTCGGGTGCCTTGGCTGCCGGCTGGAGGACCTCCGGCTCCCTGGGCTGTTCCGGCGGCGGCTCGGTTGGGCGAGGCGCTTCCTTCACCGGCTGCTCCACCGCCGGCTCTCCCACCACCACCGGCGGCAGTACCTCCTCAACCGCCGGGGCCGACACCAGCTCCTCCGTCGGAGCTGCCGGGGGCTCCACGGTCACCACGACCGGTTCAGCCTCTTTCGTCTCGGCGGGCTCCGCCCTCTTCGCTTTCGGTTCCTTGACCTTCTCCTCGACCTTCTCCTCGGCCTTCCTCTTCCTTCGAGCGGGACGTCGCTTGACCCGGACCTTCTCCAGGTCGACCGGTGCCGCTTCCTCCACCGCCGTCCCGAGGTGTTGCTCACTGAACCATTCCCGGATCGTCTCGGCCAGGCCAGCCGACACGGTGGACATGTGGTTCGTCACCCCCTCGACATCCTCGCTCTTACACTTGGCGATGATTGCCTTGCTGGTAACGCCCAGTTCTTTGCTCAGCGTATGGACGCGAAGTTTATCCGACAACGTCGACCTCCCTGACCACCGCTACCTCTGCCGTAGTCCCCGGTCTCCAAGATCCCCCGTGAACAAGCCGCCACTCACGACAACACTCTCCGCACATCCCGCTCCCGCAGGATCACCCGTTCGTTCCATGCTCCGCCATCGTCGGCGATTCGCCCTCGTCGCCTGCCGGAGCATCGACCGCTGATCCATCGGCCTGCTCCCGGGATCCGTCGTCGGTCTCCGCCAGGGTCGAAGCTTCTCCTTCCCCGGCCCCGGGCACCACCTCGCCGCCTTCCTCCGACTCCGGCACTCCAGGCTCTGCCTCCTCGGCATCCTCGTCGGTGGTATCGCCTGGCTCAACCGTTGCCTCGGCCCCCTGCATTTCCGCTGCCTTAGCTTCTTCCGCTGCCTTAGCTTCTTCCGCCGCCTTAGCTTTTTCCGCCGCCTTGGCCGCCTCCTGCTCCGCAGCCAATCGCTTGGCTGCCTCCGACGCCACCTTGACCACCTGCTCGGCCAACTCCTCACCCAGGCCTACATCGTTGACCAGCGGAGCCGTTCCCACCTCCTCCACGTCCGTCAACGAGATGATCCCCAGGGCCATCATCTTGTCGAGCTTTTCGTTATCGACACCCTCGATCTCCGACAGGCACTTCTCCATGTCATCCAAGTTCTTGTTGTATTCCGCCGGGGTCAGGATATCGATGTCCCACCCGGTCAGCCGGGCTCCCAAACGCACGTTCTGGCCGCGCTTCCCGATCGCCAGTGACAACTGGTCCTCTGCCACGACAACCGTGGCCCGACCCAGCTCAAAACACAACGCGGTCTCCTGCACCTCCGCCGGCTTGAGCGCGTTGGTGATCAGGATCTGCGACGACTCGTTCCAACGGACGATGTCGATCTTCTCGCCGCCCAACTCAACCACGATGTTCTTGATCCGGCTCCCGCGAACCCCCACGCACGCCCCCACCGCGTCCACTTTGGAGTCGATCGATGAGACGGCGATCTTCGTCCGGTACCCCGCCTCGCGGGCCAGGGCCTTCATCTCGATGATGCGCTCGGCAACTTCCGGTACTTCCAGCTCGAACAATCGGCGGATCAGGTCCGGATGCGATCGGCTCAGGATGATCTTCACCTGATGCGGCGCCTCGCGCACGTCGAGAATCATGCAACGGATCCGCTCCCCGGGATGATGGGTCTCACCCGGGATCTGCTCGCTTCGCGGGAGGAACCCCTCGGCCCGGCCCAGGTTCACTATCAGGGCCCCGCCTTCAAATCGAGACACCGTCCCCGTGACCACGGTACCCTTACGCTCGACAAACTCCTCGTAGATGCTGCCTCGTTCCGCCTCCCGGATCTTCTGGATCATCACCTGCTTGGCGGTCTGGGCAGCGATCCGACCCAACTCCCGCATCTCGACCGGTTCGCCGTTCCGGTAGGCGCTGATCTCCCCGCTGAGCCGGTCGATGTTGACGGTGACCTCATCCAACTGGCCGTACGCCTTCCGTACGGCCGACACCATCGACTGCTCGAGGTCGGCGAACACCGACTCCTTCTCGATGTTCTTGTCACGCGAGATGCTGTCGACGATTCGGACCAGCTCCGTATTCATCTGCTCTTACCTCTACAAACAAAAAGTGGGACGCCAGTGGACCCACTTTTCAAGCTGCCGGCCTGAGAAACTCACGCCGACTCTGAACGCGCGAAGGTGCAAACCTGCCCATCAACGCATCGCCCACCTCCTTCTCGCGATGCGGGGCCGGCGAGCCCGCAAGCCGCCCGTCCAGTGCCTAAACCGCTTGGCCCGCACTGACCTTATCTCCGGCGCCGTTCAGGCTCACATTCACACCCTCTTCGCCCGGCTCAAAAGCGTGCACCCGGTCCATGGCCACATACATCGACAACTGCATCCCATCCCTGAGCGATCGATTCGCTTCAACCCGACAAACGAGGTGGTCGTGAACCGCCGTCTGGACGTAAACGTCCATCTTGTCACCCAGCGGCTCGACCACAGTGATCGTCACGTTCAAAATGTTGCCCTGGCCGGCGAACTTGCCCTCGTTCGCGCAGGAGAAGTCCTCCGGCCGAACGCCAAGCACCACCTGCCGACCCTCCCAGCACGCCAGAGCCTCCGCCAGTCGCGCCGGGAGCCGCAGCTTGTTCGAGCCCTCGTCGAAGCACAACTGCCCGTTCTCCGCACAGACCCGGGCTTCCAGAAAATTCATCGGCGGCGTGCCCACGAAACCAGCAACAAACCGGTTTCCCGGCTCCTCGTACACCTCCAGTGGCGAACCACACTGATGAATGATCCCATCCTTCATCACCACCACCCGGTCGCCCAGAGTCATCGCCTCTTCCTGGTCGTGGGTGACGTAAATCGTGGTTGTCGCCAACCTGCGGTGTAGTTTCTTCAGCTCTGCTCTCATCTCGACCCGCAGCTTGGCATCCAGGTTGCTGAGCGGCTCGTCGAACAGGAACGCCTTCGGCGTCCGGACGATTGCCCGCCCCACCGCCACCCGCTGCCGCTGCCCGCCCGACAAAGCCTTGGGCTTGCGGTCCAACAGCTCCTCGATCCCCAGCAGCCTGGCCGCGTCCCGAACCTTCTGCTCAATTTCCCGCTTCGGCAGGCGACGGAGCTTCAGGCCAAACGCCATGTTCTTGTAAACCGTCATGTGCGGGTACAGGGCGTAGTTCTGAAACACCATGGCAATGTCGCGGTCCTTTGGCGGAACGTCATTGACCACCCGCTCGGCGATCCGGATCGTGCCGACGGTGATCTCCTCCAGACCGGCCACCATCCGTAGCGTCGTGCTCTTACCGCACCCCGAAGGGCCCACCAGAACGATGAACTCCTGGTCTTCGATCTTCAGCGACATATTGTCCACGGCCTTGACCCCGCCGGGGTAGATCTTGGTGATGTTGTCCAGGATCACTTCAGCCATGAACTTGCACTCTGCCCGCCGACGGTCGCGCCGCGGATTCACCGATAGACGAATCCCGATTATAGACGTACCCCTCGGGCTGTCAACGTGCATCGGCCCCCGCAGCGGGAATGGGGCGGTTTCCCCTTCCTTCCCGGAGCCGCGCCCGGCCCGCGGGTCGCAGTGGGAAACCTGGACTGTAATCAGTGGATTTCTGGGCGAGAACGGACCTGCCTGGGCAGACGATTAACCGGACCTCGGCGAAAGAACCAGGAGCGCGGCAATCTCCGGTGGCAAGCGCTGCCGCGCCCCTGCGTCGAATCGTCGCCGGCTATTCGACCTCCTACAGGAGCTCGAACAAGTTGACCGCAAAGTACGGCCCGCCGCCGATGCTCACCTGGATCTCGCCGGTGGTGGGCGAATTCTCGTCAAACCGGAGCATCAGGGAGCGGATGTCCTCCCCCGTCAGGGCAAGCTCGCCGCTGTAGGGCAGATAGGACCAGTATGTGAGATACGAGACCAGGATGTCCGTCATCTCGATGGACCACTCCAGCGGGTCTTCGGGAATCGTCCTGTCCGAGACCGTCCCGGCGAAGGCCGGGATGCTCGTAACGTCTTCCACGAAATCGTAGCCGCCGGTGCCGGCCCCCGTGGTGCCGATGACCTCGTCGCCCGGCCTCCAGGTCAGGTCCCAATCACCCGTGAACTCGACCGCCTGCACGGAAAGATCGTAGATCAGGCTGGCGGACCCATCGAGCGCCTCCTGGTTGCAGCAAATATCATTGAACGTCAGTTCGATGCTGTGGGCGGACTGGCTGAACGAGCCGATCGCGCTGCCTGAGCAGACATACTCGGTGCCGTCCTCGGGATCCACCCAGGCGGTACACCCCTGCTCTGTGAAGTCAATGGAGAGGTCCACTTCGCCATCCAGGAGGGAGCCGCTCTTGCAGACTTCGGGGCAGGCCCCGAGGCAGATATCGGTGGGAAGAACCTGTTCGCTGCCGCCCTGGGGGTCTGTGGCGTGCTGGGCTGTACCGGTCGCCTGGGCCATCGCGCCCGGTGCATTGACGGCGGCGTTGACGGCGGCCTTCTCGGCCTCGGTCAGATCGCCCGCACTCATACCGGGGTCACCATTTGGCACGCCCGATTCCGGCGGACACCCCTGGCCCAGGAGCAGGGGCAGAACCACGATGGGCAGTGCGACCGGCAATAATCTCGCGATTCTCATGACACGTCTCCTTGGTGGAACCCAGAGCGACCACGCCTGCCACGTATCGGCCAGAAGGCGCGCGGGGATGAGCGACGCCGATGCTACCGGGACCTCCGATGACGCTTGTTGTTGGCGGGATTCTCACTCGGGGTCCGGAAGTGCGCCAGCTCACCCCGCGGGAATTCGGTTATACGGACGACGTGTGATGGGCCGATAATACTCTCCGGGTTTCAGGTGAACCGTGCGCGGTGTTTACGCACAGGAGCCGAGGTCATGTTTCAATCACTTGTTCGTGCGTCGTTCTGCATGGTGGCGGGGGTGCTGCTTCAGGGCCCCGGTTGTCTGACTGTTCCCCTGCCGGAGGATTCCGGCGGTTCGTCGGTGGACCGCGACCACATCCGCGTCCGCTTCCTGAATCAGAGCAACTGGGCGCTGGACGTCCAATTCTACGCCACGGGTGAGGTGGGCGACGCCGAGACGGTGCTCTTCCTCGACGCCAATCAGGTCACCGCGGAGATCGGCCTTGCCGGCCGGGGATTGATACTGGCCTGGGAGACCGACGAGATCGTGCTTCTGTGCGACAACGCCCGGACGATCGGCACCCGCGGCGGAGACTTCCTCAACGCAGAGGGGGGCGAATCAGCCGGGACCGGCGAGCAGCGTGTTTTCGTGCTGGGCGAACAGTACAACTGCGAGGAGACGATCACGATCGTCTACCGGGGCGACGGCGACACCTTCGAGACGAGCTACCTTGTGGACTGAATGTGATCTTGCGATTCGGGCATCGTCATTCGCAGCGGCCGGCTATCCCCAGCGGACGAGCCCGACGTTGTACCGGGCGGCTACCTCAGGATGGCTCGGAACGATCCGCAGCGCGTACCCGTACTGACCGCTGTACTCGCACGGGATCACCCCGGCGTAGCGATAGGTGTCCACTGCCCCGTTGCTCTCTTTGCACGTAAGCGGGGAAGAGCTGCCGGTGGTGATCAGACCCCGGCCATCGAGCGGGCCGTAGTAAAGCTCGACCGACACCTCTTCCGGCCGAATCGACCCCAGGCGGATGACGGCGTTGACGGGCAATCGGTTGCCCACGGTCGCCTCCTGGGGGATCTGGGCGTCAATCGACTCGATGCGGACTTCCTCCCACTTCTCCAGAACCTTGTGCCGCCAGACCGCGACCTCGCGGGCGACCTTGTGGCCGTCCTGCACGAACCGGTGCCAGCGCCGGGCGGCGGGCAGGTAGAACCGGTCGGCGTATTCGCAGACCATGCGGTTGGTGTTGAAGACCGGACAGCAGGTGCGCATGGAGGCCTTCATCATCGCGATCCAGCGGCGGGGCAAACCGTCGACGCCACGGTCGTAGAACATGGGGACGATTTCCTTCTCGAGCAAATCGTAGGTGGCCTCGCCCTCCATGAAGTCGTGGTAGTCCTGGTTATCGTAGATCCGGCGGTCGCCAATCGCCCAGCCGTTAGTGCCGTCGTAGGCCTCCGGCCACCAGCCGTCGAGGACGGACATGTTGATCCCGCCGTTGGGGGTGATCTTCATGCCGCTGGTGCCACTGGCCTCATGCAGCTTGGTCGGGGTGTTGAGCCAGACGTCCACGCCCTCGACAAGCAGCCGGGCAACCGTCATGTCATAGTCCTCGATGAAGAGGATGCGGTTGTGGACCTCGGGCTGCTTGGCGAACTGGATGATCTGCTTGATCAGCTCCTTGCCCCCTTCGTCCTTGGGGTGGGCCTTGCCGGCGAGAACGATCTGAACCGGCCGGTGCGGGTCGGTGAGGATGCGTACCAGCCGCTCGGGATCCCGGAGCAGCAGGGTGGCCCGTTTGTAGGAGGCGAATCGCCGGGCGAATCCGATGGTGAGCGCTTCGGGATCGAGCAGCTCGTCGGCGGCGTCCACCTCGGCGGGCGGGGTGCCGCGGGCAACGAGCTGCACCTTGACCCGCCGCCGGGCGAACCCGACCAGCCGCTCCCGCAGCCGCTCGTGCGATCGCCACAACTCGGCATCAGGAATCAGGTCCACCCGCTGCCAGATCGAGTGGTTGAGCGGATCGTCCGCCCACTGGGGCCCCAGATACTGGTCGAGTAAACGGGCCATGTCCGGCGCCAGCCAACTGCGAATGTGGACGCCGTTGGTGATCGAGGTGATCGGGACCTCGTTGATCGGGACGCCGGGGTATACGCTGGAGAACATCTTGCGCGACACCTCGCCGTGAAGCTGGCTCACGCCGTTGCTCAGGTACGAGAGCCGAAGGGCGAGAACCGCCATGGAGAACGGCTCGTTCTGGCTCGCCGAGTCCATACGCCCCAGTTTGAGGAGGGCCTGCTCGTCGATCCCCAGGGCCTGGCAGTACGTGCCCATATACCGGGTGACCAGGGAAGCGGGGAAGGTATCGATCCCCGCCGGCACCGGTGTGTGTGTCGTGAAGACCGTCCCGCTGGCCATTACCTCCCGCGCTTCCTCGAAGCTGAGCCCATCACGCTGCATCAATTGTTGGACGCGCTCGATCGCCAGAAAAGCCGAATGCCCCTCATTCATGTGGCAGACGGACGGGGTGATACCCAGTGCCGTCAGCGCCCGCATCCCCCCGATGCCGAGCACGATCTCCTGCCGGATGCGGACCTCCTGATCACCGCCATACAACCGGGCGGTGATGTCGCGATCCTCCCGACGATTACCCGGGTGGTTCGTGTCGAGCAGGTAAAGCACGACCCGGCCCACCGGCACCTTCCATACCTTCACCTGAACCTTGCGGCCGCCCACGCTCACCTGGACGCAAAGCTGCTTGCCCTCGTCGTCCCGCACGGCTGAGATCGGCAACGCGGAGAAGTCCTGATCGGGGTAGTCCTCGAACTGGTATCCGTCGTTGGTCAGGTATTGATGGAAGTAGCCCTGGCGGTAGAGAAGCCCCACGCCGACCAGAGGCAAACCCAGGTCGCTGGCGCTCTTGAGATGATCGCCGGCCAGGACCCCGAGCCCACCGGAGTAGATCGGCAAACATTCGTGCAGCCCGAATTCCGCCGAGAAATACGCCATCGTCCCTACCGGTTCGCCGCCATAGGTCTCTTGAAACCATGTGGGCTGACCCAAATAGGAATCGAGCGCTTCGCGCACGCGGGCCAAGGCGGCAAGGTAGGCAGGGTCCCGGGCGAGCCGCTCCAACCGTTCCTGTCGCATCTGAGCCAGCATCGCGACCGGGTTGTGCTTCAACTGCCGCCAAAGGTCCACGTCGAGCCGCCGGAACAGCTCAATGGCCTCCGGGTTCCACGTCCACCAGAGGTTGTGGGCCAGTTCACCCACCGGCTTGAGCGGTTCCGGCACTGCCGGCAAAACAACGAAATTGCGTATCTGATTCATCTGTCCACACCGATTAACGTCAAAGCGGATCAGCCCCTGGAGCATGGACTCGCTTCGGCCAGCGCCTCCCGTGCCGCCCAAACCCCGGCGAGTGCGGAAGCCGCCGTGAGCAGCCAACCACGTTGCTCCTGACGCATGTAGCATCGGCAAAAACGCCAATCGGCTATTGATAACCCGCCACTTGGAGCGTGGTTGCCCCAAGTATTGATCCCAATTGTGTTGAAACCCAGCGGCAGCCATAACCGTCCGACTGTATGCGGGCCAGCTAGGACGGATTTCCGTCTACAATCTTGCCGCTGGGACTGGTCTCAAGACCTGTCCGAGGCTGTTCCGGTCTTATGGGCTGGCGGTGTTCGCAGCGCCACGGCAGGGGGCAAGCGCCTACTTGGCTCGTTCCATGTACTCGCCGCTACGGGTGTCCACGCGGACGATCTCGCCGTTACCGATGAACGGGGGAACCTTGATCTTGGCCCCGGTTTCCAGGAGGGCGTCCTTGTTCTGGTTGGTCGCGGTGGCACCCTTGACGACCGGCGGGGTATCGATGATGGTCAGTTCAACTACGTGTGGCAACTCGACGTTCACCATCTTGCCGTCAACGAGGTCACAGGTGAGCCGGATGTTCTCTTTCATGAACCGGGCCGCGTCGCCGATCAGGTCGGTGGATATCGGAATCTGATCGTACGTTTCCACGTCGGCCAGGACATAGTCGCTCCCGTCGCGGTACAGGTATTCGTATTCCTTGGTCTCAACGAACGGTGTCTCGAAGGGGTCATCCACCCGGGCCCGGAGGTCGATGATCTGGCCTGACTGGAAGTTCTTGAGTTTGAGCTGGATGTAGCTTCGCTTGTTGCCCTTGGCGACGTGGGTCTGGTCCTTCACGGTGTACAGGGTGCCCTCGTGAATGACGACCTTTCCGGGACGTAAATCGTTTGCCTTGAGCATTAGATCTCCTCTCCACAAGCCGCCTGCCGGCGGACGGATCGACCATCACTCGCCCAGATGTTCCTCTCATGAAGACGGGGAGTCACGGGCGTGAACGTTCCGGCCGGTTGGCCGGGCCCTACCTCACAAGTGTCGCAGAAGTCCAGGCCGCGGTCAACTTGTCCCCGACGGAGGCAGCGGGTACCCTTGGCCTGTTGTCGCTCTCGCCCGCGGTCCGTGAGATCGAAATGACCGACAACCTATCCCAAGTCGCGTCATCGGCCGCCATCGAGCACTTGCGTTGGGCGCTGACGTCGGAGGTGGGAGCCATTCTGTTCGGGCGCCTGATCGAACGCTTCGGTTCCCCTCAGGCGGCCCTCGGGGCGGGGGCGGGCGAATTGCAGGCGGTCGAGGGCATCGGTCCGGCGGCGGCCGAGACTATCGCCCGGTCGCGCGATCAGGCCGACGTGCACCACGAAGTGATGCTGGCGGCTGAGCACGGCGTGCAAATCCTGTGCCGGGAGGACGATCTCTATCCGGCGCCGCTGAGACACATTCCCGACCCGCCGATCTGCCTCTACGTGCGGGGGCGGCTCGAACCGGCGGACTCGGTGGCGATTGCCATCGTCGGGGCGCGCCGATGCACGCTCTACGGCCGGGAGCAGGCCTACCGGTTCGGGTACCAGTTGGCCCAGCGTGGGGTCACGATCGTGTCCGGGCTGGCCCGCGGTGCGGACAGCGAGTCGCACAAAGGCGCGATCGCCGCCGGCGGCCGAACGCTCGCCGTCCTGGGCAACGGCCTGGCCAGCGTCTATCCCCCCGAACATCGCCAGTTGGCGGATCGAATCACCGAGTGCGGCGCCCTGATCAGCGAATTGCCGATGACCACCGCACCGCACGCGAACAACTTCTTACCCCGCAACCGCCTGATCGCCGGGCTGACCCTGGGGGTGCTGGTGGTCGAGGCGGCCCGGCGCAGCGGATCGCTCACTACTGCCCGCTGCGCCAGCGAATACAACCGGGAGGTGTTCGCGGTTCCGGGCCGCGTCGATTCCGAATACTCCCGCGGGACGAATGCATTGATCCGCGATCAGCACGGCAAGCTCGTAACCTGCGCCGATGACGTGATCGACGAACTCGGCGAGGTGGGCGAGGCCCTGTCCTCGCCTGCACCGGCCTCGCACGGTGACGCACCCGATCTGTTTGCGGCCGGGGCCAAACTGAGTGAGCATGAAGGCGCGGTCCTCGATTTGCTCGATCACGAGGAACGGTCGATCGAGACGATCGCTGCCGCCAGCGGCCGATCGACGGCCAAGGTCGCCGCCGCGCTCATTTCGCTCCAGCTCAAGGGACTGGCCCGGCAACTACCCGGGAACGCGTTCGTCCGAACGAGGAAACGAGGATGAATCCGAACGAGGTAAGGCAGGGGAGCGTCGGACAATGTTTAGCCGCGACCCGAAGGGGAGCGTCAGACAATGTTTAGCCGCGACCCGAAGGGGAGCGTCAGATAATGTTTAGCCGCGACCCGAAGGGGAGCGCGTTGACTTCGGCAAGCCGCGTGCAGAGGGAAAAAAGCCCACTGAAAACACGAGATTCAATGCATGTGGAGCGCAAATCGAGGGAAATCCAATGCGGGAAGTGAGAAAGCGAGAATCGCTGCGGTCGCTGGCGTTGGCTGTGCTGGCGATGGTCTTTGTGGCCGTGCTTGGTGGTGTTGCCCGCGCGGCCGATCGCCCGAACATCATCCTGATCTACACCGACGATCAGGCTGCGAACATGACCGGCTTCGAAGGGCATCCGATCATCAAGACGCCTAATCTCGACCGCCTGGCCCGCGAGGGCGTGCACTTCACCCGCTGCTACGTTCCCACGCCGCAGTGTGCCCCGAGCCGGGCGTGCGTGCTGACCGGACAATATCCGCATACCAACGGCGTGACGACAAACGGGCCGGTCTTGCCGAAAGACGCCGACACCTTCACCGCCCGGCTCAGGAACACGGCGGGCTATGCCTGCGGCATCGTCGGCAAGTGGCATTTGTCATATGACACGTCTGCCGAGCCGGGATTCGGCCTGGTTGACTACGTGGCAACCGATGGCAGCCCGTGGAAATGGGAGAATTGCAAAGTCTGGGTCCAGGGCAAGCAGAAGACCGCGGACAAGTTCCTCACCGACTGGCACGGCGACCGGGCGGTGGAGTTCATCGAGAAGTTTCGTGAGAAGCCGTTCTTCCTCTGGCTCTGTTTCAGGGCCCCGCACGCCCCGCTAGTGTACCCGCCGGGCACGGAGCGTCTTTATCCGCCCGAGTCGATCGACCTTCCCAAAACGATGGATATCGACCAGCGGGACCGGCCGCGAAGCCTGGCCGGCTCGGCCCCCGTCACGGGCTTCAAGGGGAAGAACGAGGACAAGATCCGCAAGGCGCGTTCCCAGTATTACGCGATGATCACCCGGATCGACGAGAACGTCGGCCGGTTGCTGGATCGACTCGACGCATTGGACCTTCAGGACAACACCGTGGTGGTTTTCGCATGCGACAACGGCTGGTGCCTGGGCGACCACGGGCTGTATGCCAAAGGGCCTTTCTTCTACGAGGAGTTGGTCCGCGGGCCTCTCCTGATACGCTATCCCAAGCTGACCAGGCCCGGCACGAGAATCGACCGCGTGGTCAGCCTGGTGGACCTGGCGCCCACCTTCTGTGAACTGGCGGGAGTGACCCCGCCGATCACGATGCAGGGACGGTCGCTGCTGGCCCTGATCCGGGATCCCAAGGCCCCCCGCCACGCCGACGAGTGTTTCCTCGAATACGATGAGCAGAAGAATCGCAAGTTCCCGGCCCGCGGTATCGTGACCAGCCAGTACAAGCTCATCGACTACCTGCAGGATACGGATGTGTTATACGACCTCAAGCGGGATCCGGCCGAGATGGACAACAAGATCTCCGATCGCGATTACGCCGCCGTGGTCAAGGTCCTGCGAAGCCGGCTGCAACTCTGGCGAGAGCAGACGGAGGATCCGCAGTTGAACAAGTGACGCCCGCCCGAGAGTCTGCGCGAAACCACGCAATGAGTACCCGAACCACCGACACGCTGCGTGCATTCTACGAGGCGATGCTTGCCGCCTGGGGTCCCCAGCACTGGTGGCCGGCCGAGACGCCCACCGAGGTGATCGTCGGCGCGATCCTCACTCAGAACACCGCCTGGCGGAACGTCGAACGGGCCATCGTGAATCTGAAGCGGGCCGGCGCGCTTGACTGCCGGCGCCTCGGCGACATGCCCCTCGACCAACTGACCGAGCTTATTCGTCCTGCCGGCACGTACAGGGTCAAAGCGCGGCGGCTCCGGTCGTTCGTTGACTGGTTCCGGCAGTGCTACGACGCAGACATCGAACGGATGTTCGCCACCCCGGTCGATACCCTCCGCGAGCAACTGCTCGGGATCCACGGCATCGGCCGGGAGACCGCTGACTCCATCCTGCTCTACGCCGGCGGTCTGGCAACGTTCGTCGTCGATGCCTACACTGCCCGCATCCTGTACCGCCATCGCCTGATCGACGACTCAGCCGATTATGACGAGATCAAGGAGCTGTTCGAGTCAAGCCTGCCTGCCGACCCCGGGCTGTTCAACGAGTACCACGCCCTGCTCGTGCGTACCGGCAAGCAGCATTGCCGCCCCCGGGCCCGCTGTAGCGGCTGCCCGCTCGAACCGTTCGAGCACGAGGTATCGCCTTAACGTCTCATGACGTGCTTCACACCTGAAGAGGGGAGCCATCTGCTCTTGACGCCGTTCGTCCGCGGATACGCTGGGGGGGGCTCGACTGTGCCCGCCCTCAGGCGGCAGCGGCGGTAGTTGGTGGGGGACAAAACGGAATTGCGTCCTCAGGGACTCGAACCCCGAACCCGCTGGTTAAGAGCCAGCTGCTCTGCCAAATTGAGCTAAGGACGCAAAGAAGACCACCGCAAGCTCGGACGGCAAGCCCGCATCTTGAGATGATTTTCCCAAAACCCGATGCCAAAAGCCAGTGTAACGCCTGGTTCGCGTATGGATTCTAACCAGACCGGCGAATCGTCTCAAGCCCCCGGCGAATGGGCGGACCAGACCGCCGCCCGGGGCGAGAGTCGCTGGTGCTCCGCCAACGTTGACTTTGCGAGCGTCGTTCCCGGGCCCGAGCCGGACCATCCGAGCTGGGCTCTGTGAGCCCGGTGGCCCTTCAGGGCGTGGGATTCACCCGTCAGAAGAAACACCGGCCTCACAGAGGCCGGCTCTGACCGTGTCGGAAACCGGACCTGATCGCGTTGGAAGTCGCTAAACACGTACAGGCTCTGATCGCGCCGGAGACCGCTATACACGTGCGCGTCACCGACGCTGGCTCGGGAAACCCGCAGTTTCGGCAGTCACGAGCCACTGGGACAAGGTGATCACCTCAAGAAGGGCCAAGGTCAGGCCTCACGGAGCCAATCGAGCAGCTCCTGGGTCTTGCTCGCATTGCCAGAGAAGAGTGGATCGCCGCTGGCGGCCTTGAATCCGACGCCGACCTCGTGGCACCCGCGACCCACGTAGCGGCAAAACCTGACCAGGCCAGCAACGTACATCTTCGGTCGCCTCGGGGTGAGTATTTCCACCTCGATGGGCTCGCCTATTGCAAACATGCGTCGAATCAGGAGCCCGATCCCATTGCGGGACAGATTTCGAGTCCTTCCCTCCACCTCCATGGTGTTCGACAATTCGGTGGGGAAGAAACGGACCTTGCATGGTACGCGGAAGGGATGACGAGTATCGCGCCGCCGACTCGCCCATTCGCCGTCGGCTTGGCGGGCGGCATTTTGCATCTGGGCCCGGGTATCCAGCTCATTCAGGAGCGAGCCCAAGACCTCATCCTTAGTCCAGTCTGTCAGCATTACCGGACCTTTCGACCGCCCGGGTGGCCTCGAGCCCGTATCGGCTTGTTGATTGCTCGAAATCACTTGACCAGCGTGGTTTCCGGGGACCAAGAGCCCGGCGACCAGGCCAGGCGGTACCCTCCCCCCGACGTGGCGGGGTCAGACTGTTAGCCCCCCAGAGGACCGCCGGCCGGGGACAAGTTCTTGGACGGGACGGTCAGTGGGGAGCGGGCCGGCGCTGGACCACCGCGGCATCGGAAGTGAATCCAGCGCGGACGCGAAGGGTGTCTATCTTATCGGCGACCTCCTGGGCCATTCTGCTGTTGGGAAACTCCTGGCGGAGGTGCAGCCCGATCTCCAGCGCGTCGCGCCACCTGCTTTCGGAGGCCGCCAGACTGAACCGGACTCCCAGGTTCAGCAGACGGGCCTTGAACACATGACGGGCAGAATCCTGGAGCGATTGGGCCTCCTCGCGGGTCAGATACTGGTCCAACTCGGTCAGGATCTCGATGCCCTTGTCGATCTCGTCGCGGACGACGGCGGCATTCCATTGCCGGATAAGTTCCTGCTTGCGGGCCATCCTCCGGCGGTTCAGCTCCGCCGGCAACGTCACGACCTGCTCATGGCGCGGGAAAAGCTTCATCAAACGCTCTGATTCCTCCCCGGCCCGCTCCCAGCAGTACTCGTTCATGAGGTTCTCAATGTGCGAAAGGGCTTCGCCGATCTTCTCTTCGATGGTCATTTCGCGAACCTGGGCAAGCTCCACGCGCATGGCCTTGGCCTCCTGCGCGTAGCCGAACCGACGCTCCATCTCGTCGATCAAGTACAGGGCCGCCTCCCAGTCGCCCCCGTACATCTCCTCCCGGATGGCTTGCCGCACCGCCTCGCGCTCCGCCTCGCGGTGGGTGATGGAGCGGGCGGTGTCGGAGATCCGGCTGTTGTCGGCGATCGCCTTGACCAGAGGCTCCAGCCGATGGATCACATCGAGGAAATCCAGGGTGTTGTTGTTGATCCGATTGATGTTCGCCTCTGCTTTGAGGGCAATCTGCACCAGGGCCCGGAGCGTGAGCGAAAAGGCGATCAGGACAAGCCCGGTCGCGAGCAGCAACACGCCAGCGAGGTCGGCCCGCGGGCGGAACAGTTGGACCGCGCCCCAGGCGATCAGGATCAGGCCGACCATAACCGCCCCCACCACCACGGCACCCGACAACTGTCGAATGGGTCGATTTCGCAAAGGGGTCTCGGGCACGCTCCGTCGCTCCTGATATGAGCCGCCTTGCCCGGCGACCGTTACTCCGTTAACATGCCATGGACAATGTACGGCGGGACAGGTGTCCAGTCAACGCGGCTGGCCGTCCGATCTCGGTGGGAATCAGTCGCCGGATTCGGGGTCTGCGGCTGTGTCGTTGCTGTCCTCGGCCGTCCCGTCGGGGCAGGCGGCTTCGCCTCGTTTGCGTTTCAGCTCGTCCTCCGCTTGTCTCAGGCGCCCCCCCTCCGCCAGCTCCTTAATCTTCTCCTGCAGCCGGAGCTCGAGGTGCTTTTCTCGCCGGCGCTTCTCCTTGGCCACCAGGCGCAGGAAAATGCCGGAGCCACAAGCGACGATCAAGACGATCAGGAGCATATGGCCGTCCATGAGCGGCACAATCACACCTCGGCATATTGAGAGTGGACGCCCTGGAACCAGCCGGGGCTCAACCGGCGTCACCTGGTTTGTATCGGACGGGCGGAGAGACAAGTTAACCGGCGGCGGCAAGGGTTCGGGAGGGATCGCCGCCGGACCCAGATTGCCCAGTACCCGCCGTCGTGCCAATCGGCCGCGGCCGGCTCGCCCGCCGCTGGCAATGTGCGGCGGCTGGCTGACAAGCGCCACTGCGGATGTGTGCGGGCAAAGCGGCTGGTGACGTCTTCGTTCTCCGCGGGATCGATGCTGCACGTACTGTAGAGGAGCCTGGTCCGCTCGCCGGCCAGCCGGGCCGCCCGGGCCAGCAACTGGCGTTGCAGACCCGACAGGGTCCCGAGCAGGCGCCGGTTGATCCGATAACGGGCCTCAGGCCGGCGGGCAAGCACCCCCGTGTTGCTGCACGGCGCGTCGATCAGGATCCAGTCCACTTTCCCCAGCGAAGCGGCTGCCGCCTCGATTTCCGAAAGGGAGACGGTCCTGACAATCGTATACCCCAGACGCTCACAATTGGCCCGCACGCGTTCCAGCTTGCCCTCGTCCTTGTCACAGGCCAGCACCGTGCCGCGATTGTGCATGATCTCCGCGATCTGGGTGGCCTTCGTACCCGCTCCGGCACAGAGATCGATCACCTGCTGGCCGGGCGAGAGGGACATTTGCCGGACGACCTCCATGGCGGTGCGATCCTGCGGCTGAAACCAGCCCTGAACAAACGCCGCCGACCGGGTAAGGGCAGCAGCGTGGGCCACCACGATGGCGTCGCCGGTCGAGGATAACTGCGCCTGATAACCCTCTTCCAGGAGCCGGGCGAGCAGATCGGCCGGGGCAGTCCGCAGCGGGTTCGGGCGCAGGAAGATCGGCGGGCGGGACATGCCGGCCCGACAGATCCGCGTCGTTTCCTCGATCCCCAACACGGAAGCCCACCGGGACACTAACCACACCGGATGCGAGGTCACGACCGCCAGATGTTCGACTGGCTTCGTGGCCGGGTCCGGTAACATGGGACGCCGGAACTGACAGCAATGTCGCTCGTCGATCGGGACAGCGCGGACGGCGTCAGCGTGCTCGTTGGGGATCCGGCGCTGCTCGATCTCGCGCAGGAGTTGCCGCAGGAGTGCATTGGCGAATCGGCCGCCGCGAGGGCCGCCCGCTGCCTTCGCCTGCTCGACCGACTCGTTGACGGCTGCGAATTCCGGTATCCCGTCCAGCCAGATCAACTGGTAGGCTCCGAGCATGAGAACGTCCCGGAGTTGCCGGTCGATCCGTTTCCAGCCCCGGTCAGCCAGGCAGTCGAGGATGCGGGCCAGCGTCAACCGGTGGCGGACGACGCCCATGACCAGCTCGGTGGTCAGGCCCAACTCCCGGCCCGCCAATTCGTCGCGGTGGATGAGGACGTCGATGGATTCGCGGACGGTCCGCCGACTCTCGCGAAGGTCGCTCAGGATCCGCAATGCAGCCAGCCGGGCCGGCAACGCGCCCGGTTGATCCGGTCCCGTCGGACCGCCGCGGCGGGAAACCGGGTCCGGACAGGATGGGTTCGGGGCCATCCCATCATAATAAGGCCAGGCGGTCCCTTTCGCCTCCCGCAGGAAAACGCCGCTGATCAACGGGTCGGCCCCTCCCGGCCGATTTGCCTCCAGGCCAGGCATCGGCGATAATCCATCGATCAGGCGTGTTCCCGTGCCGGCGGCGGGCCGTTGTGTTTATTAAGGATATCGAGGTGGCTCGAACGGACAGTATTCAGGTCGAAGCGAAGGTGATCAAGGCGCTGCCCAACGCCCAGTTTCTCGTAGAGGCTGAGGCGGGCGATACGAAGCATGAAGTGTTGGCCCACATTGCCGGGAAGATGCGGAAGCATTTCATCCGCATCGTGCCGGGCGATATCGTCACGGTTGAGTTGTCCCCTTATGACCTGAGCCGTGGGCGGATTGTCTATCGGCAACGGTGAGAACCCTTGCCCGACCACGTGGGCTGACCCCTCCTTCATCGATCCCATTCCTCATGACGCTCCGCGAGCGAATCAGCGAAGAACTCCTGCCCCACGTCCGGCAGCCGGGCCAGTACATCGGCGGCGAGTGGAACCAACTCGTCCGCCCGGGTGACTGGGACCGGGCCGAGGTCCGGGTGGCGGTTGCGTTCCCTGATACTTACGCCATCGGGATGAGCCACCTGGGTTGCCGGATTATTTACTGGATCTGCAACCACACGCCCGGGGTGTGTGCCGAACGCGTTTACGCCCCGGGGCTCGATGCGGAGCAGTTGATGCGCCGGCAGGGCATTCCGCTGTTCACGTGGGATACGCGGCAACCGGTGGCCGGCGCGGACATCTTTGCCGTCTCGCTGCAGTACGAGCTGGCCTTCACCAACCTGCTGATGATGCTCGACCTAGCGGGCATCCCGTTGCGAAGCGCGGAGCGCGACGATCGACATCCGCTGGTAATCGCGGGCGGCCCCCAGGCGGACAACCCCGAGCCGGTCGCGGACTTCCTCGATCTCGTAGTGATCGGCGACGGCGAGCCGAGCATGGCCGCCATCCTCGGGGCGTACCGCGAGATGAAGCGAGACGGCGCCTCACGCCGGGACGCGGTTGTCGAGCTGACGCGCCGGTTCGAGTGGATCTACGCGCCGTCGCTCTATGGGTTTGACTACAACAAGGACGGCACGGTCGCCGCGGTGCGAGCCAGCGAGGCCTGTCCGGCCGGGTTTGTGCCCCCAAAGCGTATCGTCCGTTGCCGGGCGACCGACCTTGACAGTGCCGCCTTTCCCACCCGGCCGCTGGTGCCGTACACGGAAACCGTCCATGACAGGATCAGCATCGAGATCATGCGCGGCTGCCCTCAACGATGTCGTTTCTGTCACGCCGGCTACACGAAGCGGCCGATCGGCCTGCGAAGCGTCGAGAAGATTCTTGAGGTGGCCGAGGAGGCGTGGCGCGCCACCGGCTATTCGGAAATCGGGTTGCTGAGCCTGTCCAGCGCCGACTATCCTCACCTCGGCGAACTCGCGGAACGGATCAACGAGCGTTTTCGTGATCGACACGTGAACCTCTCGATGCCATCGCTGCGGGTGGACAAGATGCTGGCCAACATCCCGTGGATGGTGAACCGCGTTCGGAAGAGCGGTCTGACGCTCGCGGTCGAGGCCGCCCGCGACGACATGCGGGCCGCCATTCGCAAGAAGGTCACCGATGGCAACCTCATTGACGGCGTGCGACAGGCCTACGAGGCGGGCTGGAACTCGTTGAAGCTCTATTTTCTGTGCGGCTTGCCGGGCGAGCAGGAGGAAGACATCACGGGGATCGTTGATCTTGCCCGTCAGGTGAGCGAGGCGAAGCGTGGGACCCGCGGCGGGCCGGCGTCGATGACCGCGAGCATCGGGTGGCTCGTCCCCAAGCCCCATACTCCCCTCCAGTGGGCCGCCATGCAGACCCTCGACTATTTCAACGAGGCCCGAGCCCTGCTGATCCGGACCGCCCGAGCGAAACGCTCCAACGTGCACATCAAGCTGCACCGGGCCGACCGTTCCATCCTCGAAGGCGTATTCGCTCGCGGTGACCGTCGGCTCGCCCCGGTCATCGAAGTGGCCTACAAGCTCGGGGCCCGGATGGACGCATGGGATGAGGTCTTCGATGGCAACCTCTGGCAACGGGCCTTCGATCAGACAGGCATCGACCCCGCCTTCTACGCCCATCGCGAGCGAGGCTACGAAGAGATCCTGCCCTGGGATCACATCGCCAGCGGCCCATCGCGCAGCTATCTTCAGCGCCAGTACGACGACCTGCTCGCCAGGATCAAGTAGAGCCCACCGCCAATTGGGCAATCTGGAGAGCTGTAGGTAAGAAGATGGGCTCACGGACGGTCCGTGACAGAATCGGCGGGGTTGCCGGGCAGGTGTGGCCCGGTCTTGCCCGGAGGGGCTCGACGCAGCCCCGTAACAGGTGCCAATGTGAGAAGAGTGGACTACGCTCGCCTGAAGGCGAGGGCTTCACACCCTCCCATCGGCAAGTAGCGAACAAACACCGGCTGGGGTAGCGCCGTTTCCCCGTTCGCACTTTCGTACCTTCCCACCTTCGCACATTCCCACCCTCTGGGCCGGGGCTTATTGGAGGCAGCATGGAGCTTCCTCTGAGCGCCCGGTCGGACTATCACCCACCCGGGTCCGGATTCCAACGGGCAGGTGGTTTGCGGATCGCAAGCGGGCGTCCTACACTTGTCTGCCGGCGCAAGCCGGTGCAATCAAGTGGCCGTCGGGAGGCCATGCCTGCGACCCGCCGGCGAGAAAGCAGTAGTGGATCGACATGGAGTTCGCCCCGATGACCCCGGCCCGATTGAATTGGGGTAGGCACCCGCGGCGGGAGGCCGCCGTGCGTTTAATTCTTGGGTCGGCACTGCTGGCCGGTTGCGGTCGGACCGGTGGGGTGCCGGCCGAGCGAAACGATCTGGACGCCATGGACACATCGCAGATTCGCATCGGGCAGCACTCGTTCGAGGTCTGGCTCGCGGACGATCCCCTTGAGCGGCAACGCGGCCTGATGCAGGTCACGCAGGAGGAGCTTGCCCCCATCCCCGACCCCTCGGGCGAGGGGCTCCCGGACACCCATCGCGGGATGCTGTTCGTCTTCCCGACCGAGCGGCCTCTTTCGTTCTGGATGTTCAACACCATCATTCCGCTCGACATCGCCTACATTCGTTCGGATGGCCAAATCGTGAGCACGCACACGATGGCCCCGCTGGAGACCCGGTCGTACCCCTCGATGGAGCCGGCCCGGTTCGCCCTGGAGGTGCGGGCCGCCCTGTTGGCTGAACTCGGAATCGCACCCGGCGATCACATCGAAATCCCAGAGTCGGTTCTCAAGGGCATCCGCTGATCGGTCGAATCTCCTCCAGGGGTCGCCGGCCGGGGCGCGTCCGGAACCGGCGTACCGGCCATGCAGGGGCGTGAAGACTCGGGGGCTATTGCGACTGTCACAATTATCGGCACAAGCCGTTTCGACAGCAGACAGACCGGTGCGCGTGCTGGTGGTCAGTGAATCGCGCGAGCTGCTCCCGGTGGTGCGGGAGCTGATCGCGTCACGCGGTCTCGAGGTGGTCCGCGCCTGCACGTCCCGGCAAGCACGCGATCCCACGGTTCTTTCCGGGGTGGACGCGGTTCTCGTATGCGATCCGCCAGCGACGGGCTCGGACGGCGGGGCCAGCGGTGACATCCAGTTACTGGCGGACGCACTCATCTCGAATCGACTGATGGGGGTTGTCCTGTCGCCGGGCATATCCGGGGTGGTGCCCGGCGACCACGATGCTTTCATCTGGGCTTCTGCCGACGTCTCCGCTGACGAGTTATGGGGCCGGGTCGCCACCATCCGCGAGTATCGCCCCCAGTTGCGTCGCATGGAAGAGCAGGTCTCCACGATGCAGCGGCTGGGCAAGAAGCTCAATCAGCACTTCGTCGAAATCGATCGTGAGCTTCGCCTGGCCAGCCGGCTGCAGCGGGACTTCTTGCCCCGGGATCTTCCCGAGATTGGCGACGTGCGTTTCGCGGCCCTTTATCGGCCCGCGAGCTGGGTGTCGGGCGACGTGTACGACGTTCGCCGTCTGGACGAGAGCCACGTCGGTTTCCTGCTGGCCGACGCGGTCGGTCACGGTGTGGCCGCCGGCCTGTTGACCATGTTCATCAGGCAGGCGATCGTCGGAAAACGCGTCTATGACAACGATTACGTCATCATTCCGCCCAGCGACGCGCTCATCGCTCTCAACAAGGAACTGGCTGCTCAGGAGCTACCCCACTGCCAGTTCGTCACCGCCTGTTACGCCACCATCAATCTGGAGACGCACGAGCTGACCTTCGCCCGCGGCGGGCACCCGCATCCCATCCACGTCAGCGCCGACGGCGCGTGCAGCGAGGTGCGAACGGTCGGTGGTTTGCTGGGGGTGTTTCCCGATGAAGCTTTTCCAAGTCTGACCATCCTGTTAGAACCCGGGGACAAGTTCGTCATCTACAGCGACGGCATGGAGAACGCGGTGATCTCCCGCCGAGAGCGTGACCGCGGCCAGGTGCACTTCACCGCCGAGTTCCTCGAGTTCGTCCGCGACCCGGCCGAGCCCTGCCTGAATGCCTTGTCCGCCCACTTGGACCGCTTGGAGGGGAGTCTTCAGCCCGCCGACGATCAAACCTGCCTTGTTGTCGAGCGACTGCCGGCAACCGCGTAGGAATCGAGGATCCTGCCCGCCGGCTATTCCAACGGCAACAACGGTTGGTGCCCGACCCGCTTCTTCAGTGGCCCGATCGGGCCCGGGCTGTCATGACACGATTCCCCCGCTATAATCCGCCCAGCGGCCGGTCTCGGCAAGGGAGGCTCGATGGCATCGCTGCAGGGCGTTTTCCTCGATTTCTACGGCACGGTGGCGGGTGGTGACCGGCAGGCGGTGGAATCCGTCTGCCAGGCGGTGATCGACGATCAGGGCCTCGACCTGACCGCTGCCGATCTGGCCGTCAGGTGGGGGCATTGCTACTTCGAGGCCCTTGAAGCGGTCAACGGTGACGGCTTTCGCCTTCTGGTTGACGTCGAGCACGATACCCTCGTCGAGACCGTGATGCCGCTGGCGGGCAGGATCGACGTGCAACCCTACATCGCCAAGTTCCACCGGTACCTGGTTCAGCCCCCGCTGTTCGAGGAGGTCCACGAGGTTCTGGGCCGGCTGTCTGTGCCGGTCTGCATCGTCAGTAACGCAGACGAGTGCGAATTGCGGGCGGCCCTGGCATGGCATGATCTGCGGTTCGATCACGTCGTTAGTTCCGAGTGGACAAGGAGTTACAAGCCCGAGCCACGCATCTTCGAGGCCGCCCTGGAGCTGACCGGCTGGTCCGCTGAACGGGTCCTCCACGTCGGCGATTCGCTCCACAGTGACGTCGCCGGGGCTCACCGGGCGGGTCTGAGGGCCGCTTGGGTCCGCCGGACGGACCGGATCAGCGATATCGGCACGGAGAAGCCCGATTTCGTCTGGCTGGACCTCAGGCCAATGATTTCACTGAAAACGAAGTAATTTTACTTGCCGATACTGTCGATATGTGGTAATATTTAACTAGTTGGAACTTTTGCCGCGTAGCCTCGCGAGTCCCGTTGCCGGGTCGCCGCGCGAGGGCTTCTATCATGTTCCCCAATATTAGTACTTGGCGGTTGTTGTGTGCCTTGGCTGCGGTGGTGATACTTGCGGCCCAGGCGGATGTCGGTTCCGCGGCGCGCAAGTCACGCTCGTCGGGCAGTCGGAGCTCAAAGGTGTCGCGCAGCTTCAGCGGCAGCAGCAAGTCGAGTTTCGGCTCGTCCCGATCGAGCCGGTCAAGCTCCGGCTCGCGCTCCCCCTCGTTCAGCTCCCGGTCCAGCCGCTCGTCCTCCAGGCTGAGCGGCTTGAAGTCCCGGTCCTCGTCGGTTCGTTCAAGCACTTCGAAATCCCGGTCTTCGTCTTTCAGTTCGGGCACCTTAAAATCCCGGTCTTCGTCTTTCAGTTCGGGCACCTTAAAATCTCGGTCTTCGTCTTTCAGTTCGGGCAGTGCGAAGCCGCGGTTGAGCATCCTGTCACCTCGCGTGGTGCGGCCTTCGAGCCCGAGCCCTTCATCATCCAAGCGAACCGTTTCGCAGGGCGGCAGTGCATCGTCCGGGAGCAGCTCCTCGCGCAAAACCTGGACATCGGTAGGGCCGTCGGCCCCATCGAAATCGCCGGTGCGCGTCGATCCCCGAGGATCCACCACGTCCAGTGGGACGAACTCGAAGAGTCGTGCGTGGTCCTCTCCGAAAAGTGTGGGGCGATGGTCCAGCAGTTCGAGCAAGGTGCCCTCATTTTCGTCCGTTCAGAGCAAGTCGGGCATCAGCAGTTCGTATCATGGCAGCATGGCCCGCGGCTCGTCGCTCACGGGCACTAAGAGCCCGTTGCGCGGGGTGTCCCTGGGTTCTTCCACGCAGAAGAAGCCCTACGGAGGCTACTTTGTCTCGGCCGGCAGATCCGGGCGCATCGGTCTTAGCGTCGGCATCGGCGGCAGCCGGTCGAAGTGCGGGAACTCCGGCTACTGTTACAGTCGTTACGGCTCCCATTACGACCGTTGCGGCCCCTACCAGTTCTACAACTGCTACGACCGCCACTACTGTTGCTGCCCCCGGTTCCGGTTTGGCTTCTGCTTCTACCGGGCGACGTATCCAGCATACTATCCCGTCTACACCACGGTGTATGAGCCCTATCCCGTCTATACGTCGCCGACCTACATTGTGGCTGAGTCTGACGAGTTCGGCCCCCCGGCCGGCGTGGTCCTGGACGATTACGAGGACAACGCGGGTGCAGTAGTGGATGAGGCGTCCGCCGCTCGCGCAACCGAGAGCGTACCGGTGCAGACCCAGCAGGACGAGGGGACAACCGTCGCTCCCTTGCCTTCACGGGACGGTGATACAAGAGCGGCCTCCATGCCCGATGAGGAAATGCACCGGCTGATGACTCAGGGGGTCGAGTCCTTCATGCGGGGCCAGTACGAGGAGTCGGCTCAAACGTTCCTGCGGGTGGCGATGGCCGATCCGGACAACGTTGATGCGACGCTGGCTTATGCGACGGGTCGATTTGCGACGGGCGACTATCCGATGTCGGCGCTGGCGATCCGGCGGGGCGTCCGGCGTATGCCCGAGGTGGTGAACTCGCCGTTCGACATCCGTGATCGCTACGGCCGGGTGGCCGACTTCGACTACCACCGCCAGGCACTCGAAGCGTTCGTGCAGCAGCGGCCGGACGACGCCGACGGTCTGGTGGTGCTGGGCTTCGTCCAGCATTTCACCGGTCAGCGCGAGTTGGCTGCCCAGACGTTTGAACGACTAAAGGCTCGATCCGAGTCGGATGCCGACCTGGCGGATGTCTTCCTCAACGCGAGGCCGCTGGAGGAACTCCTGGCGCCCGAGGAGGCCCGCGAGGAGGACACCGGCCAAGGTGCTACCCCAACCTTTGGCGTCGATTCGCCCTGAGACGGACCGCCTTCTCCCGGTCCGCAACCGAACAGGAACCTCATAGAAGAAAACGCGCGCAAACGGCGGGCATCTCTCGACGGAAGAGACTGATGACTCGCGTATAACTCGCCTGCCGCCGGGTGGCAACGGGCAAGGTAGGTCCTTGTCGCGATCCATGGCGGCCCTGACCTGCCGCTGGGTGCATGACACTTTGGGCGGCTTGTTGGAAGGCGCCGCCCCCAGCTGTTTCTG
>CAZOIA010000013.1:0-51598 GCA_964579675.1 uncultured Planctomycetales bacterium | reverse complement strand
CTTACGGGCGCGGTTCGGAAACACCTGGGGGCGGCGCCTTCCAACAAGCCGCCCGAAGTGTCATGCGCCCGCCCGGCAGGGCCCGCCATGATGCTCAGCGGTAAACCGGCCGCGTCCAGAATACGTGACGGAGGCGGATCTTGACCGACTGCGAGGTCCCGTGGTAGCGTTCACCCACGTATCCCGACAGCAAATTCGCGGTGTTTACAACGGGTTTGACGGGGGCAGGAGGACGGCCCACATGGGCGTTTCGTCAATGGCAAACCGATCAGCAAGGGCGTTTTGCGCGAGCGTCCTTGGTTTCGCCCTGTGTGCGGCGGGCTGTGCGAGCGATGGGTTGACTGCCGGTCAGGGCGCAGGCGGACCGTGGTGGATGCAGCAGACCGCGCTGACCGCAGACGGCAAGCTCAACCTGAGGAGCAAGCCGTGGTGGGACCGGGCCATGGCGCTGAAGGTCGGCGAGTCGTTCGTTATCGAGGCAATCCGCGAGCCGGCCGCCGCGTTTAGCCGCGACCCGCAGGGGAGCACGCCGGAGGCGGCGCTGGCGCCCGCCAGATCAGACGACGCACCCGCAGGTTACATGCTCGTTGGCCGCGAGCGATTCAGGAATCGCTCGCGAGAGGTCGAGGCAATCGTCTGGGTCATCGACGACGACGCGGACGGCAGCCTCACCGCCGGCGGCGATCCCGATCCCGGTGGACCCGGCACCGGTTCCGGCAGGGGCGATAAGGACTCCGATTGCTACGTGGTGGACTACGGGTGCGACGGCGTGGTGGACCGTATGGTCGATTACATCGACAACGACGGGGACGACGACCCGGACGAGATGGACATTCGTTACTTCGTGGATGGCGAGCTTTGTTACACCTGGTTCGGTATGGACCTGGACGACGACAGCGCGATGTGGTCACTGAGGGGATATGAGTATGGTGGGCCGAGCTTCTTCGAGAGCGACCCGTACGGCAACAGCATGGTGTATATGAACAAGCTGAATACCGAAGACGGGACGTGGTTCCCGATTTCCGAGTGTCCGTTTGCGTTTTATGACACAGACGGGGACGCTTACAGCGAGGTGGCGGTGCGGGTCAGTGCCGTGCCGATCGGTTATGACCCGGGCGTTGACCCGGATTACGCGAACGATTACCAGCGGTTTCGAGCGAAGTGGTCAAAGGAAATGGAGCGGATGGGGGTCGTGAACATCCGTTACAGCTTCGACGTGGACAACCTCAGCGCCGAGCAGACGCCGCTCCACTACGACTTCGGCTTCAATCTGGTGGGGGAGACGCCGTACGAGTTCTCGGGCATGGCGTATTTCAATCCGAAGCGCCGGCCGCCGCAGGTGACGCAGGTGATCCCGTACGACAGGCTACGCGAAATCAGCGACCGGTACGAGGCGCAAGAGACGGGGTTCACCTGGCACGAACAGCACGACGACACCATCTCGATCGGGTACGGTGAGCACAAGGATCTGGACTACCGCTGGGAGGGCGTATTCTGGACCTGGGAGCGCCGGTTCATGGGCAACACGGGCGGGCCGGGACAGAAGTGGAACGTCCGCCGTGAATGGTCGAGCACACCCACCGACCGCCGGGAGCTGTATTATAGTGAGGTGGATCGGCGAATCCATCTGTTCAAGGCGGAGGAAGGGTGGATCCAGGTCGGGCACTTCGGCGGGCAGAATGAGCTGGGCGAGGTCCGCATGTTCGACACGGACGGCAACGGATACTTCGACCGATGGGAAGTGTACAAGGCAAACCACCCCGTGCCGGTGCGGGTCTCGACCGTGCGGGATGAAAAAGCAAAGCGAATACCATTTGACTACGAGTCGCTGAGCCGGTTCTATACTAGGCAGGTATTGCCTGGAGCAATGGCGGCCAACGCCCGGCTGATGGCTGCGATGCGTGACGTGTGCGACTTCGAGATCCCGCCCGGGCTCGCCGCGGCCATGGAAACCGGCTCGCCCAATGTCCGGCGGTTCGCCCAGGACGTGGTGCGGGAGATGCAGTACCAGGAGCTGCGGCAGCATCTCACGGCCGAGGCCCACCGGGGCATTCGCGAGGCGAAGATGGACGACCTGCGCCAGTTGAAAACGGACGAACGGGAAACGACTAAGAACTCGTATTACGCCTGGCGGCTGATCCGCAGCCTGGAGAAGCTGGACGTCGCATACGGCCAGGGCGATTTCGATGCGGCATGTGTAGCACTTGACGAAATTGCAGACATTGAGGCACCGGTGAATCGATGATCCTGGCGGCAAGCCAACTTGAACGTCCGGACATGATCGTCCTCGTCGGCTACTTCGCGCTGATGCTGGGCATCGGGGCGTACTTCTACCGGTACATGCGGGGGATGAAGGACTACTTCAGCGGCGGCAATCGCATCCCCTGGTGGCTGAGCGGCGTGTCGTTCTACATGAGCAGTTTCAGTGTCTTCGCCTTCGTGTTTTATTCCGCCTTGGCCTACAAGTATGGCTGGGTGGCGGTGACGCTGTTCTGGGTAACCATACCGGCCACGGTGGTAGGCGTCCTGTTCTTTGCATCCCGGTGGCGGCGAGCCCGGATTGACAGCCCCGTCGAGTACCTCGAATCGCGATACAGCCCGGCCGTCAGGCAACTGTTTGCCTGGGAAGGCATCCCCGTGAGGATCATCGACGACGGCTTGAAGCTCATCGCGATCGGCACGTTCATTCACGTCGGGCTCGGGCTGCGCATGACCGACAGCATACTCTGGTCCGGGCTCATCATGCTGGCTTATACCCTCATGGGGGGGTTGTGGGCGGTGGCGGTTACGGACTTCATTCAGTTCGTGGTGATGACGGCGGCCATCGTCGTGATCCTGCCGTTGTCGCTGGCCGAAGCCGGCGGCCTGGGCAACTTCCTCGACACCGCCCCGCCCGGATTCTTCAAACTGACGCATCCGGAGTTCAGTTGGATCTACGTTGGGTCGAACGTTTTCCTGTTTACACTGGCCTACAGCAGCATCAACTGGTCGCTGATTCAGCGGTACTACTGTGTACCGAAGGAAACCGACGCCCGCAAAGTGGGCTGGCTGGTGGTTGCCCTGAACATCATAGGTCCGCCGCTGATGTTCATCCCCGCCATGGCCGCCCGCCAATTCCTGACCGATTTGGCTGACAGTAGTCAGGTCTATCCCACCCTTTGTGCCCACCTGTTGCCGGCAGGGATGTTGGGGCTGGTCCTCGCCGCCATGTTCTCCGCGACCATGTCCATGCTCAGCAGCGACTACAACGTGTGCGCGAGCGTACTGACCAACGATGTCTACCGTCGGCTGATCCGCCCCGGCGCCGGGCCGAGGGAGCTCGTGTTGATTGGCCGGCTCATGACCCTGGTGATCGGCGTGATCGCGCTGGCGGTCGCGTTCGGTCTGGCGGGCGGCAGCGGCGTCGATCAGTTCCACAACATGGTCAAGCTGTTCAGTGTTGCGACCGCACCGGTAGCCATTCCGATGCTCCTGGGTCTGCTGTCCAAACGAATGACGAATGCGGGCGCGTTGGCTGGTTTTCTTGGCGGCATTGCGGTGGGATTGGCGTTATTCTTCTGGGGACCGGACGGAGGCGAATTCCTGGGTGCGGCCTGGAAGAAGGAGAACCTGCTGCTCTTCGCGACCACCATCACGACGGCCGGGATGATGGTTGGCGTGAGTCTGCTGTTTCCCCAGTCGGCAGAGGAGCGCCGGCGTGCCGAGTCATTCATGCGCCGGTTAGACGTGCCCGTAGGAGAGATGGATGAGGATCTGGCTGTCTCGACGGCGGCCGGTGGGGCGGTCATCTCACCGTTCCGCGTCGTCGGCATTTCCACCATGCTGATCGGCGTCCTGATGCTGGGTATCTTGCCGTATGTGGCCGGTGAGCTAGCCTATACGATGGACCTGTGGATCGGGGCGGCATTGCTGGTGGTCGGTGGCGTGATGGTACTGAGCAGTTGGCGGCAACGAAAACTTCGGGAGGAATGAACATGAGCGACGTGGGTATTGGCATCATCGGCTCGGGGTTCATGGGTCGAACCTACACGGAGACGATCTCGAAATACTGCAGAGGGAGCAGCGTCAAGGCCGTCTCGGTCGGCTCCCGGGCGGGGCAACTGGCCAAAGACTACGCGATTGCCCTGGAACCCTCGGTCGATTCGCTGCTCGCGCGGGATGACATATCGGCCGTCTTCATCGCCACGCCGCACCACGCGCACGCCGAACAGGCCATCCCCGCCGCCAGGGCGGGCAAACACGTGTTCATCGAAAAGCCAATGGCGTGCAGTGTGGACGACTGCGACGCCATCCTCGATGCGTGTAAAGCCGCCGGCGTGTACTCGTCAATCGCGTTTTCGCAACGAACGCGAAAGTGCAACATCAGGGCCAAGCAGCTCATCGACGAAGGGGCGATCGGGCGAATCCTGCAGATGGAGGAGATGTCCCTGGTGCCGACCGGGCTGGGTGGGCTGCCCAAGTGGCAGAGCGATCCCGAGAACCTGGGGACGCTGTTTGGCCACGGCATCCATAACTTCGATCGCATTCGCTGGTTCACCGGCGCGGAGATCAAGACGGTCTACGCCAAGTGCGGCAGCCTCGAACCGGACGCCAAGGTAGAAGGCACGTCGATGCTGCTGATGACGCTGACCGACGGTACGTGCGCCAGCTTCTGGTGTTCATACCAGTTGCCCAAGCCGTCGTTTCCGCGCTCGCAGTTCAGCACGTGGATCATCGGCGAAAAGGGGATGATGGACCTGGACGCGTACGGCGAGCTGCGGGTGGCGACCGGTGGCGAGTGGAAGGTCGTGGAAACGCAGGCCCCGATCGACTGGCAGGGCAAGGGTTTTCTCGATCCGGTCCGGCTGGAGTCGTATACCCTGCAATGTCAGGACTTCATCGACGCCGTGGCCGACAAGCGTCCGCCCGCGGTCACCGGCTGGGACGGCCGCCAGGCAGTGGCGGCGGCCCTGGGCGCGTATGAGTCGTCAAAAACCGGCAAAGAGATCAAGTTGGCCAATTGACGGCTGCGGGCTGGCATGTATGAAAGAACGGCGCGAAAAGCGAAAAAGATGGGTCCAACGAGGCCGGTATGCCGTTGAGGTCGAGCTGAATATGCGGAACGTCAAAACCTTCACCCCTATCATCGGTGACAACGTTCAAGGCTAACCATGAGCAAACCAGCTTTCCGACCGACCTCCCAAGACACAGACAAGGCCATCTTGCGCGGCGTCCATTATGAGATCTGGATGCTTGTGCTGTTACTGCCATGTCTTCGAAAGGTTCAATGCCATCATGATTGCGCGTATCTCGAGTCTGTCCTCCTGCATACGCGTATCCTCATCCACTCCTTCGAGCGTTCGAAGGACAGAAGGCATAAGCACGACGTTCTTGCTGAGGACTTCGGGTTTCTGGCAAGGCCGGTGGACATCGACCAAGACGTACGGAACCGGCTGAACCAGGACTTGGCGCATCTCACGTATGAATCAGTACGACGCGAGCCAATAGAGAAGGAATGGAAAATGGAGTTCCTGATTCCCCTCCTGAAGCGATGTCGCGAGTTCATACAATTCGTTCTCGCGAGTATTCTGACCGATGCACAGGATCAGAGACGCCACGAGTTCTTGGCTCTGCAGAGCGAAATTGATTCACTTGTGAGGCGGCCTGATTCAGAAGCTGGAGGTTGACCTGGCTTGGAACCGAGATTCGATCAATCACGCAAGCTTTACGAACAGGCGTGCAACACCACGCCCGGGGGGATTCACAGCAACGTGCGGAAGAACTGGCGGCCGGTGCCCATGTTCTACGAACGCGGCGAGGGCTCGCACGTGTGGGACGTGGACGGCAACGAGTTCATCGACTACGTGCTGGCCCGGGGTCCGCTGCTGCTCGGGCATTCGCCGGGCCCGGTGATCGAAGCGGTAAGAAAGCAGATGGATCGCGGCCTGATGTACGCCGGCCAACACGCTTTGGAGATCGACGCCGCTGAGACGTTCTGCCGGCTCGTGCCGTGCGCGGATATGGTTCGCTTCGCCAGCTCGGGCAGCGAAGCGGTGCACGGCGCGATTCGCCTGGCCCGCGCGGTCACGGGGCGCACGAAGATCGTCCGCTTCGAGGGCCACTATCACGGCTGGTTCGACAACCAGTTCTGGAGCTTTGCCCCGCCGCTGGAGAAGGCGGGCCCGCGCGAATCGCCCACTCCGATCCCCGTGAGCAAGGGCCAGGTCGCCACAGACGCCGAGCACCTCATCATCCGGCCCTGGAACGATCTTGCTCTGGTTCAAGACGCGTTCGAGCGGCACCCGGGCCAGATCGCCGGCGTCCTGAGCGAGCCCATCATGTGCAACTGCGGGGCCATCATGCCCCGGCCCGGTTACCTCGAAGGACTGCGCGAGTTGTGCACGAAGCATGGGGCACTGCTGATCTTCGACGAAGTCATCACCGGGTTCCGCGTGAGCCTGGGCGGCGCTCAGGAACACTTCGGCGTGACGCCTGACCTGGCGACGTTCGCCAAGGGCATGGCCGGTGGCTTTCCGGTCAGCGCGATTGCCGGAAAGCGCCAGTACATGCAGGCCTTCGGCGATCTGTCAGTCACGCACGCGGGCACGTACAACTCGAATGCGCCATGCATGGCGGCCACCGTGGCTGCATTGAACCTGCTGTCCGCCAATAACGGCGCGGTCCTGAAACATGCCCACGCCATGGGAACCCGACTCATCTCGGGCATCGCGGAGGCGGGCAGGAAGGCGGGCAAACACGTGCACGTCCGCGGCGTCGGTCCGGTCTTCCACGTGTCGTTCAACGACGCCCGAGAGGTGGTCGATTACCGCACGTTCACCTCGCGCGACACCCAGGCGGGCGAGCGGTTCTTCCTGGCCCTGCAGCAGCGCGGGATTCGCACGACGCCGGACGGCCTGTGGTTCGTCTCCACCGCGCACACCCCGCAGGACGTGGAACGGACGCTGGCGGTTGTCCGCGAAGCAATGGACGTGGTGTAATCACATGAGACCAGGAGCTTCTGATACAATGCTTGGGAATCAACGTTCACATGGGTTCGTCTGGCCGCGCGGGCTGAAGCCCGCGGCTCGCCGGGATTCTCAATTCTTAATTCTCAATTCTCGATTCACAACAGCCGCCGTTCTCTGTGCGCTGGCGATGTCCGCTTCCCTGCTTCAAGCGCAGGACGCAAAGCAGCGACTGTTCGAGCGCGTGTTCGGCAACATGGTTCGATTCGACCCGTCCATGATCGAGGCGGTCAAGGCGCTCAAGCCTGGCGAGCGCTTGATGTTCGACCGCGACTGTGACGGCACGAATGACGAGGTCTGGTTCATCGACACTGCCGCCCGGCACACGAGCCAGGCCCAACCGATCCTCGTCCGGGTGATCGACGAGGACGGCGACCTGGACGCACACCGGGGCCCCGATCTGGACAGCGACCTGTACGTGGCCGACTGGAAAGCGGACGGCACGGTTGACGTCGTGCTCGATTATCAGGACAACGACGGCGATAACGACGTGGACGAAATGGCGTTCTACTTCTGGATGAAACGCCACTCCTACTTCGGCGACAACGTGCTGCGGGTCTGGTGGGGCCAGGACGACGGCGACGACAATCTGCTCTGGTACGACGTGAATTACACCTACTACCAGGGTTTGTGCCAGTACCGCTGTCATTTCAGCGGCGACGAATCCTTGGTGGCCTTCGGCCTGCGGGAGGGCAACGACCACTGGATATCAGCGTTCGAGAACCCGTTCCTGTTCTACGATCCCGACGGGGACGGTTGCAGCGAGGTGGTCCTGCGGATCGAGGGACACGACGACGAGGTCCGGGCGATCCGGTACAGCTTCGACGTCGATGACGACGCCTTCGGCCGCCACACGCACGACTACGACTTCTCCATCACCGCGCGGGCCGCCAGAGACGACCCGGTCCGCCTGCCCGACGCCATCGTCAAGGGTATGACGCTGCGGGGCATCCCGACGCAGCGATGGCTACAGCGTGAGCACGCGCGGAAGTTCGTGGAAAACGCGCCCTGGGTCGTGGCCGTCCTGACCTGGGACGAAATGAACGCCAACACCGAACGGAACGTCAACGCCGACCCTCACGAACGATGGGAGGGCATCATCGCCCATGCGTCGAAGAGCTTCGAGCAGGTCGGCGGGCCCCCGTGCAGCCCGCTCAACAAGCGCAACGAGGTGAGCCTCAATCCGGTCACGCCCATGCACCTCTACTACGATCCCACGGATCACCGGCTCCACCTGAAAGGCGCCGGCGAGGGCTGGCTGCACGTCGATTGCGACTTCGATGGGAGGATCGACGCGAAGTACACGTATATCGACAAGGACCAGGACGGCTTCTTCGACCGCCGGCAACTGGACCTGGACGCGGACGGCAAGGTGGATTTCGACTGGCAGATGAAGGGGCACGACGGGCGCGAGTTCGACCTGGACTGGCGGTTGCTTTCCACGTTCTATAAGGCAGAACTGGAGAAGACGCTGGCCGACAGCCGGGCGTTTATCGGCGCGGCCAAAGCGGCCCTTGCGGACAGGATCAGCTCCCCGGACCCCGCGGAGACGTTCTTTCTGACAAAGCTGGCGTCGTGGATGCCGGCAACGCGGCTCGGTGAACGAATGCGCAAGACGCCGGCCGGGGCACGCTTCTACGTCGCTTTGCTCCGCGATCGCATGCTCCATGCCTTGAAGGCGCACTTCGGACAACACGCCGGATGGGCTGACATCGAAGCGCTATATGCCGCGGGTGATTACCATGGTGCGGCACGTGAGATTATCACCAATGGTCTAACGTCACCTTCAGCGAAACCCGCAGACGAGTTTCGATCGTTCTCTCGCCGGCTCATCGTCCGAGTTGACAACAGCGGCCGGGGCCAGCGCGTGGATTGGCCGACCACGGTTGCGCTGAGGGATATCCAGACGGTGGCGAGCGACTTCAACCCGGACAACTGTGCCGTCGTCGCGCCACAGCAATGGATCGACTGGCGACAAATACCGCATCAGGTTGACGAGATCGACCCGGAGGTCGGAAAGGAAATCAGTTTCCTGGTAGACGTACCGGCCAATGCATCAACCACGTACTACGTCTATTACTCGCCGACGGGAACGAGCGACGCATGCTTCCCCATCAGGACCGGCACCGCCGAGGACTGGGTCCCGCCCAACATCGGCTGGGAATCGAATCGCGTGGCCTATCGAGCCTATTGGGGGCAGTTCGACTTCTTCGGTAAGAAGACTGACCGGCTGATCTACGAGAACATCGGGGCGACGAGCTATCACGAGGAGACCGAATGGGGCATCGATGCCCTGCACGTGGGCGAGGCGTCGGGCCTGGGCGGCCTGGCGCTGTACGTCGGTGATAAGGCGTATCCGGTCCAGAACCCCGCGGGCAAGGGTGAGGTGAAGTTCACGAAACGCATGTTGACCGCGGGGCCGGTGCGGGCGGCCATCGAGATCGCCGCCAACAACATCGTCCCTGATAATCCGGAACTGACCGTGCGTATCCTCTGCCTCGTCTACGCCGACAGACAGGAAACCGAGGTCCGCGTCAGCGTCGCCGGCGCGGACGGCGAGGTCGTTCTCGCGCCGGGACTGGTGAAGTTGCCCCGTGATCGCTTCTTCACCGACCCGAAGAAGGGCTGCTTCGGCAGTTGGGGGTGGCAGGAATCGGCCATCGACGAGATCGGCATGGGACTCATCGTCGCGCCGGAGGCCGTGATCGACGTGCTCGACTTGCCCGAGGAGAGACGCGTCAGGTGCGGGCTCGACGAGAAGGCTGAGCTGCGCTACTGGCTGATCGGCGATTGGCGTCGCGGCCGCCAGTACCCGATCGCACCGACCATAGACAACTGGCGCAAAGAACTGGAGGCCCTCGCCGGCTTGCTTCTTCACGACGTCAAGGTCGAGATCGGCAAACCCGAGGAGCTGCCGTAAGCCCGAAGGGAGGCATGAATGCGAGCATCACGAATCACAACCGGCATGAGTGCCGGCGTGCTGTCCGTCTTCTTGCTACTCCCATCACCAGCCCGGGCAATGAGCGAGCAGGAGCTTTGTGAACGATACCTGAGCATCATCGAGGATGCCGTCACCTGTTTCGAGCCGCTGTGGGTGGACGACTCCGACCGGATTCCCAACAGCGGATTCTTCGATTTCCGCAAGTATGACACGTGGAAGCCTAGGTGGTACGCCCCCGAGATCACCGTACCCGGAAACGGCATGGTTGCCTACTGCTATTCCGTGCTGCTCAACGAAACCGACAAGGAGGCGTTCACGGCTCAACGGATCCCGCGGGCCACGCTCCTCGATCACGCCATCAAGAGCATCCGCTGGTGGTGCCTGACCAGCGCCTACGTGAAGAATCCCTATGCTTTCGGTATTCCGAGCGGCTACGAGCGCCGGATGAAGGGCGAGAACTGGGTTCGGCCATTCGGCCACCGCACGGACGTCATGGGCTGGCCCACCATGGCCGCCGCCCGGCTGTGGGACTTCCTGGACGGTGAGACCAAGCAGCTCGTCGAAGACGTAATGATCGGCGTGGCCCCGACCGAGCGGCTGGTCCGGTCATGGGCCCCTAATGGCCAGGGGGGTAATCACGATATTGTGAAACAAGATATGGCCAGCACCATCGGGGCAGCATTCACGTTTCCATCCCGGGACGACGCGAAACAGTACCTCGACGTCATCCGCGGCAACGGCATCGACATGGTGTCCACTTTGCACGACAAGGCGTGCGACGCCGTCGCCGACGGAAAACTCATTAGTGACCGGTCGCGAGGGTGGAACCTCTATCAGGACTACTCGAGCGACCATCATGGATGGGCCCAGGTCTGGTACGGGGGCGACATGTTGTTCGAGGGGCGTTGCTACGTCGAGCTGTTGAGCCGGTTGACCGGCATCCCGGTGCCGGAAACGTTCACCTATAAGGGCAACGGCTTCGACGGCGTGCTCGAATGGCACAAGAGGCTTTGCCTGCCCGAGGGTGAACCGGCCTCGGTGCACGGAATGGAATACGACGCGTATTACGGGGCTGGCTTGCTGGCCTACTGCTACGGGGCGACGGTGAAAAAGGACCCCGTGGCAGCCGCCCTGGAGGAGCGGGCGGCCGGCTTGCTCGAACGCCACACGCGGGCCGTCAGGGTATACGACTACCACCGCAACTCGTGGGCCAAGGCAGCCACGGCCCTGCTCATGCACAAGTACGCCGGACCGAGGGCGGAACCCGTATCCTTCAACGACGCCTGGCACTCTCTCAGCGGGGCGTATCACCATCGCTGGCAGCAGAACCTCATTCATCGGGCGCCCCGTAAGTGGGCATCCTTCTCGTGGGGAAGCCTTTCCGGCCCCAAACGGAAAGTGCTCTGCGGATTCGTCGTGCCGCCCCGAGGCTTCGCCCCCAACCTCGAGCCGCTCGTCTACCTGCACCCGCGATCGCTCGTTGGAGAAACAGCCGTCAAGCGGGACGGTGAACAATCCACGCCGCCACCGCCCGAATCGCTCTACCGCTACTGCCATAGTGATGCGGGGTTTAGTACCGCGGGCATCGTGTCCGAACCCTCACTTGACCGGTACTACGCGTTCTGGTCGTTTGATGGCGGCCCCTGCGTAATATTCACCGTGTTTCAGGCCCGAGAGCCCTGCCAGTTAAGCTGGTCGGGACTGCCCGTTTACTTCTACGGGCGCCCGGGAATGACCAGCCGCCGCCGTTACGACGACGCTGAGGGAACTCAGCCGCTTGAACAGGCGGCCCGACGGTCCTCATCCTGGTGGTGCGTAAACGACGTGTTGGGTATGGCAGTCATCGGCGGCAACGGCAAGGTGACTATCGAACGCTCCGTCGGGAACAACTGGGCTCGAACCGATGCGTACAGAGACAAGTGCGACGGGGTGTTCGTCTCCCCGATACCGGACAAGAAACTCGGCGCCGGCAGCGTCGCCGTGGACCTGGCCGTCGCGATATACACGGACACGCCGCATCAGCAAGTAGCACAAGCGTGTCGCAGGCTCGAGCACAACCCGCGTGCGCTGCCCGCCGGCTGGAAGGATCTTATTGTCCCAGACCCCGCCTTGCCGGAAAAACGATATCTGGCGGTGGCGAACCTGTACGGAGAGGAGGCGGCAACCACTATTGAGCTGAGCTTCCCCAAGGGCGCGCCGGTCATGTCCATCGAGACGGCGATCACGGGCAAGACCGGGTCATTCACCCTGCAGCTTGCCGGCTCGGAGACCTTCGGTCAGACCCTGGAGTTGTACGCTGAATCGCTCGACGGCAGAACCGCCCGGGCGAGCAAAGAGACGCAGAGCCGCTACCGCTTCCGGCCCGCGGGTGATGAGAAAGTGCGGCTCCGGCTGCATTACGCGGGGGATAAGGCTGACGCTTTCGTTATCACGCCCGAAAACGGGAGCAAGCAGCGCCGCATCACACCCGATGAACTCGACGACCAGGGATCTTTCGTCGTGGAACTGGACCACCCGACCCGCGTGGAGATCCAGGGCCAGGCTTACCTCGACCACGTAGGGCCAGCCGTGGAAATCGTGGATGCCGCCATCCGCGAAGACGATCGCGTCACGATCGAGGTGGCAGCCCGAGACCAGAGCGGAATCGAGAACGTCGAGCTCTACTGCGACGGCAAGCTCGTCGGGCGGCAGTCGGTGGCCCCCTACCTCTGGCTGCATCGGCCGGGAAAGGGGGCGCATACGTATCACGCGGTCGCTACCGACGCGGCGCCGGAGAGGAACCGGCGCGCCTCGTTCAAAAGGACCATCGAGGTCGGGGCTGGCGGCTTGTCTCGCTGGGACCCCTCACTCAAATGACCATGATCATCGACGGCCACGCTCACATCGGTACGGCGCAGTTCCTCCAGATGGACGCCGATGCGGAGATGCTGATCGGAATCGCCGAGAAGCTCGGTTTCGACCGTATCTTCGTGACGCACGTCACCGCGCTGTCCTACGAAATGCGCGAGGGGAATGACCTGCTCGGCAGGGACCTCAGCCGATATGGCGACCGGCTCCTTGGATACGTGACCATCCCGACGCACCGGTTGGGCGCAACAGCGTGCGAGGAGATTCGCCGGTGCGCCGAGCGGTACGGGATGCGGGGGGTCAAGATGTATTCCCACCCCGAATCGCCGATCACCGAGGCGCCCTCGACGGCGATCCTGGAGACCGCAGCCGACCTGCGCCTGCCGATCCTCGGGCATTTCACGCCGGCCGAGTGCGATCAGTTGATGCAGCGCGTGCCCCAGGCAATCATCGTGATGGCCCACATGGGCGGCCAGCCGTACGCCCTGGGAAACTGGCACCTCGCCGTGGAAGTCGCCAGTCGCCACCGGAATCTCTACCTGGACACCGCCTCGTCGCAGATCGACAACGGCATGTTGGAATACGCCGTCGAGCATGTCGGCCCGGAAAAGATCCTGTTCGGCACGGACACGCCCTTGCTCGATCCGTGGGTGCAGCGGGCCAAGGTCGAGGGAGCCCAGATTCCTGATGAGGCAAAAGGATTGATCCTAGGCGGTAACGTGCAGCGTTTGCTTGGGCTGTAGCCGATGCGCATCGACATCAACGCATTCTTCGGTCATTGGCCGTATTGGCCGCTGCCGCACACGAGCGGCGAAGACGCGCTGCGGCTAATGGACCGGTTCGGCATCGAACATGCCGCGATTACCTCGCTCCGCGGCCTGCATGGCGACTGGCGCCAGGCTAACGCCGAAACGCTGACTCTGGTCGCGTCGCACCCGGACCGCCTCACGCCCATCGCTACCATGAGCCCGATGAACGGCGGTGGCGGCGATGCATTGCGGGAGCTCATCGCCCGGGGATTCCGCGGCATACGCCTGTATCCGCTGCTGCTTCAGGGGTACAGCCTCGCCAGCCGGTTTGCCGACGAGACCTGCACGACCGCCGGTAAGCTCGGTGTGCCGGTGATTGTGCCGACCCGCCCCATGATGAACTTCCGCTTCCCGACCGTCGCGATCGACGACGTGGCGGCCCTGGCGGCGCGACATCCGGATACGACCTTCCTCCTGAGCGGGCCGAACTACCTCTCCGAGTTCCGGGCCGCCATCGAAGCGATGGCCCGCTGTCCGAACATGGTCATCGAGACCTCGTGCATGCAGGGCTTCCAGGCTCTGAGCCAGATGGTCGATGCCGTCGGCGGAGGCCGCGTCCTCTTCGGTACCGGGGCGGTGCTCCATTACCCCGCCTGCAACGTGGCCAAGCTCGACCACGCGGACATCCCGGACAAACAACGCGACGCCATCGGATATGAAAACGCCCGGCGGGTGCTCCGTCTGCCCACGTAGCCGATACGAGAAGCAGAAAGAGCCACGAAGACAAGGAACCCCTTTCTCTCGGCTTCCTTTGTGCCCTTGGTGCCTTCGTGGTAAGTAATCCGGTGCGCAGGCTGGCTCTGGGTGCGGGAATGCCCTACAATACCGCCTCCAAATGAACAAGATCAACCGGATCATCAACGCACGATTGCGAGGGCGGCAAGGCCTGTTCACGGTCAACATCGACGACGCGGGCAACATTGCCGCCGTCACCGAGGCGTCGGCACCAAACGCACCGCGGGCGCAACGACAGATTGATGCCGCGGGCGGGCTCGTGATGCCCAGTTTCATCGATCTGCACCTGCACCTGGACCTGGCCTACTCGCTCGACATTGTGCCGGAGAACAAGAGCGGCACGCTCATCGAGGCGATCCGGCTCTATGCCGAGGCGAAGAAAACGTTCTCGCCGGCCAGCGTCTGCGAGCGGGCCCTGCGGGCCATTGACGACGAGATCGCTTTCGGCACCGGTGCCATCCGCAATCACGTGGACGTCGGAGCCACCGCGGAGCTGCGGCTGTGCGAAGGTATTCTCGCCGCTCGCGAGCAAACCAGAGACAAGATCGACATCGAGGTGGTCACGTTTCCGCAGGACGGTGTCCTCCGCGACCCCGGCGCGATCGACCGGATGCGCGAGGCGCTGCGCATGGGCTGCGATCTGGTCGGTGGAATTGCACACTACGAGCGAACGCCCAGGGACAGCCAGCGACAGATCGAACTGATCTTCGATCTCGCCGAAGAGTTCGACCGCGGCATCGATTGCCACATCGACGAGACCGACTCGCCCGAATCGCGCTGCGTGGAGTACCTGGCAGCCGAAACGATTAAGCGCGGCTGGCAGGGACGCGTCACCGCGTCGCACGTGTGTGCCCTGGCGAGTTATGAACCGGTCCACGCAGCCAAGGTGATCTCGCTCCTGGCCGAGGCCGGCGTCCACGTCGTCACCAACCCCGGCGTTAACCTCCATCTCCAGGGCCGGTTCGACGCTTACCCCAAGCGTCGCGGGCTGACCCGGGTTCGCGAACTGATGGCCGCCGGCGTCAATGTCTCCGCCGGGCAGGACTGCATCAAGGACCCGTTCTACCCGATGGGCACCGGGCAAATGCTCGACGTCGCCAACCTGCTGGTGCACGCCGACCACCTGTCACTGCCGCACCAGATCGAAGCCGTCGCCGATACCATCACCGTGAATCCCGCCCGGGCCATGCGCCGAAGCGACTACGGTACCGAGCCCGGCTGCCGGGCCGACCTGGTGGTCCTGCCGGTGGAGAACGTTCACGAAGCGATTCGATGCCGGCCCACGCCGGTCGCGGTGCTCAAACGTGGCGTGCAGGTTGCCAACACGTAGAGCCGGCGCATATCGCCGAATGATGCGAACAAAGCCCGCCCAATCGCCCCAGAACCGCGCACCGCCAGCGTGAGCCCGGTGTCGATCGAGGCCCCGCACGAACGCAGACAAATAACTCATCCCTGACCGAGACAGCCGCCATCCCGCAAGGAAACGCACCGGGCCACGGCGGCAAAGCGCCCGCATGGGCGGCCGGCGCCAGGACAACGAAGCCAACCCTCTCCACAGGCGGGACGCTGGTCGCGCGGATCAATCGTTGACACGTGAAGCATTGTTCGCCCCTTGCCCCACGTCGTGCATCTCGAAGATGGTGCTGGGGCTTTCGGGCTGGCCGGTCCGAGCGGAAAGGTAGGCGGCCTGAATGACGGCCATCGTGGGCAGGTGTTGGCGCAGGGGCGACCGGCCTTTCGCCGCGTTGCTGCGCAAAGTGGAGAGAAAATCATCAACCAGAGGCACGAAGGGGTTCGCAGCTCGGGCTTGGGCCGCCAGTTGTGTCTTGCCCGTGCGATCGCGGCAGACGACACAACCCCGCTCAATGCGAACCGAACCGTCCGTGCCGTGCGCCTCCAGCACCCAGTGCTGCGGTCCGGAAGTCCAGCACGCACTGACGACGGCAATCGCCCCGCCGGTGAATTGGCATACGAGAGCCGCGGTATCTTCCGTATCGTACGGGAATCGGCCTCCGGGCCGCGATACGCCCTTGGCCGCTGCATAGACGATGCTCGGCATCCCCATCAACTGGACGATCGTGTCGATCAGCCCGTACCCCTGATCCAGCAAAACGCCACCGCCGGCCCGCACCGAATCGCCCCTCCAATCAAGATCGTCCGCCCGGCACGTCATGACGTTCCCCCGGGCGAAGAACAACCCCCCGAGCTGGTCAAGGCCCATAGCATCCGGCTGGAGCGCAGGCTCGAAGCCCCAGCTCCTTGCCACCACGATCGGGCAGCCCGCGCGCTCGAATCTCTCAGTGAGCTTGACCGCTTCCTCGAACCGCCGGGCTGCAGGCGTCAGCATCCACACCGGCAAACCACGATCCGCAGCCAGCGACAGGTACTTCGCACGAAGAAAAGGAGGCACCGCCACAAACAGTGCATCCAGCGGATTCTCCACGATCAATGAACGAAAATCGTCATACGCAGACATCCCCTGGTGCTGTTCGGTGAATCGTTCGATGCGCTTGGATTGGCCATCGGCAACCGCGATCAGCTCACACCAGGAACTCACCAGGAGCGCTTCAGCCAACTGCTGGCCACCCCTGCCCAAGCCCATCAGACCGACCTTCATCGCGTCCGTTTCCGCTCAAGCTCAGCCAGACTCGCACTGGCCCGGTTGAAGACTTCAGTCGCCTTGAAAGCCTCAAACGTATTGACCAGATCCGTCAGCGTTTGCCGGGCCATCTCCGGTTTGCCACTCTGAATGTACATCCTTGCCAGGGCGTATCGGCTTGCCATGTCCTCCAGTGATCCGGGCTCGACCACCTTGCCGGCCCCAATGAAGTGGCTCTCCGCCCTACCGGGGTCATTCAGACGAGTGGCCCGGATATGACCGGCAATCATACCCGCCATCCATCTCCGCCTTGCCGATTCGCCCGCTGCCTTAACCGTGCGCAGAAGGCTGCCTTCAGCATGTGCCAGGCGTTCTGCTTCGCTGCGGTGGCCGCGAGGCGTCCCGTAGAGCAATCCGATCCCTAAGGTGAAAGCGTCCTCGATGCCGCCGGGCCATTCGCCAGATGTGCGTTCTCCCACCAGCGAGACGTCGAGTTCGCGCGCCACCTGCGTAGCGGCTTCGCATTCCAGCCAAGACGGGTAGATCAAGGTATACCGATCCATTGTTCCCGTCGGGCCGGTCGGTACGTACAGAACACCCAGCAGTTCACCGACCAACCGGGCAGAGGCCCGCCTGACCTCAATCCGCTGCAAGCCCGGCGGCGATTGGCCGGGCGATGAGCCACTCACTAGAACCACTTGGCAAAACCCGGCCTCCCCCACCGCGGCCGGCGCCGACGATGACGACGCAGCCTCTCTCCCCCGCTCTTTGCCCGCACTGCTCGACAACCGCGTCGGCTCGCTCCGCTTGCGCTCCGGCGCGATTGGCCGGGTTCGCCCGCCCCACCACCACTCGATCTCCCCGCAACCCGCGCCCGCAAACGCACCCGCGACCGCTACCAGCACCACGCTCGCTCGGACCACCCTTTTCCCACCAGCCAACACGCTATACCCTCTTGCCATTACCACCGCCCCACGCCCTCCCGACCCCACCGCTATCCTACCACGCCATACCTGCCAACCACACCCTGGCCCAACTCGATCTCCCCGGCCAGCCCCCGCTCACCGGGCTATCCCGCCGCCCGCGCTTCGGCCGCGCCGCTGGTGTTCACCGCCTCGGCCGCCGTATCTACACGGCGCTGGAACTGGTAAAAACCCGTAAATGGCTCTATAAACCACCTAACAGCTTGCCGCCCACCGCGTCTCCTGCATACAAAAAAAACTACGTCGCACGCCGCGGATCACCTCATAGCGAACGTTCCACGTGAAACAGGCCCGGCGAGATCCCCCGGAGCATCACAGACCGCCCAGCTTCCCCCGCCAGCGATGTTCCACGTGGAACAAAGCCGCGCTGCCGCCGGCCAACATCCACTACCTTCTCATCACCGCTCCCGCTTGCCAGCAATCCGTTGGTCTGCTAGCATACCGCCCGGATGATCCAACCTCGTCCCCATCGCCAGGGAGGGTGACATGCCGAAGAACCCAAAACGTCTTGGCCGCGGCCTGAGCTCTATTGTTTCACTAGTTGAAGAACGGCCCGGGGAAGACAGCCCCCCGCCCCATCACCCCCAGCCTTTCAATGCCCTCATCGACATCGCCCGCATTCGCCCCAACCCCTTCCAACCCAGGCAGGACATCTCCCCGGAAGACCTCAAACCCCTCGCCCAGTCCATCCGAAACGCCGGGCTCATCCAACCCATAATCGTTCGCCCGACGGAGGGCCACGCCTACGAAATCATCACCGGCGAGCGGCGATGGCGCGCCTTTGAGATGGCCGGCAAGACCCAGATCCCCGCCATCCTCCGCGAGGCAACCGACCAGGAGATGCTGGAGCTCGCCCTCGTCGAGAACATCTTCCGGGAAGACCTCAACGCCATCGAGCGGGCAACGGCTTACCGCCGCTACTGCGCTGAGTTTAAGCTCTCCGCCGATGATGTCGCCAAACGCCTTGGCGAAGACCGCTCAACAGTGGCTAACTACTTGCGAATATTAGAGTTACCAACAGAAGTCAAGACCTGGGTTGCCCAGGGCAAGCTCGCCATGGGCCATGCCCGCTGCCTACTGGCCATCACATCCCCGAGTGACCTGATCCGAACCGCCAAGGAGGCAATCAGCCGGGACCTGTCCGTGCGGGCCCTGGAGAAACTCGTGCGCGACCGCGTCCAGGCCCGTCGGGCCGCCACCAAGCCAGCCAACGGCGCGCCCGATGCCAAACGCCCACAGATCAGCCACCTCGAGCAGGCGTTCATCCGCGAGCTGGGCACGAAAGTTGAAATCTCTGAATCCCGCCGCAAGGGAGCGGGAAAGATCGTAATTCACTATTACAGCCTCGATGATTTCGACCGCGTCGCCGAGCGGCTCGGCATCAGCCACTAGTGGTATGACCCTCTTATTGCTTCCCAATTTCCTGTGGCCGAGGGTTGCGATATCCTGCACGCCCCGAGCCGGCACAGTGGAGCCCGCACGGGCGCGGGCGAAAGTCCGAGGACACAGGCTGGGAACCGGCTGGTGGAACTGAGAACGAGCCGCGCATGAGCTGGCGTTTGCGTGCAAATATAGAGCGGTCGGCGTTGTTGACCCTGGGATGGTCGGTCCTTGCGGTCACGAGCGGCGTCCACGCTGAGAAAGGGAAACTGGCCGGCAGAGTATCGGCTTGGAACTCGCGGACGGGGGTCAAGCGCGTGACCGTTCGTGCGTTCGCGCACGGGCGGAGTGTGGCCCGGGAAACACAGAGCGAGGGTAACGGCGCCTACCTTCTGGAGGATCTTGAGATCGGGCAGTATGCGGTTTGCGTGGCCGCCGGCGAAACATACAGACCCGTGAGTGTCCCGGCCGTTCAGGTGCGCAACGATGCCACAACCACGCTGGACCTCCAGCTCCGCTACTCGCTGATGATCGAGGGGGACTCGTGGCTGCAGTCGCACCGGGCGTTTGCCCAGTCGTTCCAGGCCAGCGGTCTGGGGCTGACGATGGTAGGGGTCAAAGCATTCGGCCCGGCGCGGCGAGTGCGGGTGCAGGCGCTCAATGGTGATGGTCTGCAAGGCGAGCCGATAGGACCGCCACGAACGACCGAACCAGTAGGGGGGGAGGGCTCGGCCTTCGTGTGGTGGTCCGGGTCGGAGGTACCGACCGTACCCGGCCAACGGTACACGCTCGAGATGGCGGCCCCGAACGGCCAGGACTGGGTTTCCGGGGTTGCGGGCCGGGGCGACGTGTATCCTCTGGGCTCAGCGTACTTCGACGAATCACCGCGACCCCTCTCAGACCTGGGTATCGCGCTGTGCGAGGACAACGACTCTCTGCGGACGAACTACGCGGTGGCAGGCGACGACCGGGCATACCGGGCGACCTCTACCGGGCAAACGTTCGTCGCGTTGAGCAGGAATATCTCCTTCGCGTCGGCGGCGCTGGCAGGAGTGATGGGCCCGCCGGTCTACGCGCGGTTCAGCATTCACGAAGGGAGTCCTGGCGGCCGCCAGATCGGCCCGAGCAAGGGGACGGCGGTCACCGCAGACGCCGCCGTCGCCTGGGGTCCCGCTGAGGTGCCCGTAACGCCGGGCCAAACATACTACCTGCACGTCGAGAGCTTCAACGGGGCGAAGTTCCTGATCGCCACCCAGCAGGATTCATACGCCGCTGGTCACGCCGTCTTCGACGGGCGACCAGCACCCGAGCGGGACATCTGCGCCATGGTCGCGGGCCAGCTCAGCGACAAAGACTTTGCCCGTCTGGTGGCCCACCGCCGACACCTCACGATCATCCTGCTGGTCAACCCGTCGTTCGAGGACGGCAGCGAGGGTTGGCACCGCGATGGCGACGCCGGGACGGTGGTCGGCTGCGACGAAGGCGTCGTTCCATTGTGGGGCACGAAGATGTTCGGCTGGACGAACAAGCGCAAGGGCGAGGGCTCCCGGCCCATTATCTACCAGCAAATACAAGCAAAAGAAGGCTGTGACTACGCCTTCAGCGCCTCGATCTACACCGATCACAAGGGCGGGCGCAGCAGCGACGTGAAGATTCGCCTTCTCGTGTTGCCCGCGGGCGGCACCGCGGTGCGCGACAACGACCGGATCGAAACGTCCCAGTGGTACGCCACGGAAGGGCAATGGCGCCGCGGCTCGGTCGAGTTCCGGGCCAGGGCAGACACGATCACGCTCGGGGTCGAACTCGAACAGCGTTTCAACCTCGAAACCAGCAGTCTATACGTAGACGGCGCTTACCTGGAACGTATCGGAGCGAAGTAGATGTATGGGCGTTTGACGATCATCGCTGCATGCAGCGTGTGTTTTGTCCCGAGTTGGATGACCGCGCCGGCCGCCAGCGCCGCCGGCAAGATCAGGGGCAACGCCGGCGGCATTGAGCGGGGCGCCATCGCCTTTGCCCGTGACGGTCGGATGGTGGGATGGACAGTCACCGGCCCAAGCGGCTTATACGAGTTCGACGGGCTTGAGCCGGGCGAGTACATGATGTTGCTCGACGGTAAGATCGTTCCGTTCGTCCGTGTGGCCGATGGAAAGACAACTGTCGTGGATCAGGCTACGCAGCCGAAGCTGAGCTTGGAAAAGGAACTCTGGGGCCCGGCCCGGGTTCGCTTCGCCCAGAGCTTTGCGGCGACGGGAACGGCGGTGACGGGCTTCTCACTGTGGCGGGCCTCAGGCAACAGCAGACTCCTGGTTTCGCTCTACGAGGACTCACCAGCGGGCAGGCGGATCGCGGGGCCCTGGGAAACCGAGCGGGAAATGACCTGGATCTGCGGGTCCGGAGTCCCGGCGGACCAATTCCGCGTGGTTCCGGGTAAGAGGTACGCCCTGGAACTGGCCGCCGCCGATGGCAAGCAATGGAACCACAGCTCGCCACGGCTCGGCGACGTATACCCGGACGGGATCGCCTACTACGACGGCGTGCCTCACCCGGAAAGCGACCTGGGCATCGACATCAATCAGGCACATCCGGGCCCGAAGCGTCTCAGCGCCGGCGAGGACCTGCACTACATTGCCGACGGCCCGGGGTCAGGCACGTGCACCGTCGCGGGGCAGACGTTCATCGCTGCCACGCCGAACGTGATCAGGGCCGGTGCGAATTGTGGATGGGGTGCCGGCATCACGGACTTTATCTTCTCGATCCACGAGGACGGTCCGGGCGGCAAGCAGATAGGGCCGGCCTGCAAATCACGAATGGTCTCGAACTGGGGCACGGACGCGGTCTGGTTCCCGGATGCAGTCCAGCTCACGCCGGGCAAGCGGTACTACCTGGAGTACCGCCGGGAAGACGGCAAGCCGTTCTTCTCCTACTTGTCCAGTAATGTCTACAAGCCCGGCCTGGCCTTCCGCGACGGCAAACCGCTGCCGGAGCAATTCGATCAGCTCTTCGACATCGTGGGTGAGGAGGAACCGGCGGGCGTGATCTATCCCTATGACGTCCAGGCCGGCAGCATCACTGCCACGTCGGCAGCGATCACCTGGCAGACCGGTACGCCGGGCGATGGGCTGGTCCATTACGCAACGACATCGCATCTTATCAAGCAAGCAGGCTCCGAGGACCCACGGCTGACCGAGCACAAGGTGGCATTGACGGCACTCAAGCCCGGCACCGTGTACATGTACCGCGTTTCATCGCATACTCACAAGAAGTCGTCGCGACGCACCCATTCGCGCATCTACAGCTTCATGACCCAGCCCGGCGGGGCGGACCGCCCGCGATTCGACAAGCCACCGCCCCCGGCAGAACCGCCCGCGTGCGACGACTGCGTGGCGATTGTCAATCCCGGGTTTGAAGACGGGCTCAAAGGCTGGTCACGGCGGGCCCGCACCGGCCGCCCCAACAAGCCCGAAACGTTCGTCCCCGATGCCGGGCCCTTCGGCAACGCGATTACCGGCGTCGATGGATACGAACCGCACAGCGGCACGGGGATGTACGGCTGGTCCTACTTCGGCCCTGAGGACCCGACGTGGACGGAGACTCGGGAAGACTGGAAGCGGGAGATCATCTACCAGCGGATCAAGGTGCAACCGGGGCAACAATACGTTTTCACGGCCTGGCTGCTCACGGGCGATCGGGGCAGCGGGTGGGGCCGGGATACCCGCATCCGACTCGCCGTCGATGAGGACGACGCCAACGTGCTCGAGGACTTCGACACCATCAACAAGGCCGACGTGACCCAGTGGTTTGCGACGCACCACCGATGGCTTCCGGTCTCGCTCCGCTTCAGCGCCCGAAAGGACCACGTCACGATCGGCGTGAATATCCTGCAGTGGTGGGCACTGAGGACAAACCACTGTTACATAGACGAAGTCTCGGTTCGCCCTGCGGACCGCTCGATCGCGCCGTTATGACCCAGACCAGGAGTCAGATCCGGTCGATGCTGGAGGCAGCGGGAATCCGGCCTCTGAAACGGTTCGGTCAGCACTTCCTGATCGACGGCAACCTGATGCGCAAGCTGATCGCGGCGGCGGAAATCTCCAGCAACGACGTTGTCCTGGAGGTAGGGCCGGGGACCGGGGCGCTGACCGAAGAACTTCTGGCGCTGGCCGGCCATGTGGTAGCCGTCGAGATCGACAACCGACTGCACGCAATCTGCCGCAGCCGGTTTGCTGAATCCGATCGATTCACCCTGATCCACGGCGACGTGCTCGAGCGCAAGTCAGCGGTCGCCGGCCAAGTACTGCAAGCGCTGGCCTCTCGGCAAGAAACCTTGGGCGGCCGGATCATGCTCGTGGCGAATTTGCCTTATCAGGTCGCCACGCCGCTGCTGATTGACTTGCTGCTGGACAAGTTAAGGGTATCGCCGCTGTGCTTCACCGTGCAGGCGGAGCTGGCGGATCGTCTTATCGCGCCGGCCGGCAGCAAGACCTACGGGCCGATCAGTGTCTTCGCCCAGGGGCTGGCCACCGTCGAACGCCTCACCCACGTGCCGCCAGAGGCGTTCTGGCCGGTCCCGAAGGTCCACTCAGCCATGTTGAAGGTGGTTGTCCGCGAAGACCACCTCCTGTCGCCCGCGGTGCTTGCCTGCCTGAGCGAAGTCGTCCATGGCTGCTTCAACCACCGGCGAAAGACGATGAGGTGGAACTTGCGCACGTTGCTTGGTAACGCAGCATTCCAACGGGTGCAAGCGCACGGACGCTGGGACCTTTCGCACCGCCCGGAACGGATTACCACTGCTCAGTGGATCGAACTCGCCACGTTCCTGAGCTCACCGTAGCTGCAGATCGCGCGCGATGTGCCAGACGGTCTGGAGCTGGATGCCGACCGTGACGGCCGCGGTGCCATCACCTCCGAAGACGGGCGCGCCCGTCGGAAACATGGCGCCGTCAACCGCGGCGAAGGCCTCCACGGCTCTCGGGGCGCTTCTCAGCAGCGCGCCGATCGTACCGCCTGACGGCAGGGGCAGCGCTTCGATCTTCATCCAGAGTTGACGCCTGGCTTCGATGCCGGCGGCCCGGGCGGCCAACTCACGCCGGGTCCGCTCGTCGCCTGCGTCAGCAGGACCTCTGCCGGCGGCCTTGGCGGTAAGGAATTGGTCCGCCCACCCGGGGCCGGTGCCGGCAGCCGCCCAAATGGTGCCCCCGCCGGGTGAGTCAACAGGCGGGACCACACTGAAACCCTCCACCGTCAACGGGTCTTCGAAGCCGGGGTCGGTGAGCCTGGAGAAGTCGGCGCGTATTCGCTCGGCGGATTCAGTAGCGGCTCGAGCCAGCAGCCTGATCAACTCTGCCCGCCCGAGGCTCATTGTTCGCCGGCACACACCGGTCGGTTCGAACACTGGATCACCCACTGCAACATGGTCTATTCGCTCATGCACGGCCTCGCGAAAACGTGGATAGCCGTGCAAGAGGTCGCCGAGGGTTTGCAGGCCGGGTAGACGTAAACGGCTAATCCGGCCTAGCAGGTTGGCGCGGGCGTCGATCTGAGCGGCCGCCGTCGCCAGGGCGATTTGGCCGGCGTCGCAGTGCCGCCAGCCCGGACCACCATCGCGAGGCCGACCGTCATCTTGATATCGCCCCGTTGCCACGACGACCGCACCCACCGCCTCCGAAAGCACCGGCTCCTTCCCATCCGACTCCGACAAGCAGCGAGTGGTGATTTCGCGCAGCGCGGCGGCCAAGCCTTCTTTCGGCAGCCAGGCATCCACCTCGGCATCGCCGCAGGCCAGGCGGCGAGTCGGACTCTGCCGATGCCCCGCAAGAACAGATTCGCGCAGTGCCCGTTCACCTTCGATGCTTTCGGCAAGCAACATGGAAATGGTTTGGCCGGTCACGAGTCGAAGGCCCATGACCTCGTCGATCAGGTGCTGCAGGGCGTCATCAGCAGCCCGTTGCCCGACGGTTACCGCGGCAGCGTGCGGGCTCGTTGCCGGGGCGGCGACAATGGAGTACCCGGCCGCGATCGGCAGCACGCTAACCCAGAAGAAACGGGATCCTCTACGCACGAAGACATGATACCGCAAGAACCCGCCCGAATCTGCCCACCGGAAGAGATCAGATATCGAGATTCTTGACCTGGGCCGCGTTCGCCTCGATGAATTGGCGCCGCGCCTCAACATTGTCCCCCATAAGGATGGAAAAAACGCGGTCGGCTTCCCGGACGTCGAGCTCCAGTTGCTCGGGGTCGTCCGCCTCCTCCGAGATGACGACCTTGAGCAAGCCCCGATGCTCCGGGTCCATCGTCGTTTCCCAAAGTTCGTCGGCGTTCATCTCACCCAGCCCCTTGAAGCGCTTCACCTCCAGTCCCGCACTGCCCAGCTCTCGGATCACATGCACCAGACCAGCCAGGTTGTCGAGTTCAACGACCGTCCCATCCTCACGTTTGAGGACGAACCGGGCCGCTTTAAGCGTCCCGTCCGCCTGCTCAGGCCGCCTGGCATAGTAATCGTCCATCGACATGCCCATCGCCCCTAGCCTGGCAATGACCTGCTCCAGGATCCTGCACTCACTCAGCTCGGAACGAACGATGCGGTGCCCGCCGGCGGTGCCGGTGCCGGCTGGTCCGGTGCCGCCGCCCCCCGTCTCAATCACCTCGACCTCCCCCACCCTTCTGCGAGCCTCCTCACAGAATTGCTGGAACTCCTCGTCGCTGTACCCGAAGTATTCCGCCGGATTGGCCTCGTCAGGTCGGTACACCAGGGCCCGGTACAGCGGCAACCTGCCGTTCTCGTCAGTGTGGCGCGTAACCAACTCCTGCATGTTGACCCCACGCCGCAGGAGGATCCGCCTCTTAAGATCAAGCCAGTCAAGCAGCCGGTGCAGCTCAAGCAGCCGGTCAGCCCTGATCTCACGCCCCGGCCCGCCATTGCCCCGGATAACAAGTGACGTGCCCTCGATACCCCATTGGGTCAGCTTGTGGTTCAGAACCTCATTGTTGAGTACGTACTCACCCTTCCGGGCCTTCTTAAGGTAGTACAGCGGCGGCTGGGCGACGTAAACGTGCCCGCCCTCGATCAGCGGACGCATATGACGGAACAGGAACGTCAGCAGCAGCGTGCGGATGTGGCTCCCGTCTACGTCCGCGTCGCACATGATGATGACCTTCCCGTACCGACGCTTCGTGATGTCAAACTCGTCCGCACCAACGCCGCAGCCAAGCGCAACGATCAGAGTCCGTATCTCCTCATGCCCGAGCATCTTGTCTACACGCGCCTTCTCGACGTTGATGATCTTCCCCTTGAGCGGCAGGATCGCCTGAAACTCGCTATCCCGTCCCGTCTTGGCACTGCCGCCGGCACTCTGGCCTTCGACGATGAAGAGTTCCGTAGCCTCGGCATCCCGCGCCCGGCAGTCCCACAGCCTGCTCGGCATTCCGCCTGAGCTCAGCGCGCTCTTGCGCGTCAGGTCCCGCGCCTTCCGAGCTGCCTCCCGGGCCTGTGCCGCCTGGACACCCTTGCTGACGATACGCTTCGCATCGCCCGGGTTCTCCTCCAGAAAGTTCGCAAACTGCTCATTGACGGTCTGCGTGACAAAGCTCTCCACCTCCGGGTTCATCAAGCGCACCTTGGTCTGTGCTTCGAACTGCGGCTCCGGTACCTTTACCGAGATTATGGCGGTCAGGCCCTCCCGGAAGTCCTCACCCGTGGTCGCCAGGCCCCCCTTGAGCAGATTCTCCTTGCGGGCGTACGCGTTCATCGTCCGGGTCAGAGCCGCCCGGAACCCCGACAGGTGCGCACCACCGTCAATGTTCCGGATGTTATTAGCAAAACAGGAAACGTTCTCCGAGTATCCGTCGTGCCACTGCATGGCGATATCCGCCACCAGTCGTTGCTCAAGATCCTCCGCGTGTATGGGGATAATGCCCCTGTGGACCGGGTCCTTTCCCTCGTTCAGGTGGGCCACGAATGCCCGAAGGCCATCCGTGAACAAGAAGGCTTCCTCCTTCCCGCTCCGCTCATCCGACAGCTTGATCCTCACCCCGTCGTTCAGGTATGCCAACTCCCGAAGCCTGGCCAGCAGGGTCTCATACCGGAACTCGCAGTCGGGGAAAATCTCCGGATCAGGATTAAACTTCACCCGGCTGCCCGTCTTTCGGGCTTGACCAATTACCCTCAGCGGCGAGACCGTGCGCCCGCGTGCGAATGACATTTCATACACCTTGCCGTCCTGCTGAACTTGAACCCGGAGCCACTCGGACAGCGCGTTCACAACGCTCACGCCTACACCGTGCAAACCACCGGAAACCTTGTAGCTGCTGCGGTCGAACTTGCCACCGGCGTGGAGCATCGTCATGCATACTTCGACCGCCGGCTTACCATCAATGTTCTGATCCGAGTGCGACATTGGGCCTACGGGGATCCCGCGCCCATCATCCGTAACCGTACAGCTACCATCGGCACCCAAGATGACGGATATCTCCGTGCAGTATCCGGCCATCGCCTCATCAATGGCGTTGTCAACGGTCTCGTAGATCAGATGGTGCAAGCCGGCAACGCCGGTGTCCCCAATATACATGGCCGGACGCCTGCGAACCGCCTCCAGCCCCTTCAGCACGCGGATACTCTTCTCGTCATACGCGCTGCCGCCGGCGACTTCCTGCACTGTTTCACCCTCAGGCAGCCCGCCCTCGCCATGGTTCTCGTTGTCGCACATAGTCCCACGCCTTCGCGCTGTCTGACCCCACCCTTACCCCCGCCGCCCGACAGTGAAGCGAACCACATGGACCCCCCCATCCGGCAGGTAACACCGCATCAACTCCACCACGCGCTGCTCCCACTGAAGGCGAAGCCGGTAGAGGAGCGCCGCCTCCTTCACCTCCAACGTCAGCACACCACCCCGCACCCCACAGACTTTCACCTGCTCCAGCAATGCCGCCCCGCCATGCTCAGCCAACACTGCCACCAGCCGCTGCCGCAACCCCGATCGCGCAACGGCCGATTCCAACACCGCCGGTGCCACATCACCAGCCAATCCTGGCACACCTCGCCCCCCAGCCGCCTGCTCACGACGTCGCCCGACCACGTCTCTGCGCTCCGGCGGCCCCCCAGGGACGACAGCCCCCCCCCGGTTGTACTGCAACCAGCGCAGTCGCGACTCGTTCATCTCTGGTCCGCCCACCCCGGCTATGACAGGTTGACCGGCATAACCACGTACACGAACTCCTGCCCGGCCCTCAACACGCCAGGCCGGTTCGCGTCCTTCAGTTCAAACTCGACCACCGGCGCACCCACCACCCGCAGCGCGTCTGCAAGGAACGCCGGGTTAAACCCGATCTCCAGTTCAGGTTGCGAGTAATCAACCTCCATTGAAATCGTTGCCTCGCCCTGCTCCGGTGCCCGACTGGAAAGAACCAGCTTCCCGGCGCCAAAGGCAAGCCGAACACCTTTCGACTGCTCGTTCGTCAGCAGGGCTGCCCGCCGGACCGCACTGAGGAGTTCCTCCGTATTCAACTCCACCTTCTTATCGCTGTCCTTGGGAATCACCTCGTCGTAATCAGGGAAATGCCCCTCTGCCAGCGGCGAACTCAGCACGTAACGCCCCACCCGAACCACCACCTGGTTGCCCGAGAACCGGACCGCCACATTCGCTTCCTCGTTGGCCAGGATCCGCTGGAGCGTGTGCATCGTCTTGGCCGGCACGATCATCCGACCATCATCACCAACCGCCTTGACCACTGAGCCCACCGCACGGGCCAGCCGGCGGCCGTCCGTTGCCACCAGAGACATCTTCTTGCCCCGCTTCTCCCACAAGAGACCGTTAATCGCGTAACGCGTGTTCTCCTTCGCCACCGCAAAGATCGTCCGGTCGATCAACCCATGGAGCACCGCCGCCTCCACTTCCAGGTCCGGGGCACCTTCCAACTCAGGCACTGGCGGAAACTCCTTTGGGTCCCGCCCGTAGACCTCAAAGTGACTGTCCCGGCCGCGGATATGGCAAACCTGCTCGTCGCCTTCGATCGCCAGGGTCTCGTCCACACTCTCGCGCGCAATCTGCATCATCTTCTCGCCGGGAACCAGCAACTCCCCCGTTTGGCTCACCTCAACCTGCTGAACCTCCCCCCGCAATGCCACCTCGAGGTCGGTGGCGCTGACCAGCAGTCCGCCGTCAACGGTCGTCAGACGGACGCATCTGAGGATATCCTTTGTAGTCCGGCTCGCCGCGATCCCAGAGGCGACGTTGAGCACCTCGAGCAGCGCGTTGCGGTTGACAATCACATACATGGTGGGAACGCTCCTTCTAATTCCGGTCTTCTCAGTGGTCAGGCTTTTCAGGGTCTACCTATCTATTCAGCTTCACATAGTTAGTGGTTCTCGTAGGGCCTGTGAATTATGCGTACCTCGTCGCCTCTTTCCTTGCAACTCTTTGGCTGACAGTGTGTTATTGCCCTGGACCACATGGCTGGCCCCGTGGATAACCTGTTTGCCAAGCACGCGCCTGTGTCACTCCGGTTGGCTGACCAGAAGCCGGGCAAGCCCACCGGAGAAGACTGGTCATAGGATACACGAAGGCCGACAGGTTATCCACCACCCGGGATGCTGCCTGTCCGTTCACTTGGCGGCGATGGGTGCTTGGCCCTACTTGCGAAGGGCTTCGGTCATTTGCCGCAAGGCCGCGGCCAGCTCGTCATTCCGTTCGCGCTGGTCCTGGATGGTCCGCACCGCGTGGAGCACCGTCGTGTGGTCGCGCCCGCCGAAGTGGCCCCCGACTTCTTCCAGGCTCAGCGAAGTCAGCTCGCGGGCCAGGTACATGCAGATCTGTCGGGGGAAGGCCAGCGACCGGTTCCGGCGCTTCCCCTGCAGGTCAGCTAGGCGGACGTTGTACCATTTAGTCACAATCTCGAGAATGTCCGAGATCCGGACTTGTTTCGCCCGCGGCGGACTGTCGGTTTCAAGGGCCTCCTTCGCGATCGCCAGGTCGATGGTACCCTCGTATTGCTGCGACAGGGCAAGCACGTGGGTCAGGGCACCCTCGAGTTCGCGGGCGTTGGAGTCCACGGTGGTGGCGATGTAGCCCACCACGTCCTCCGGAACTACCGCGCAGCGCAGCTTGGCTTTCTTGCGGATGATCGCCATCCGTGTTTCGAGGTCGGGCGCGTCAATGCGGGTGACCAGACCCCAGTTGAACCGGCTCACTAGCCGGTCTTCCAGGCTCGGGATGTCGCGGGGAGACTCGTCTGCCGAGAGGATAATCTGTTTATGAGACTGGAAGAGAGTGTTAAACGTGTGAAAGAACTCCTCGCGGCTGCGCTCGCGCGCGGCGAGGAAATGGATGTCGTCGATGGCGAGTGCGTCTACGTGGCGATAGCGATACCGGAATTGATGTACCGCCCCGCGCTCAATCGCCTCCACGAAGTGATTCATGAAGGTCTCGCACGAGATGTAGAGGATCTTAGCATCCGGGTTACGGTCGCGGACTTTGTGGCACGCCGCCTGGAGCAGGTGCGTCTTCCCGAGTCCGACGTCACCATGGATGAACAGCGGGTTGTAGACGCGTCCGGGGTTTTCCGCCGCCGCCAGGGACGCTGCGTGGGCTAGACGGTTAGACGGGCCGGTGACAAACTGGTCGAACGTATAGTCCTCGTTGAGCACGAGGTGGTCGGTCTCGGCTTCAAAGGTCAGGGGCTGTTCGGTGGCTGAGGCTGCTGCCGGGGCCAGGAAGTGTACGGTAATGAGCCGGCCGGTGACGGCCTGAGCCGCTTGGTTGATGGCCGGCTGGCAATGCCGGGAGAGGTACAGGTACTGCTCGGTAGTGGTTGTCGGAACCTGGATCACACCCTGTTGCATGTCCAGCGGTTGCATGGTGTGGAACCACGAGCGGACTAGTTCCGGCTGCTCGTTGCGGACATGGGTGAGGATGTCACTCCAGGTGCGCTGGCTGAGGCTTGCCATGTGTTGGACCAGGTTTGCAATCGTGCGTGCGCCGACACCACCGGGACCCGAGCGCGTGCTCCGCACGTGCCAGTATACGTTAGCCTATAGTTCCCAGATAGTTACGGCGGATTCACCGTAACGCGGCGGCGCAAGCGCGATTATATCAGTAAGAGGCGTAATTGCCAGCCCCTAAATGTCGGGGCGGCGCCGGCTGGGCAGCCTAGATCCGGGTACTCGCGTGTGGCCGGGCGAGGTGTTATGATCGTTTGGGGCTGTGACCATGACAGAACAGCAGGCAACTCGTAAGACGGCCAAGTCCGAGGCGGCGTTTGTGGCAGCCATGCGGATCCTGGCCGGTGGAGTCAGTTCGCCGGTCCGGGCCTTCGGTGCTGTGGGCGGGAAGCCGCGGTTCATTACCAGGGCGCAGGGCGCGGTGATGACCGACGTGGACGGGAACGAATATATCGACTACGTCGGTTCGTGGGGCGCGCTTATCCTTGGCCACGGCGATGAGCGCGTCAAAGCAGCGGCCAGCAAAGCCCTGGGTAAGGGTTGGTCCTACGGCGCGCCAACCGAGGCGGAGACCCGTCTCGCCCAGCAGATCGCCCGGGACTTTCCGTCGGTTGAGCGGATCCGGTTCGTAAGTTCCGGAACCGAAGCGACCATGAGTGCGATTCGCCTGGCCCGCGGGTTCACCGTGCGCGACCTGATTGTCAAGTGCGAGGGGTGTTACCACGGACATAGCGACTGTCTGTTGGTGCAGGCAGGCTCGGGGGCAGCAACGTTCGGGACACCCTCTTCGGCCGGCGTGCCGGAAGGGGCGACCTCGGCTACGCTGGTGATGCCCTACAACGACCTTGGTGCGGCCGGGGATGTCTTTGGTGCCTACGGCAAACAGATTGCAGCCTGTCTCGTTGAGCCGGTCGCGGGCAACATGAGTTGCGTCCCCCCAGATGAGGGCTACTTGCGGGGGCTGCGCGAGCTCTGCGACGAGCACGGCGCGCTGCTTGTCTTCGATGAGGTGATCACCGGATATCGCGTGGGGATTGGTGGTGCACAGAAGCGCTACAGCGTCAAGCCGGATATTACGTGTCTGGGCAAGATCGTGGGCGGCGGTATGCCGGTGGGGGCGTACGGCGGGCGGGCGGACATCATGGGTCGGCTCAGCCCATCGGGCCCCGTGTATCAGGCGGGGACGCTTTCTGGTAACCCCCTGGCGATGGCCGCGGGCCTTGCGACCCTCGAGGTACTGCACGAGCCGGGTGCCTACGCGAAACTGGAGGCCTCAGGACTGCAGTTGGCGGAAGGCCTAGCCGAGGCTGCCGGGGAGGCCGGTGTCGCCATATTCCAGACGCGGGTGGGTAGCATGGCGGGCCTCTTCTTTCAGCCGGGGCCGGTAACTGACTACGCGTCAGCCCTGAGAAGCGACACAAAAGTCTACGCCAGCTTCTTCCATGCCATGTTGGACCGCGGTATCTACCTGCCCCCTTCGCAATTCGAAACGTTGTTCGTTTCACTGGCACATACGCCCGAGCAGATCGAGCGGACGATTGCCGCCACCCGGGAGGCCTTCGCCGAGGTGGCGAGTTAGCTGAACTGGCTGATCTACCCCGCCCGGGCGCGCAGGCTACCAGGATGTCAAGCGGCCGCTTGAGCTCGAGGCTATGGCTCCTTGGAGTTGAGACTCAGTACGCACAAGAAGCGGTCAGTTTGCCGACTGAGGTCTCTTTCCAGTTGGTGGGGCGCGTGCCGCTCACTGTCAGGACTTGCACCGGGCCAGGATATGTGCAAGATACGCCCTCGGAAGCGCCGATATTAACCGCGTGAGTGATGACTGGCTGGTCGCCGCAGGGTACCGGGGTTTCGTTCCTGCGGGATCATCGGCAATGTTGGCGTTTGGACTCACTTGCAGCACTAGTTAAAGAGGAGAGTCGGGAACTATGAGGAAACGACGCGTGATTTCGCGTATCGCCATAGCGCTCATGTGGCTTGTGCCGGGGACGATGGCCCTCGGCAGCAGTTGCGCCAGAGAGCTCCGCGACAGTATGGTTGACGCAGGGACGGGCTTTGTCGCGGATACGGCTGTAGACGTGTTGGAGGTGCTGTTTCCGGTAGCGGATTGGCTCACGCCGGCGTCGGGCGAGGAATCTGCGTAAACACAAGCGGTGGGGTTGGCGCGCGGGGTCGGCGTAGGACTTATCGAGCTGTTGCGTGGGGCGTCCTTGCGCCAGCGGCTGTGTTGGCTGGCAGCAGCGTCGATCTCATCGCCCGCCCGGGCGACGACGCTGGGAACCTGGCTTCTTCTGCGGCACTGGTCTGATCTGTTTGTGGTTTACGACGATCCATCGTGCCAGGATGACCCTGGGGTGGCGGTCTTGCGGGACGGTCGGCTGCTGCTGACTTTTTTCAACTAGGATGGGCCACACACCGACTATGTTGCCCGGTACGCGCCGCCTTTTGCCCGGCTGCTCGTCTACAGCTACCGCCACGAGCCGTTTGGCGTGCGGGCGTGTGTGAGCGATGACGGCGGCCGGAGTTGGGACCGCACTCGCGAAATGGTCATCGCCGACACTGGAGTCCACACTGATCTGGGCTACCCGAGCGTCTGCCTCACCGCCGACGACCACGTCCTCATCGTTTAGTACATGAACGGCCCGGGCACTAAAGACCGCTGGATCGAGGCCAGGCGCATCCCGCTGGCCCGTTTCAGGCAGATGCGGCGGCCGGCTCCTTCTTGTCGCTGAAGGTAAGCATGAACAGCACCAGGGCGACGACCACGCCAATCATCGGGTAGCTCCAGACGCTCGCCCAGGCGACGGTCTCGCCGTCACGGAAGTGCGCCACGAGTTCCCCGAACAGTGTAGTCCCGAGCAGCATCCCCACACCCATAGTCACGATGTTAAACATCGCCTGTGCACTGGCCCGGATGTCGGCGCTCGCGGTGTTGTCCACGTGGATGTAGGCCGCCACGAAGAAGAAATCGTAGCAGATGCCGTGGAGCGCAATGCCGACGATAACCAGAGCGACGGGCTCCTGCAGGCCGAAAAACCCGTAGCGGATGCCCCAGGCCGCCATCCCGAGGGCCAGTGTCCGTTTCATTCCCAGATGCTTGAGGAAGAACGGCAGGAACGGAAGCAGGAGCATTTCCGTGAACTGTCCGAGTGTCATGATGCTGGCGACCGGGGCGATGCGCTCGATGTTGATGCTTTTGAGAAACGGACCGGCGAATATGAAGTAGCCGGCGAGGACGATCGAAATGATGAACGAGACGAAGAGGAAAAAGGCGAACTTGCCGTCTCGAAGCAATCGCAGGGCCTTGACGAACGGCAGGGCGTCCCCCGCCTTGCCGGAGGGAGGCGTGTGGGGCAGCATGAGGCAGAAGACTCCCAGAACCACGCTCAGAATGCCGGCCGCGTACATCGGCTGCGACGTCGTGTCCTTCAGCGCCCAACCCACGAACAGACCAGCGGCGATCCACCCAATCGTGCCGAAAACGCGGATGCCCGGGAAGTGCCTGGCCGCGTCGGGTATGTGATGGAAGCTGAGGGAGTTCGTCAGGGAAATTGTGGGGATGTAGATCATGGCGTAGATCAACACGCAGGCGTAGAACGGCCCGAAGGTAGTGATCTGGGTGAGCAGGTAGAGCATCACGGCACCAATCAACTGCATGCCGGCCAGCAGGTATTGCGTGGGTACCCAGCGGTCGGCGATCTGCCCGAAGATCAGCGGCGAGAATATCGAGGCAACAGCCATTGTGCCATAGACCGCGCCGATCTGCGGATCCGTGAAGCCGATCCTGCCCAGGTAGATGGAGAGGACAACCCACCAGGCCCCCCACAGGGCGTATTGCAGGAACATCATGGTCGAAAGCTTCAGGCGCAAGCCGGTCCCGAGCCCGCGTCGTTGCTGGTGGGGACTTGGGTACTCAAGCGTGTCAGCGTCAGTCATTTCTTGTACTCGCTCAATCGGGGACAGGTAGCCGTGCCTGGTAAGAGGACGGCACGATCATCAAGTATGGGAGTCTACGGTAGACCGTAGAAGTGTTCAATCCTGGGCCGTGCCCGGCTCCAGGTGCCGCGACGGATGGTGTCTGATGCGTGAGACCGAAAATGCCTGTCCCAGCCCTGCGAGCGCCGCGGGGCCGATCAGTCGGCAGGATGTGGACCCATCCGCCGCGGGGGTGCTCCGGACGGTGTGGAGATCGGACTTTCGCCCAAAGTCACGCTCCTCCTGGTGGCCGCCGCGGCGGGCAGCTATACTCCACTGAGCTGGGGAATCGGAGTTTCCCTGATGAGTGAGCCGTTTCAGCCAACATTGCCGTCGTCGTATGCTTCCCTGGGCCCACAAGAGATGGCCGACCGTATCCGCGCCCACAAGGAGGCCTTCGGCGATCGGCTGGTGATCCTGGGGCATCATTATCAGCGGGACGAGGTGATCCAGTTTGCGGACTTCGCCGGCGACAGCCTGAAGCTCAGCCAATTGGCGGCCGAGCAGGCCCGTGCCGAGTTCGTTGTCTTCTGTGGCGTCCACTTCATGGCCGAGTCCGCCGACATCCTCACCGAGGACCCGGTGGCGGTTATCTTGCCGGACCTCGCTGCCGGGTGCGGCCTGGCCGACATGGCCGACCTGGAACAGCTCGAAGGCGCGTGGAGCCGCCTCACTGCAGCCACCGACGCCAGGATCATCCCGATCACCTACGTCAACAGTGCCGCGAGCATCAAGGGATTCTGTGGCCAACATGGCGGCGCGTGCTGCACGAGCGGCAATGCCCGCAAGGTCCTCGAGTATGCGCTGACCCAAGGCGACAAGGTCATCTTCCTGCCCGATCAGCACCTGGGCCGAAACACCGCCTATTCGCTGGACTATCCCCTGGATTCGATGGCCCTTTACGACCCCCATGCCAACGACGGCGGCCTGACCGACGAGCAGGTCCGCGGCGCGAAGTTCATCCTCTGGAAGGGCCACTGCAGTGTGCATCAACTGTTCACCGTCGAGCACTGCGAGCAGGCCCATGCGGCCGACCCGCGGTGCAGGATCATCGTCCACCCCGAGTGCCCGTGGGAGGTCGTCCAGAAGGCCGACGAGGCCGGCAGTACGGAGTATATCATCAAGGCTATAGATGAGGCGCCGGATGGATCGCGGTGGGCGGTCGGCACCGAGACGCATCTCGTGAACCGCCTGGCCAACAGACACGCGGGCCGAAAGACCGTCGGTTGGCTCGGGGGCGTCCGTTCTCTCTGTGACACCATGTACCGGATCGACCTGCCGCACCTGCTCTGGTGCCTCGACGAACTCGCCTCGGGTCGAGTTGTCAACCGCATCAGGGTGGACGACGAGATCGCCCACTACGCGCGCGTTGCCCTCCAGCGAATGCTCGATAACGTGAGCAGCCGGCCCCTGGCGGCCAAGTGACACTGCGTCCACCTGCACGGTAGAATGGCGGCGCGGGCTCGCGCCTGCGGGTCTTTGGAGTTACGAGTATCTGCGCCAATGGAGTCGGTCAGTCTGAGAAGGGCGGCAAATGCAAACCACACGACACGGGCGGTGTGCCCTGGCAGGTATCGGAATCTTCATGGCTTCGATGCCGGCGGCGGCGAAAGACGGACCCGTCAGGCAAACGCGGCAGGGAAACGTCTTCGGCATTAATCTAGGTTGGGATCCGGGGTGGGATACCACCGGAACCGTCAGGCTGCTGGGCCTGGCGCGGAACCTCGTGGGAGACTGGGGCTACATCCGTCACGGCATCTCGCCTGGAGAAAACATCGACGGTGTCCGCCGTAGCATGGCGATGATCCGCGCTCACCATCTGGTCCCGATTGCCGGCGGCGCCTACCCGGACAAGCAGTTCCTCGAACAGGGCAAGCACTATCCCGGGCTCGATGCTGACGGCACCATGCGGACCGCCGCCCGTCACAAGGCCCGGGTCTGGCGACAGATGTATCAGGCGGGCATCCCGTTCTACGCCGTCGAGGTCATGAATGAGGTCAACATCGGCGACGCCTGGCCCGCCGAGAAGTACGCCCAATGGCTTTACGACTACGCCTGCGAAGCCAAGGAGGCCTATCCGGGCTTGAAGGTCTGCTCCTGCGGAATGGCCGGCAGTGGCGCGGGGTATTACGACGAGATGCTCAAGTTCAAACCGGAGCTCAAGAACGTTATCGACTTCTGGGGCCTGCATCCTTACGGAGCGAATCATCCACCCGAGTACAAGCCTCAGGGCTGCTCACTCCGCTGCTACGAAGAGACGAAGGCTACTCTGAAGAAGCATGGCGTGGAGCCGATTCGGCTCATGTGTACGGAGACCGGTTACGAGTTAGAGGTAAGCGATACGGGCAAGGACTCGCGATATCCGCCGATCAAGGAGGATAACCGGGCAGAATACGTGGCCCGCGCGTTCCGCGATTACTATGTGCCCGAGCCGACTATCGAATTCGTCGCCGTGTTCCAGATGTGGGATTTCCCCTGGCATAACTGGAACGGGTGGGACCTGATGTACCATGACGGTCGCCCGCGCCCGATCTACGAGGCGATGGCGGCGGAACCGAAGTCCGGCGGCAAAGACTGGCTTGCGACCGGGCCCGGCAGCATCACCGGCCGCGTTGCCTGGCGTGATACCGATATCGGAATCCCCCGCGTCGTCGTCTACACCGAGCCGGGACTCTACGGCGGTGTTACCAACGATGATGGCCGGTTCGAGATCGCCGGTCTGCCGGCGGGCGACTATCGGGTAGCTGCGTTCCGCGACGGATATACCACGGTCGGGCCGAGCCCGGTCACGGTGGAAGGCGGCCGCGACGTCGAGTTGCCGACCGCCAGCATGCGCCGCGTCAGTCTGGTGCCCGCGGACTTCGGTGGGACGCGCCACGCCAGTGGCGCCAAGGCCGCCCCGGGCTGGGCACCTTGCGGCCAAGCGAGGGGCCCGGGAGTCTTCCTTCTAGACCGTTCGGTTGTCTTCGACGCCCGGAGAACGCAGCGGATAACCGTCACGAAAGGACAGACGGCGGGACTGGTTAAGTATGGCCCGTATTCGTCGGCGTACCCGAGCGAGGTGTTCGTTGCCGACATTCAGGTCTGCAGCAAGGACGCAACGACCGAGCCCGGTGGCGGGCCGTACCTCGAATTGGCCCTGTCCAATGGACGGGGGGAGCTTACCAGTCTGGCCAGGGTCTTTGCCCCCGACTTCCGGGGTGACGGGAAGTGGCATCGGATCACCGCTGCCATCTTCGGCCCGGCCCGTTCCACGCGGGTTCGGCTGGCATTCGGCGTGGAAAACGCTGAGGGCACGTTCTTCTTCAGCGAGCCGTTCGCCGGCGAAGCCGATTTTCCCCTGCCCACTGACGCCCGCTACAAGACGACGGGCTACGTCCCGTCCCTGTACAAGCTGAACAAGCGGTTCTTCGCGCAGGCGACGACGGACGTCAAGGAACGCAACCCCTCCTTGAAGACCGCCTCGATTGCCGGGCAGGTGTTCGACTTCCGCGGTCGGCCGCTGGCCCGCGCCACGGTCGCCACCGACGGGCCTCTTTTCTGTACCCTCACTGATGACCGGGGCCGGTATAACCTCACGGTTCCTGCCCGCCGGAGAATGCGCGTCCGCGCTTTCGCGCTTGGCGAGACGCCGGCGGTTTCCGAGCCTATCCGGCTCACGGCGGGCAAAACCCGCCGGCTTGATCTGAAGACCGCCCCGCCACCCGCCCCAACCGATCTGGTCAACGGCGACTTCAACGCCTATCACCCGAAAGAGCCGGGCCTCATGACCGGGTGGACCGGCTTCGGCACGACGGACGGGGTCTACGAAAGCGGGCACGACAGGATCATTTTCAAAGCAAAGAGTTATGAGGGCAAAGGCCTGTACTTCGCCCAGTCCGGCTCCAACACCAAGAACGGCGGTGCGTTCCAGATCGTCCAGGCGAACCCGGGGCAGAGATACCGACTTAGCGGCAGGGTTTATACCTTAACCGACGGCGAAGCGAAGAAACCCATGGACAACAACTGCCGCCTCGGCCTCGACCCGACGGGAGGCCGGGACCCCGACAGCCCCGACGTCGTCTGGACCGAGCCCACCGAAAGCGAGAGGAAATGGACCCCGATCTCGGTGGAGGCGGTCGCCAGCCAGGTACGCGTCACCGTCTTTCTCCGCCACGAGATGCGCCGAGGCAATATCTGGAACCTGACGCTCTTCGACGACCTCAGGCTCGAAACGGTGGATTGACGCGCAGATTCAGTGCGGAGTTTGACACCATTCTGTTTCCCAGCGGAGTTGGGATATGAGCACCACTGGTTCACTTTCCACTCTGGAACAGGCGAAGGCCAAGTTTGAACGGATCATCACGGAGAGAGGTTTGCTGGATGCCGAGGTCTCCGTTTCGGTGTCGGCGTTGACGCCCAGGGAGGCCATCGGCGAGCCCACCCGGCAAGACTTCCCCATCATTGAAGGGAAAGAGCAAGTCATCGAGGCCTCGATCGCCGGGGCGAGGGGCCACGCCTTCACCGACTCCCCCCGGAGCTTCAGCGGCACGCTGCGCGAGGTGCTGGCGCTGGGGCTATCGTCAAATCAGAATCGGGCGGTGTTCGTTGCCGTCCTCAATGCCGTGCTCCGCTCGATTGGGATCATCGAAACCAGCGTGCACTGCCGGGACGACGACCCGGAAAAGTGCGCGGAGGAAATAGCCGCCCACATCCGCGACAAGTGGGGGCGGGTTAAGGTGGGTCTCATCGGGCTGAATCCCGCGATTGCCGAGGCGCTGGTCAGGACCTTTGGCGTAGACAACATCCGAATCACCGACTTGAATCGAAAGAACGTCCAGGCGGTGAAGTTCGGTGTGACGATTTGGGACGGCAGGACGCGGACGGAGGAGTTGATCCGCCGATCCGACGTGGTCCTTGTGACCGGCACGACGCTGGTCAATGAGACGTTCGACCGCATCTGGAGTTGCATCCGGGCCTGCGGCAAGGATTGCCTGGTTTATGGCGTGACCGCGGCGGGTGTCTGCGAGTTGATCGGTTGTGTCAGGATATGCCCCTATGGCCGACGCGAGTAGTGTCATTGGGGGGTATGTGACGCAAGGACGGTATGATTCTGCACTTCTGCCGGCAGCGATATTGCGGAAGTGGCCAGCCATGGCCATGGCCCGACGCCGGCGACTGTGCTTATACGGACTCGGGGGGCTGTTGCTGGCGTGGGGTGTATGCACGGCCCGGGGGACGCTTATCGCTCAGTCCAGGCACGTCGGGTCATGGGGGTAGTTCGGCCCACTGAAGCATCGTTGAAAGAGGCTCAAGTCGTCCCGGTCAACGTCGCTGTCCCGGTCCAGGCGCGCGTCCAGACAGTCCGGATCCGTCTGTGAAACCGCCGGGCCCGAGAAACACGACTGCAGGTGACCGAAGTCCGCCAGATCCACGTCATTGTCCCCGTCAAAGTCAGCCGTAATCACTTTCAACGTGGCCTGGCTTGAGTACTCCGTGCCGCACCCGGCGATCACCCGGCACCGGTAATGGCCGTCATCATTGCTGCTGACATCATGGATCGTCAGGGTAAAGGTCGTGACGCCCGAGTAGTGACCGTCGTCGCTCAGGTCGTTACCTTCTTTTTGCCACTGATAGCCAATACTCCCCTCGCCCGTAGCCGCAACCGTAAAGCTTACATCTGCGCCGTAGGGCGCCGGCGGCACCTCCAGCGATTGTGGGTGCCGGGTGATCGTCGTCGGCGATCCCGGCGGCAAGAGGGCGGCCGAGTACGAGGTCGTGCTGCCATTGTCGTCGGTGACCACGCACCGGTAGCTGCCCGTGTCGTTGGCATCCACGTTGGAGACGGTCAGGGTCGATGTCGTGACGCCGCTATGGTGCCCGCCGTCGCTCAGGTTGACACCGTGCTTCTGCCATTGATAGCCAAGTGCCCCGGCTCCGGTGGCCGAGACGCTGAACGTTGCGATGTCGCCGGAGCACAGGTTCTCCTGGTCCGACGGATGCTGCGTGATCGTCGGCAGGTTCCCCGCCGAGACCAGACCCAGCAGGCTCTCCGCGACCCACCCGACCGTGCCGCCGAAATCACACTTCCACCAGTAATAGCCCTTCGCGTAGATGCCCCGCAGGCTGTGGTCAAGAACAACTCCCTGGGTATTCGACGGGAACGACGTCAGCACGGGGTAATTGGCGCCCGGGCCGAGCCTGACGTTTGAACTCGAGGTGGTCCTGACCCGATCGTCTGCCCCGAAGGTGGTCGATTGCACCTTCGGCTGCAGAACGATCATCATCATGCCGTTGGCCACCGACCGTTCGTGCCCATCCGACGGGTCGTTCATCACGACGCCGTTGACCACCATGGTTGACGAGCCGCCCCCGTCCAGATTGATGCCCCAGGTGGCCCCGAGCACGTCCTTGCAGAACGTGCCCAGATCCGTCATGTTCATGCCGATGCTGACGGCCGATCGGCCATCGACGACGACGAAGAAGACGTGGTCGTCGTTAAACGCAACCGCCGTGCGGGGATGAAGCGCGACCTGTCCCCCCAGAACGACATTGTCCATCAGGAAAACCTCGCCTCCTCCCACGCTGGCGTAGGTCCTTGTCCAGCTGCCGGGATCACCGAATTCCAGTGCGATGCCGACGTCAGCTCCAATACCGACGTTGTTGAGCAGGGTAGTGGCGGCCGTTCCCGTCGCGGAGAGGACGATATGGTCGAACGGGATCGGCGTCGAGCCCTGGTTTTGCCGGATTGCCCGCACGCGGCCTCGGGCTGCGTCGGACGACGGCAGGACCAGCGTCGGCCGCGTCATTTCGACCAGCACCTCGACGCCGGAGTCGTCGGTATTCGTGTCGTTGTCGTATTGCGGCGTATAGATGATCAGTTCACTCGAGCCCCGCGCGCGGTTGATTCCCTGGGCCTGCTGGCTGTTGCCGGTGGCGATATACGTGACCCGCTGCTTCAAGTAGACACCGTTCCCGATGATCGGCTCGCGGTTCAAGGTCCACGAAAACGCGCTCGTGGCGAACCGCTTGGCGAACCAGCCCGAATGGATCTGCCCGCTCGCGGGAACGCCGGTGCTTGTGTCGTAGAAGTCCCCGTTGACGGCGACCACGACGTCATTGCGGCGGCCCCAGTCCTGCACCCAGTAGTTGACCGCGCCGTCGTACCGGGCGGCCTGGCTGCTCACTCTCTCCGTACCCCCCGACAGCCTGCCCTGGCCGATGCTGCTTTCCAACGTGCAAGCGGGGTTGTCCCGCTCCATGCGGGCGACAAACACGTTGTTCGGATCGGACAGGTGATACTCCTGGTACTCGATCCCGGTCCCGACGGTCGTCCACCCGAAAGCGATCTGACCGGAATAACCGGGCAATAGAACCAGCAGCCATAAGCAGAATCTTGACCTCACTGCGCGGGCCTCTTCCCTGTAGAACCCCGGACAGGCCGCTCCTTCGGCACGCCTGTTATTATAGGCTTTTGCTGCGTGCATTGGCCACATGCCCCCCCGAAGTGTGCTGCCCGCCGGTTCCTCTCGCCGCAGAGATGCAGGGCGGCTGAGATTATATCGCGGCGAAGATTACAGCAGGCCGCGAATGCGTGTATCTCGAAGGGCTGCGGGCTTGAAGCCCGCACGCCTTTTCCGCAAACGGAGAATGGGATCCACGCAAACGTTATCTGTTCCAGTTCGCGTTTCCGCCGCCGGCCTTGGCGAGCCGCCCTGCCAGCATCCCGAGCCGGTCCCGAGTCTGCAGGGCGTAGAAGTATTCACGCGAATCAGCGACTCGGTTGCTTTCCAGGTCCCGGCGGACCCGGGCAAGCCGCTCGGTCAGACTGTGCCCCGCGCGAGGATGGGCTTCGATCAGCCGGGCGTTCACCTGCCGGATCCCCAGGAACACTTGCCGCCGGGCGGCCTTGCGGCCGCGGGTCTCACGCAGCCGGTCCGACTCGTGGATCAGGCGGCGCCGTTCAGCCACCAGGTCGTGCGGCGGGTCGGGTAGGTACCGGTCGGGGTTGTAGTGCCAATCACGAACCCGCAGGCGGGCCGCTGCCCAATCGGCCGGCGTTGCCGCATGCCGAGGCAAGGGCAAGCGAAGCGTCGCGCTCACGCAGGCGTAGCCCGGCGGATCGCACTGATAATACCGGCGGAAGATGCCGTCCGTGATGCGGTCGTACTTCGCCCCACCGATGCCGTGGACGAACAGGTCGCACACCAGCAGCCGAGCCCAGAGCGTCAGGGCCAGGGCCCGCGGCCGGATGACCCAGGGCCGCAGTTCCGCCACCGCGGCCTCGGCGTCGCGGGCGAGATCGCTGACGCCCACGGTCCCCACCCGGGTCGCATTGGCGTAAAGGTGAATCCGGTCGGCCTGCCGCTCGACCCGGAGCCGGCGCCGTGCCTGCAACGGTTGATAGATCCACAAGGCGGTTTCGGTCCGGCCCGCGTCCTGGTCCAGATTCGGCAATGGCCGATGAGCGCTGCGAACGTGTTGCTCGGCCCGGTACTCGGCCAGCGATTCGTTGTAGGCAGCCGCGAAGCGATCCGCGTTGAGCAGCAGATCGGCCAGAAAGGGGCCCCCGAAGGCGTCGCTGACCCGCACTTCGCGAAGATCCGCGGCCAGGCTCGCGTCGATCCCGGCCCGGCCCGCAAGGTGCTGCTGCACGGCGTCGGGGCCATCGTCCGCACTGCCGGCGCGGACCGCAGCTACGCCGCGGGCGTGTGCCGCCAGAGCCTCCAGGTACGGCGGCATGAGCGACGGTGCGAAACGTTCGCCCAGGGCGGCCGATAGCTCGGAGCGGATCGCGCCCAGCACTTCCGTGTCCAGTGTCCGCCGGCCTTCGTAGGCCGATCCTGGCGGCGCCTGCGCGAAGGATATATCCCGGCAGCTCAGCAGTCCCCCTTCGCCGACTGCCGGAACCCGCAAGGCCCACGATGCGGGGGCGTCGCTGTCAATGACCAGGTCGATCCCCGAAGCCCCGTGCCTGCCCGCGACGTGATGCACCATGACGTGTTTTGCCCACACGCCGGGGTGAACGAACTCGGGCTGGTGGCCGGAGGCAATAACTGGTATATCGGGGGCCAGGCCGAGCCCGCGGGAGCGAACGGCGCGCAGGGCCGCCTCGAAGGGGATGCCCCCAAGCATAATCCCCCGGCGCCCCCGAAAGCGGATGTTGTCCTCGATAAGCCCTTGCCAATGCGACGTCCCCGGTTCGATCAGGGTATCCCCGTCTCCGGGGGGAGTTCGCAGGGCATCAAATCTCAGCATGGCGGGTTGTCATCGGAAGCATTCGTACCGCAGCATGCAGCACGGGTGCAGGGCTCGGGGAAGCGCCCTGCGGACGGCCGCGGCCACTCGATCAGATCGCCCAGCTCGTGGACGAGCACGTCGTAATAGTAAAGCAGTCGGTCGTCGGGATTATCCAGCGCTCCCCCGAAGTGCCGGTTGGGGTCGTTGTAGATCAAGCGGACCGGGATCTCCCTGATGCGAAGCCCCCGGCGGGCCGCCTGGACCCAGAGCTGCAGCGGCATGCCGTAGCCCGGGACGGTGATATTCAAACGCTCCAGGGCCGACACCCGGTAGGCCTTGAAACCGCAGAACGCGTCGGTGATCCGCAGGTCCAGCACCTCGTTGAGCAGGTCGGTTATGCGCTGGTTGATCGCCCGCCGGTCCAGGGGCGGCATTGAATTGCCGCCCAACGCAAGCATGTACCTTGAGCCGCTGATGATCTCGGCGTCGTCTTGAGCAGCCGCCCGGAGGAACCCGGGGATCCGGTCCGGCTCGTGCTGCTCGTCGCAGTCCATCGTGATGAGCCAGTCGTATTGACCGGCGGCCGCGAACCTGAATGCGTCGATGAGGCTCTGCCCGTACCCGCGGTTGTCGAGATGCCGGATTCGGAAAACACCCTCTTGCCGGCACAGAAGCCGGGGAGTCTCGTCGGTCGAGCCGTCATCTATGACCAGAATATCATGGGCGTACCGCCGGACCAGACCCAGAACCCTGCCAAGCGTCTTGGCTTCGTTGAAAACCGGGATCGCCACCAGGTGTCGCATGCCGAGAGCTCCCGCCGATCCTTTCAATGGTGGTTGAGGATAACATGCCGGCCATCTCAGCCGGCCCCTCCAGGGCCTTTGTCCAAGGAGATCTTAGGCCTGCCAGGCCCGAAATCAACTGAAACAGACATCGGCGTGGCCCCGGTTTGCCACCGGAAGGAAGCACAGGTCGGAAACCTGCACCGCAGTTCTGCTGGAACTCGGTCCCTCTATCCCCCCACATCTTCTCCTCTCTTATTCCTTCTTTGACTCGCCGCGGGCGAGTCCCTATCTTGCTCCTCTTCAGGACGATGGCGGTTACCGTGGCACGGTTCCGATGAGCGGGCCTCTGGAGCAGGCGATGGGTACACGAACGGGTGACTTTCGGATCGGGTTTCGAATTGGCGGCGGCGGTTGGCAGAAGGACTTGGCCGGCTTGGCCCGGTGGGCGAGGCAGGTCGGGTTCGAACTGATCGACCTCGGGCAGGTTTCGGTGGCCGACGTAGAGGCCGTCAAGGATGCCGGCCTGGACGTCGTGTCCGTAGACCTGCTCGACTGGTCGGCTTTGCTCAGCGAGGACGCCGGCAAGCGCAAGGACGCAGTGGCCAGGAACCGCCAGTACTTCAAGGAGATGGCCGGGGCGGGGGTCAAGATATTCTTCGCCGTGGTCATCCCCGAGAACCCGCAGGCCAGCGGCAAGGAGAACTTTGATTTGGCCGTCCGAAGCTACGGCGAGCTGGCCGGGGTGGCGGAAGGGCTCGGCACCATGGTTGTCCTGGAAGGCTGGCCCGGTGGGTTCCCGTACCCGCACCTCTGCTGTAATCCTGAAACCTATCGCGCGATGCTTGCGGAAGTGCCGTCCAGTGGTCTGGGGATCAACTTCGATCCGTCACACCTGATCCGCATGGGCATCGACCATACCCGTTTCATCGACGAGTTCGCCGGCCGCGTGGGCCACGTCCACGGAAAGGACACCGAGGTCCTGACCGACAATCTGTACGAAGTCGGCCTGTACCAGCAGTCGATCTTCCAGAAACCATTCTTCTGCGGCGAGTTTGCCTGGCGGTACACGATCCCCGGCCATGGTGTCACCCGCTGGTCCCACGTGTTCGAGACCCTCCGGAAAGCCGGTTTCAAGGGCGCGGTCAGCGTGGAACTGGAGGACGCGAACTACAACGGCACTGAGGAGGGCGAAAAGGCGGGCCTGCTCGCTTCGCTTGAGTACCTGCGCACGGTTTAACGCAATACTGGATAGCGATGTGCTGGCGTCCCCACGCCGCCCGGTGGCCTGATCCGGCCAAGAAACAGTCTGGTGCCGTTTTCGGTCGGTCAGTTTCTCCGGGGTGGCACGGGTCCGCCGCGCACGATTTTCCCGGTGCTGGCACTGCCACGGGTCAACGGGATACATTAACCGGCCCGAGCATGGGTTTCCGCGGACCCGTGGACCGCCTGCTGGAGCTGTTTCACCACCGCGTTGCCCCGTGCCAGCCAGAGGTAACGCGAAACTCTTTTGCCGAAAACGGCACTAGCAGGCGGCTCGCGGCCAGCGGCCGGCTGTGATATAATTACACAAGCGGAGGTTCACACCCTGCCAGGGGAAAACGATTGGCCCGGTGCCGTCGCACCCTGCGCCGTTAGTGTAATCTGCCGGCGGCGGTACGGGCTCGGACGGGGACCGGCGGACGAGGAATGGGTCTGATTCCCACCCGGAGCGGATATGCCCGGTCGCAAGCTCCACCAACGGTCAGCATTCACCTTGATCGAGGTGCTGGTAGTGGTCAGCATCATCGGGCTGCTGCTTGCCATCATGATCCCCTCGCTCGCCCGGAGCCGGGAGAACGCACGCTCGGTCGTGTGCCGGAGCAACCTCAAGGAGTGGGGCAACGCGATGTTTATGTACGCCAACGTACATCGCGGCACCTTGCCGTTCGAGGATCGTCCGGATCCGGTCCGCGACGTCGCCGGCGACCGCGGAGACAAGACCGGCTGGGCCTGCTGGTTCGACGCGCTGGACCGCTATCTCGGCTCTGTCCAGGCGGACGAGGATGTGAAGATCTGCCCGACCGTCCACCGGTTTGACCCCGGCCGCCAGGAAAGCTACCGGATGAACAGCAAGCTCGCCGAGGACAACATCAAGAGCCCCCATTACTACCCGTTCCGCAGGCTCGACACCCTCAAGAGGCCGGGTGAGACGGTGATGCTTTTTGACGGCGATGTCGGGGGCGGCACGATTTCATTCAAGGGCCGATGGCGGCTCTCAAGAAACGACGACGTGAGCTACCGGCACAACCGGGCCGCTAACCTGTTGTTCGCCGACTGGCACGCGGAGAACCTCAAGAAGAATGTTCTGAAGGTGAAGTCTTACGACAAGGAGAAGTACGACCGGAACGAGCCCGATCCGCGCGGATCGATCATCTGGCTCCCCGCGCCTCCCCCGGATCTGGGCCCCTGGCATCCGGACCCCCAGCCGTCCGGTCCGGGGTAGAGATCAAGGTAGGGTTTGTGATGTTTGAGCTCCACCACGCGCCTGCGTCCACGACTTCCCAACGCGTCGAGCGAAAGTACCCACTCCCCGACACGATGCTCGAAGCGGCGGTGGTTGAGCTGCGCGGTGTCCTGCCGATCTATCGGTATGCCGGTTCCCATGATTGGTCGAGCATCCGGACGACTTATCTCGACACGGACGGCCTGCAGTGCTATGAGGAGTACCAGCAGAACCTGCCGGTCCGCCGGAAGATCCGTCTCCGGCAGTACGGCGTCGGCGGGCAATTCGACAAGGTCTGCTGGGTCGAACTCAAGGTGAAGAACCGGAACATCAGCCTGAAGCGGCGGTTCCGCTGCCTCGCGTCGAACTTGCCGGCCCTCATGCGGGGCGAGGATATCCTGGCCAGGGTCCTCCGCGAGAATGAAACCGACGTCACCCGGACGTATCATACTATCCGGTCGATGATCCTCGAGCAGCGACTGGCCCCGGTGGTGCGGGTCGATTACGAGAGACTGTCGTTCCAACCGGACGACAGCAACAGCCTTCGACTTACCCTCGATCGCAACGTCCGGTTCTGCTCTGCCTGCCTTCAGCATCAGGGGCCGCTCGAAGGTATGGTCATCGAAGTAAAGCACAATGGCATCAAACCGCCCTGGTTTCCCGAACTTCGCGAGAGCCTCGGACTCAGGCGGGCCAGGCGGTTCTCAAAGTTTGCCCGGGGTATCAGGCAACTCAACAGACTCCGCGAAGCCGAGGGACCCCCGTGAGCGTGCTTGACAACTTCCTCGACGAGCATCCGGCCCTTGATGAAGTGGTCGATGCCATTGGTGGAACCTCGGACGAGGCTCTCGGCGTTCACGAGGTGCTGTTGCGCCTGGTGGCGGCCTGCATCGTTGGCTGGGCCATCGGGCAGGTCTACCGCCGAACCTTCACCGGGAAGAAGTTCAGCCGCACCCTGCCTGACACCCACATGCTGCTCTGTCTGGGCGGCGCTTTGATCTGGCTGGTGGTGGGCAACAACCTCGTGCGGGCCTTCGGCCTGGCCGGCACGATCGGCCTGATCCGGTATCGCACGGTTGTCCGCGATCCCAAAGACACCACCATTCTCCTGTTCAGCATGGTGATGGGAATGGCCTGCGGGTTGGGCCAGTACGCGGTGGCGATCGTGGGAACGCTCGTCGTTCTCAACGTGCTGGTGCTGCTCCACCTCCGCCACCGCAGAGAACAGGCGAGCCAGGCCAGTAAATCCGCGGACCTCCTCGATCTTCTCGGCACTGAAAAGAAGCCCCGGAAAACCCGCAAGAACAAGAAACCACCCGAGCCGGGGTAAGGGTAAGGAGCATCCCGCCGCCGTCCTCTTATCTACCGGCGAGGTTTCTTGGATTCCTCAAGATTCCGGCCAGTGGCCCGTGAAGACCTCGACCGCGGGCCCGGTCATGTAAACGTGGTTGTTGCTCTCACGCCATTCGAGCAAGAGGTCGCCGCCGGGCAGATGAGCGGTGATCTTCCGTTTACTGCGCCGCGTAAGCACGCCCGCCACGCACACCGCCGAGGCCCCCGTGCCGCAGGCCTGCGTCGCCCCGCTGCCCCGCTCCCAGGTGAGCATCGTCACTTCCGCCCCGTTTTCCACCCCCACGAAATGTACGTTCGTCCGTTCGGGAAACATCGGATGCGTCTCGATCCGCCGGCCCTCGAGTTCAAGGGGGCGCCCGGCGGGGGAAACTGCTGTCAGCACCTCCAGCGGGATGCCGTAGATCACCGCGTGCGGATTGCCCATCGACACGCAGGTCATCCGGCCCTGGCGTCCCGCCACGTCAATCGGGTGGTCGATCATCTGCTCGGGCGACAGTCTGACCGGAACGTCCGCCGGGCTGAGCCTCGGCTCACCCATGTCCACCTGGGCCTTCGTGACCTTGCCGTCTTCAAGCGTCAGGTCGATCGACAACACGCCGGCATCGGTTTCGACGTGCAGCGGGTTGTTCCGCGCTAATCCGTGGTCGTAGACGAATTTGGCCAGGCATCGGATCCCGTTGCCGCACATCTGACCCCGCGAGCCATCCCGGTTGTACATCTCCATCCGGGCGTCGGCGATGTGGGACGGGCGGATCAGGATCAATCCGTCGCTGCCCACCCCCGTGTTGCGGTCGCTAACCGCCCGGGCCAGGGCCGGTGCGTCAACCACCCGCTCCGTGAAGCAGTTGACGTACACGTAACAGTTGCCCAGACCATGCATCTTGGTGAACTGCATGGCTACACCACCATCGGCTTGATGCCAAAGAGCTGGCAGTACCACCGCAGGTGATCTTTGTAGTCACCGTAGAAGAATATGTGATGGAAGCCCGGGTAAGCGAGGACGTCAGTGACCCCGTCGAGCTTGACCATGACCGCCACCACGCATCCGCCCGCGGGGGGGACAGCCACGTTTTCGACAACCTCGCCGGCGGAAATGATCATCTGGGTGGGCACGTCATCCTTGTTGCTGACCAGGATGTCGGCCGCGGTCATCCGCTGCCCGACGCGCCACATCGTCCGCGGCACCGCATCGCGCTGGCCGTGGTGATGCGAGAGGTAGAATGGCTCCGGCCGCTCGGAGAAACCGTTAAGCCGCGTCGGGCACGAGCAATGGGACCCGATGATGCAACCTCTGGACGTCTCGGGCACGGGATCCTGCTGGAAGCCCGGCCGGTCGAAGAGGTACTGCACCAGGGCCTGCGTAACGCACGCGCCGATATCGGCTTCGCAGGCCGCGGGTATGCCCTGGTCCATCATCCGCGACCACGCGATACAAGGCAGGCTGATCTGGGTACGCCCCAGCGCCCCCAGGCAGTCCATCGTGATGCCGTCGCCCGCCTCGCGCTCGAGGATGCGCTGGGCCACCAGGTAGCTCTTGATGCCGTTGTACACGTCCTGCTGCGTCGGGCCCGCGATCCTGGTCGCGCGCTTCATGTAGGCGGCCGCGGTGCGCTTCAACTCCTCCGTCAGCGGGGTGCGCTCGTACTCGTCGAGGAAGTGCTTGGCGGGGACATATCGCAGCTTCGTGCCGATGTGTTGGACTTGGGTGTCTCGGCGCTCCTTTCCCGCGAGTACGATGTAGCGCATCTCGCGAAGCTTCGCGCCGGCCCGGATCATCTTCATCCCGTAGGCGGCCTGGCTGAAATCGTCCGTCGAGCAGACGAAAACACCGTTCTTGTCCGCAAGATCCCATGTATTGGTGGTGAACGCGGCCCCGACCGGCGCGAACACCACGGTAGGCAGGCCGCTGTCGATCGCCTTGCCCGCGGTGGGCCACGCGTGTTCCTGGCGATCGAGGAGGACGACGAGTAGTCCGTCGGGCTGGTTTGCCTTGGCCTCGGCGACCCACTGGTCGGCCTCGGCGAGTGAATGGATCGGCACGGACCTCAGATCGAGCTTGATTCCGAGCTGGTTCGCCGTCGCTTCGATCTTTTGACGATAGTTGGCAAGGGCCGCCTCGCCGTCGTAAATCTGCCCCGGCCACCACATGCCGTATTCGCCCTTGCGTCGGACGAAGGCGGCCCTGATGGATGGTACGTATTTCGATGCCGGTCCGCCCCGGGCGATCGACACTTCGGCGCCGCCTCCGGCCATATCAGCCCGCGGCAATCGAGCGGCCCCCGCGCAGCCCAGCAATGACTGGCCCAACGCGGCAGAGCCGGCGGCCATGAGAAAACCGCGACGCGAGCAAGCACCCGGGCAAAGCGGGTAGTTCCCAGGGATGGGCTTCATGATTCACCCCTTGAATTGAAATAACTCCCAACAGTTCTACACGACGCCGTGGCGCGAGGCCGGATCATTATACCCGGTAAGGCCCGCGGGGTCCTTCGGGCAGGCAGCGGGGCGGCACCTCGCTTTTCCGAACCCCGACCGTCAGGGAGGGGAGTAT
>CAZOIA010000012.1:0-52387 GCA_964579675.1 uncultured Planctomycetales bacterium | reverse complement strand
GCGCATCCGCAGATACTCCCCTCCCTGACGGTCGGGGTTCGGAAAAGCAAGGTGCTGTCCCCTTCTCCGCCCGAAGGTCCCCGCCGGAACTGTCACGCACCCGTTGGCGCTTCTTCGGCGCGAATCGCCTTGCATCGCAGTGTCGGTAGAGTATGCTTGTCCCCGGTTGGAAAGCGCCCCTGCCAAGAGCGGCGGGCTGGCTGACCATGACACCGCTACGGAAGGAGCCGAATATGAGGAGACTGCGCCTTTATGCAGCCGGCCTGGTGGCATTCCTGATCGGTCTGCCCCTCACGGCCAAGGTTTTCGGCCAGGAAGGCACCGTCGGCGAGGAAGTGGGCGACGTGATCGATACGGCCACGGGCACCACTACCACCGTCAGCTAGGCTGTGCTCTGACCGGGTTCGTCGCGGGCAAGGAGCTGGCGGAGGAAACCCTCACCCCAGCGGGCGTAGCCCCACAAGTACTGGGTCGGGTCACCCAGTACGAGGTTTTCGAGTGCGCGTAGATAATGGTCGGTAACGTACGCGACGGGGTCGTCGGCCCGTTCCCATTCACTGTGATACAGTGTGTCGGCCACGATGAGTTCGAACCTGAACGCGCTGCCGATCCGCCGAATGCCGGCGACAGCGACGTCGGCGTTGTAGCGCCACGCCAGCAGTCCCACCGACCGCATGGCCATTGTGGGCAGCCCCAGGAACGTCACCGGTATCCCGCGCCGATCGGCATGGTGGTCGGCAACGATGGCGACGCTGCCACCGGCTTCGAGGATTGCCGCAAGTCGGCCGGCGGCCCGGTCCACCCGGATGAGCTCGCAGCCGCTGCGACCGCGGATTCGCCGCCGATAGTCGTCAAAAGCCGCGTTTTCGCTGGGCCGATACACCACACCCGCTTGGATGCCATTGTAGCCAAGGAATATCGGTAGCAGATCGAAAGACCCGTAATACGCGGTCAGCAGAATCGCCGGTTGCTTACGCCGCTGGGCATCCAACAGACCACCGAGGTGGGGCTCGGCAATTGTGCCGCCGTAGCGATGGTACGTGTTCGGGTGAAGCAATCGGTCGGCCAGCATCAGGTCCGCCAGGTTCCAGACGCGATGGATGAACGATCGCTCGGCGATGCGTGGAACATCCTCGGGGGCGACTCGATCCCCGAGAGCGGCCCGGCACTGGGCCTCGCTGCGGGCGCGAATCGGGTCCAGCAGCCGGTAGAGCAAACGGGCCAGTATGCTCATGATCCCGTACGTAGTTCGCGGGCCGGCGACGCCAAAGTAGACGCCGAGCATCCGCCGGTGCACGTTGCCCAGCCACAGAACCGCGCGAACCCAGAGCTTCTCGCCGGCGGGTGAGCTTCCGGACAGGCAGCGTGCAGTGGCGGGCCCGTTCCCATTCCCGTGCACCGGTTCAGGGGCATCGGCCAGCCAGACCCCCGCCGTGGATTCCGGATGACCGTGGGTGATTTCGCAGCGCTGAAGAGCCGCGGGCTTCAGCCCGCGCGGGCTTTCGCCCTCCGTGGTGTCCCGGGGTCGCGCACTGTCATTCAGATCGTGGCTCATGGCTCTCGAAGGGATCATGTGGCGCTTGGGCCGGCGGGTCAACTCGGGCGGCGCCGGTTTTGCCGAGCTCGACCATGGATTACGCCGTCAGCTTCTTGCGAAGCCCCAGGCAGGAGCGTGAAGTCGCAAGCGGGAGAGAGAGCCTTCCCCAGGATAACGGGATGTAACGTACGTGTAACGTGGCGGGGAAGAAAACGAGATGCAGGGAAATGGGGATGGGGCACGGGCTACCATTCGTAGTACGGGATGCCATTCGATCCCACCTCATCGGCGGGGAGGTTGGCGCGGATGTGGCCCAAGTAGTGCTCGTATTCCCACCCGTAGTTCGGACCTGGGATTCCCGGGGTGGAGAAATGGTTTGTGGTGTGTACCGCGCTCTGGCCGGCTCTCGAGCCGACCGGTAGCGGGGGGATCTTGCGAAGGTAAGGCCCCAGGTAATGCTTAGCATCGGACGTTGGGCTGGCCTCGCCGTTCTCAGCCGTGTACCAGGTGAGCTGGAGTCTGAATGCTTCGCCGTTCTGCGGCCCTACTCCGTTGCCGGCCGCCCGCAGGGCCGGCCAGTCGCCGCCGTGCTCCACCTCGTAGAAATCAATCGCCTCCCGAAACGCTTTCAGATCGGCGGACAGGGCCACCTCGCCCGAGCCTTGCGACGCCCTGGTCAATCGTGGGACCGCGATGCCGGCGATCAGGCCGAGAATAACGACCACGATGACCAGCTCGATCAGCGAAAACCCACGACGGTCCGATAGCCTCATCCGTCCCAACACAATCGTCCTTGGTGCGGCCCCGGCGCCGGCGTCGCAGGGCCGTTGTCCGTGTATCGGTCATGTGGTGCCCCGAGTTCGATCGCCCCAGTTGCATTTCGGACACGTTCGGCCAGACTATAGCCAACGGACCCGGAAATACCACGACGCCGAAGCAGAGAAAGTGCCCCATGAGTAACGTTCGGTATCTTGCCGCCGCCTGCCAGACGGACCTGGCGTGCCCGCGTAACCGCGACGAGATCGCAAGCCACACCGATCGCATGCTGGCGATGATCGAGGAGACGGTCGTGGGCTACCGGCCCCTCGGGCAGGTCAGGCTTTTCGTTTTCCCGGAATTCGCCCATGCCGCTCCCGTCTATCCCACCAGCCGCGAGCTGCTCGAGAAGCTGGCCGTGCCGATCCCGAACCAACACACGGACCGGTACCTTGCCAAAGCCCGCCAGCTTGGCGTTTACATTCAGACCGGTACGTTCCTCGAACGCGATCCGCGGTGGCCGGACGTCGTCTTCAATACCTCCTGTCTGATCGGTCCTGAGGGCATCCTGTCCCGGTACCGCAAGGTCAACCCCTGGTTGCCGTGGGAAGTCCACGCCAGCCCGCACGATCTGGCCGGCTATGGCGAGGAGGTCTTTCCCGTGGCGGACACGCCGATCGGCAAGATCGGCGCGGCGATCTGCTACGATTGGCTCTTCCCGGAGGTATTGCGTCAGCTCGCCGCCAACGGGGCGGAGATCCTCGTGCGCGTGTCGGCTTACATGGATCCGTGGGGGGCGACCGCGCCGATGGACTGGTGGACGATCGTCAACCGTTGTCGGGCCCTGGAGAACATGGCCTACGTCGTGGCCGCCAACCAGGGCGCGTCGCTAAGGCACTACCCCCCGTTCTCCTGGCCGGGGGGCAGCATGGTGGTGGACTACGACGGGCGGATTCTCAGCCAGGCCGATCCAGGACCCGGCGAGAAGATCGTCGTCGCTCCCCTCGACATCGACGCCCTTCGGCACGCCCGGCAAACCCGATCGGTACACCAGACCCTTGCCCAACTGCGGACCGAGATGTATCCCGTTTACTCTCAAGGGATGTACCCGGCCGCTGGTCTGACCGGTAAATCGGACCACGCCGTTGAGGATAACGAGGCCACGACCGATGCGGTACTGCGTCGGATCGGCTACCGGTGAGCCCGGCGCCGGCGCTCACTGGTCCGCCGTGAGAGCGATCATTTCAGCAAGCCGTCGCCGGGAGGTGAGCCATGTCATTCCAGAGGCTGTCTGATCTGCTGAGCGTGATCCTGATCGTCGCCGCCGCGATGACCCTGCTCCACTGTTCGTGCGGTTCCGACACCGCGGACACCAGACAAACCGCGATCTCGACGCAGCCGGGTTCTGCGACCCGACCGGGCAGCACGACTCAGCCGGCAGCCAAGTGGCGGCCACCGACGCCGCGTGCCGCCAACGAGCGGGTCGAGGAACGAAACCGGATGGTCGAGACCCAGATTGCCCGTCCGCTGGATTGGCGCACCCCGGTCCACGACCAGCGCGTACTGGAAGCGATGCGGGCGGTGCCCCGGCACGTGTTCGTACCCCGCGTCCGCCGCGGGCTCGCGTATGCGGACGGTGCCCTGCCGATCGGTCACAACCAGACCATCTCGCAGCCGTACATCGTTGCCCTGATGACCGAACTGCTGCAGCTCACCCCGGAAACCAAGGTGCTGGAAATCGGGACCGGCTCGGGCTACCAGGCGGCGGTCCTCGCTCACCTGACGCCGCACGTCTACAGCATCGAGCTGCTGGAACCCCTGGCCGAGCGGGCCCGGCGCACCCTCCGCGAGCAGGGTTACGACAAGGTCCATTGCCGTTGCGGGGACGGTTACCTCGGCTGGCCGGAGGCGGCGCCGTTCGATGTGATTATCCTCACCTGTGCCATCGCGGAGGTGCCCGGTCCGCTGTGGGAGCAGCTCAAGCCCGGCGGCCGGATTGTGATGCCCATGGGTGCCCCTTACGGGGTCCAACGGCTCGTGGTCCACACGAAAACGCCGGATGGCAAGCGCCGCACGCAAACGGTAACCGAGGTCCAGTTCGTGCCGCTGGTCCGCGACAAAGGCGGCGAATGATTGCAGGTCCACGCTTCCAAACGTTGCGCCAAAGATGCCTCCGCGCGATGATGGCGTGCTGCAACGCTGTGTGGGGGAGGTGCGGCCGCCGGGACGCCACGTGTGCGTGACTTGCCGGGTAAGGCAAACACCAAAGAAGCCGAAACGGCCTGCCCAACTATGCCTGGCGCTCCGGAAAACCGGATTATGACAGCCTAAGGCTGATATCCTGACGCCCCGGCCACGATGGACATTAAGGCCGGTACTTGGATCCGGAGCTCGACCGCTTCGGCTACAATACATATACGACACATTCCGACCGCTGTCGAAGCAATTGCCGAGAATCTCAGCAGGTTGTCGGACGTGCGAGGCGGGTCCGTCACACGCAAGCCCCTGGCAGGAATGGACTTGAGATGCCGCGAGCACCCGAGAAGTTCACGATCGAGCACTTCGAGCCCGCTTACCTGGCCCCCGGGCGGCGTGAGGAGCTCCCCGATCGGGTCCGCGCCGCGCTCGAATCGCTCCAGCCGTGCCGGGTCTGCCCCCGCCGGTGCAACGTGGACCGTCTCGCCGGCGAAACGAAGGTGTGTCATACCGGTCGCTACGCCATGGTCAGCTCCGCATCCCCTCATTTCGGCGAAGAGGATTGCCTGCGAGGCCACGCAGGCAGCGGGACCATCTTCTTCGCCCGCTGCAACCTGCGGTGCGTATTCTGCCAGAACGCCGACATCAGCCAGGCGGACTCCGGTCGCGAGTGCACGCCCCAGGAAACCGCCGAGATCATGCTCGCCCTGCAGGGTCGAGGCTGTCACAACATCAACTTCGTGACGCCCGAGCACGTGGTGCCGCAGGTCATCGAGGCAATCGCGATCGCTATCGAAGGCGGCCTGAACGTCCCGATCGCCTACAACACCAGCGCCTATGATTCGCTGGAATCACTCCGGCAGCTCGATGGACTGGTTGACATCTACATGCCGGATTTCAAGCTCTTCTCCCCTGAGGCCTGCGGGCGATACCTGGGCGCGAAGGATTACGCCCGATGCGCCCGGGAGGCAATTAGCGAGATGTACCGGCAAGTGGGCGACCTGCACCTTACCCCCGATGGCATCGCGTGCCGGGGTCTGCTGGTCCGACACCTGGTCATGCCGGGCCTGCTGGACGAGAGTGCCGAGATCTTCCGCTGGCTGGCCGGGGACGTCTCGAAGGACACCTTCGTGAACGTCATGGCCCAGTACCGCCCGGCGCACCGGGTCGGCGAGGCGATGCCCGGCGGCAAGCTCCGTTACGAGGAGATAAACCGCCCGCCCACCCGCCGGGAACTGGCCCGGGCCTGGGAGCTGGCCCGCGAGGCGGGCCTGTGGCGATTCGATTGAACCGCACTCGCGTACGTGCTCGGGAGACCTTCAGAGGTTGAATGAAGGAAGGAAGAAAGGAAGCAATTAGAGGTGGCCGTCACGAGGTGTGTTTAGCCGCGACCCGCAGGGGAGCGCGTCACCCCCACGAATTCGCAAGAGAACGCCGCAAGAGCGAGACGAGCCTGTGAAAGACGAACAATTCCACGTGGTAACGGGGGCGTTCGGCTACACGGGCAAGTACATTACCCGGCGCCTTATTGCCACAGGCAAGCCGGTCAGGACGCTGACCGGCCACCCCAACCGCCACAATCCGTTCGGCGAGCAGGTTGATGTCGCGCCGCTTGCATTTGACGACCCCGATGAACTCGTCCGGAGCCTGCGGGGGGCGGCGACCCTGTTCAACACGTACTGGGTGCGTTTCCCACACGGGCAGGTCACGTTCGACAAAGCGGTCGAGAACACGAAGACCCTCATCAAGGCGGCCTGCGACGCGGCCGTCCGCAGGATCGTGCACCTCAGCATCACCAGCGCCTCCGGAGAATCACACCTTCCGTACTTCAAAGGGAAAGGACTGGTGGAAACGGCGATCATGGCGTCCGGTCTCTCCTATGCGATCATCCGGCCCGCGGTCATCTTCGGAGATGGGGGTATCCTGATCAACAACATCGCATGGCTTCTGCGGCACCTTCCGGTGTTTGTCGTGCCTGGAAGGGGCGACTATCGGCTCCAGCCGGTGTTCGTGGAGGACCTGGCCGAGTTGGCGGTACAGCTCGCGGACAAGCACGAGAACACAATCACGGATGCCATCGGCCCCGAGGTTCTCACGTTTGACGAGTGTGTCCGGCTCATCGCGGACACGGTCCACCGCCGGGCCAGGATCATTCATCTTCGTCCATGGCTGGCACATCTCCTTTCCCGGCCGATCGGCCATCTCGTCGATGACGTCATGCTGACCCGTGATGAAATGGACGGGCTGATGGGCAATCTACTGGTCTCCGACGGGCCCCCAACCGCGCCCACACGCCTGAGCGATTGGCTCAGCGAACACGCCGACAGCGTGGGGAGCCAGTACATCTCCGAGCTCAAGCGGCATTACCGCTGAGTCTGGCCGGGGTTCTTCCGACCTCGCAGATGAACCTCACTGCGAAAGCGATCAAGGCAGGCGCGCAAGCCGCCGGAACGATCCGTTGATTGCGATTGCCGAGCCCGTTTACAGCTCACTTATCATAAGGAAGTCGCACTTGATGCCGATAGCCTGGCCCCCTACAATGCCCGCATGCTGGCACGATTGCAGAGCGTGGCGTTGGTGGGGATCGACGCTATCGGGTGCGAGGTCGAGGTGGACGTTGCCTCGCGGGGGTTTGCGGCGGCGGCAATCGTGGGCTTGCCGGATACTGCGGTCAAGGAGAGCCTCGAACGCGTCCGCAGCGCCCTTCGCAACTCCGGCTACAGTTGGCCCAAGTACAAGACGGTCATCAATCTCGCCCCGGCGGACGTCAAGAAAGAGGGCCCGGCATTCGACTTGCCGATCGCGCTGGGCATGATCTTCGCCGACGGCGAAGGGACGCCGGATCGGGTTCGCGAATACCTGATCGCGGGTGAGCTGGCCCTGGACGGTCGCGTTCGGCCCATCAAAGGTGGGTTGTCGATGGCCATGCTCGCCAGGGACCGGGGGCTCGCCGGCGTGATTGTACCGCGGGACAACGCGCCGGAAGCGGCGGTCGTCGATGACATCGAGGTGATCGGCATCGGCACACTGGCCGAGGCGGTCGGGTTTCTCAACGATCAGTTGCCGCTCGAGCCCACGATCATCGACCTCGATGCCGTGTTCGCCGAGGCCTCTCGCTACGAGGTCGACTTCAGCGAGGTCCGCGGCCAGGAGTCGGCGAAGCGGGCACTTGTGGTTGCCGCGGCGGGCGGGCACAACGTGCTCTTGATGGGCCCACCCGGCACGGGCAAGACGATGTTGAGCAAGCGGCTGCCGACCATCCTGCCGCCGCTGACGCTGGTCGAGTCGCTGGAGGCGACGCGGATCTACTCGGCCGCCGGCAAGTTGCCGGCCGGTCAGGCGCTGTTGGCCCGTCGGCCGGTGCGAGCCCCGCATCACTCTGCCAGTGCACCGGCCCTGGTCGGCGGCGGGTCCATCCCCCAGGCGGGCGAGGTCTCGCTCGCCCATCGGGGCCTGCTCTTCCTCGATGAGTTCCCCGAGTTCCCCCGCGCAATTCTGGAGACGCTTCGCCAGCCGCTTGAAGACGGCGTGGTCACCATCGCTCGTTCGCACTCGTCCATCTCGTTTCCGGCCCGGTTCGTGCTGGTGGCGGCCATGAATCCGTGTCCCTGCGGCTACTTCACCGACCCTAACAAGCCCTGCAAGTGCTCGCCCACGCAGATCGACAAGTACCTGTCGCGGATCAGCGGCCCGCTGATCGACCGGATCGACATCCACATCGAGGTGCCGCCGGTGCCCTATCGCGAGCTGCGCAGCACCCGCGACGGCAGCGACAGCGCCACCATGCGTGAGCAGGTCCTAAGTGCCCTGCGAATGCAGCGCCAGCGCTTCGGCGAGCGTAGCACGATGCTCAACGGCCAGATGGGCTCGCGGCAACTGCGCAAGCACTGCAAGCTCGACGACGCGGGCGAGCAACTGCTCAAACAGGCCCTGACCCAGCTCGGCCTCAGCGCCCGGGCTCACGACAAGATCCTCCGCGTCGCCCGCACGATCGCCGACCTGGCCGGCGAGGACAACGTCAGAGCCGACCACGTCAGCGAAGCGATCATGTACAGGAGATTGGACCGGCAATTGTAAGACCGAGAGGTGAATGCAGGAGACAGGTCAACAAGTGCGTACACCAGACGAGGGAAGGCGTGGCCTTCCCGCACCGGTAATGTTCAGCGTTAGCCACGGGAGGTAATATGACAAAGCTCACATTCCTAGCTCTTGCTGAGAAGATCCTCCGGGAAGAAGGCAGGCCACTATCTCCGAGTGAGATATGGAAGATTGCCGTAGCGAAGGGGTATGACGAACGCCTGGATTCTGAAGGGAAGACGCCCGCCGCCACGCTGTATTCTGTGATTTTCACCAATACCCGAGATAATCCTGACACCATCTTCGTGAAGCTGGGACAGCGTCCTGCGCGCTATTTCCTCAAAGAGCTCGTACCGGCAAAGGAGAAGGAGATAGAGAAGGCGATCACAGGTGATGACAGTGTTCCGACCGCATACGATTACGACGAGGCCGACGTTCATCCTTTTCTGGCGTACTACGCCCGCCTCTACTTCAAGGCGTGTACCAAGACCGTTCGGCACAGCCGCTCGAAGAAGAAGGAATTCGGCCAGTGGGTTCATCCTGACGTGATCGGTGTTTACTACGCCATTGAGGACTGGAAGCCAGAAGTGCTCGATCTGTGCGCAGCCACCGGGAACACTGCTGCCAAGCTCTACTCCTTTGAAATCAAGAAAGCCCTTTCCTTCTCCAATCTGCGAGAGGCATTCTTTCAAGCGGTTTCAAATTCCTCCTGGGCGCACGAAGGATATCTTGTCGCGGCAGAGATATCAACCGACGAAGACTTCCTCGACGAGCTTCGTCGATTGTCGGCAGCCTTTGGCATAGGCGTCATCCACATAGAACTTGAAGACCCTGACAGCTCGAAAGTGCTCTTTCCCGCACGGGAGCGGGAGGCACTTGAGTGGGACACCTTGAACAAGCTCGCGATGAACAAGGACGTCGCCGACCTACTCACACGTATCAGGAACGATCTCCAGACAAAGGAAGTTATCCAGGAGAAGTATGATCCGGTACCTAGTGCTGAAGAGCTTGTTAAACGGATCAAGAAGAGAACTAGCTAACAAGCGACTCCGTGCGGCGGCGCTATCGCGCGCCGGTGGCAGTGATCGTGAGGTTTGCCGCCGATGATCGGTTGTTGATCATCACGACGTTTATTCTCGAGAATGGCGGGCAATAAACCGATGTACGGCTTTCCATGCGAGTATTGCTCCGGAACGGTTCGGGAGCAGCGCGTCGACCGCGAGGTGTTCAACCACCGCGACGGTATCGCCATTCTCGAAAACGTGCCGATCGGTGTGTGTGACCAGTGCCAGGCCCACTACTACAGCGCGGAAGTCCTCAAGCGCGTCGAGTCGGTGATCAACGGCACAACGCCGTCAACTCATACCGAGCAGGTTCCCGTGGCCCCATTCTGACTACCGTTCCGGCAGGTTCACCATGATGGACTATGACTACGGAAAATGCCATGTCTGCGGGAACTGGATGGAAGAGCGCCTCACCGACCAGAGTCTTCAGGACGAGGGTGAGTGGGTCCTTATCCGCTCTGTCCCGACCGGGGTCTGCAGCCGGTGCGGCGAGCAGGTGTTCCGCGGCCAGGTACTTGAACGGCTCGAACGGATTCTGCAGGAACGCAAGCTCCGCAAGCCGGAGGTGCGCATCGAGGTACCCGTGTTCGCATTCTGATCGACGTACACGGAGCAGGTTCCGGTCGCCCCGTTCTGAGCGGGCATCACCTCCTGTCGCCCGCACGATTGCCGACCTGTCCGGCACCGAGAACATCCAATCCGACCACGTCTCCGAAGCCATCATGTACCGCCGGTTGGATCGACAACTGTAAGCTAGGGCGAATCCGCCAAGGGCGGATGAGACCTGCCGCCCCAGTTGAACGACGGTCGCATGATTTCGGCAAGTCTCGCTCCGCTCGACCCTGCCCTACTTGGCTACGCGGCTGCGATTGATCACCGCGAAACCGCCGTCGTCCGTTCTCGGCACCACGTGAGCACCCGGGAGGAGTCGGATCACGTCCGCGTGGCACACGTCTTTGACTTCCTGGTCAGGATCAGTCACGATTATCACCAAGCAGACCGTGGATGATGGAGGTTGCGAGCGATCGAGATGGGAGCAATTGGATAGCTTGATCCGCTTCTTGCTACTGGCAGCGGGCGTTTCTCTATCCGGGGTGATGGCCCCGGGCCCGGTGACTGCTGCCACCCTGGCCGCAGGTACCCGTTCACGACACGCCGGTAGTCTCGTTGCCTTGGGTCATGGCGTCGTCGAATTCCCTTTGATGCTGTTGATTATGGCGGGGATGAGCACCCTGTTCGAGTCAAAGGGCGTCAGGATCGGAGTCGCCCTGCTCGGCGGTGTCTTGCTGTTGCTCATGGGCGGGCGGGTGCTCACGGGCCTGGGCAAGGCGGGCGAACCGGCCGGCAAGTACGCCGAACGGAGCCCGCTCTGGATCGGGATAATTCTGACGGGAGGCAATCCCTACTTCCTGCTGTGGTGGGCGAGTGTAGGACTGGCCCTGGCGAGCGGGGCCCTCCAATTGGGCAAGACTGCCTTCGCTCTGTTCGCCGTGGTTCACTGGCTGTGCGACCTGGTGTGGCTGGAGGCCCTGTCACTGGCCGGTTTCAAGGGGGCCAGGCTCTTCGGCAATCGCGGCCAGCGAGTTGTTCTTGTCGTCTGCGCTCTGGCCCTGATCGCTTTCGGGGGGATGTTCATCTGGGATGGCGCAAGAAACCTGGCCAGGCTCGGCGACGGCGCCTCTTGAGCTCGCAAACACATCCGTCCGTGTTTCCGCGGTGAGCACCTCAGTGCGGTGGTCGCCCATCCCCGCGGGTTGACCACCCAGCAGGATCGAGATCCGGACCGGGCTCCGGTGGCGGATTTCACGTCCGGAAATGGCGAGGCGGGCTTGAAATGGCACCTTTTGGGTGCTATATTCTATATGCCGACATGGCACCTTTTGGGTGCTATATTGTATATGCTGCCATGGCAACTGAGGAGGCGTTCAGACCGTGCTCACTCTAACGCGGAAAAGCGGCTACGCACTGATTGCCCTGGCTCACCTGGCCCAGGATGCAGGTGCTTGCTGCAGTGCCCGGGAGATTGCCCGGCGCTACCGGATACCTCTGTCGCTGCTGATGAACCTGCTCAAGCTGTTGACTCACCGCGGGTTAGCACGGTCGGTGAGGGGCCCGCGCGGCGGGTACACATTGGCTGCCCCGCCAAGCGAGATCACGTTGACCAACATCATCGAGGCGGTCGAAGGCCCGATCCACCTGGCCCGGTGTGTCGCGCGAGGGGACGAGAAAGGCCCCGTGGGTGGCAAGGAAGGCTGCGAACTGATGTCCTGCTGCCCGGCTCGCCCGTCGGTCTATCGGGTGCATCAGCGGTTGATTCAGTTCCTCGATGAGCTAACCTTGGCCCAGATCGCCGGGGACCCCGGTCCCTCGCCGGGCGATCCGCTCGAAGACTGCCCGGGTAAGGTGACCGGGGCGCGTGAGGAGCGTCAGACGTGAAGCCGAAGATCTACCTCGACTACAATGCCACGACGCCCGTGGACCCCCGGGTACTGGATGCGATGCTCCCCTACTTGCAGGAGAAGTTCGGCAACGCCGCGAGCCGGAGCCATCGCTTCGGCCACGAGGCCGAGCAGGCCGTCGAGAACGGCCGGCAGCAGGTGGCCTCGCTGATCAACGCCAGCGCCAAGGAAATCATCTGGACCAGCGGGGCAACCGAGAGCGACAACATCGCGGTCAAGGGCACCGCCCACATGTACCGCGACAAGGGCCGCCACCTCGTCACCCAGGTCACCGAGCACAGGGCGGTCATCGACCCGGCCAGATACCTCGAACAGCAGGGGTTCCAGGTCACCTTTCTGCCCGTGGACAAGACCGGGCGGGTTGACGTGGGCGAGCTTGCCGACGCCATCCGCGGCGACACGATTCTGGTTTCGATCATGTTGGCGAACAACGAGATCGGGACGATTCAGCCGATCGCCGAGATCGGGGCGGTCTGCAAGGCAAAGGGCGTGATCTTCCATACCGACGCCACCCAGGCGTTTGGCAAGTTCCCGATCGACGTGGAGGCGATGGGGATCGATTTGCTGAGTTGCTCGGGTCACAAGATCTATGGTCCCAAGGGGGTGGGTGCGTTGTACGTTCGCCGCAAGGGCCCGCGGGTCCGCTGCGAGCCGATACTGCACGGGGGTGGGCACGAGCGAGGCATGCGGTCGGGGACGCTCAACGTTCCGGGCATCGTCGGGATGGGCAAAGCAGCCGAGATCGCTCAGGAGGAAATGGACGCCGAGGCGGTGCGGGAGGCAGGCTTGCGCGACCGGCTCTGGGCCGGCCTGAGCGAGAGGCTGGACGGGATCTTTCGGAACGGGTGCCCGCAACACTGTTTGCCCAACACGGTCAACGTCAGCTTCGCCTACATCGAAGGCGAGTCGCTGATGATGGGCATCGACAACATCGCGGTCAGTACCGGGTCGGCCTGCTCCAGTGCGTCGCTCGAGCCGAGCCACGTCCTGAAGTCGCTGGGCGTCGAGGAGGACCTGGCCCACAGCTCGATCCGGTTCAGCCTGGGACGGTTCACGACGGCGGCGGAGATTGAACACACGATCGACCGGGTGTGCTCCGCGGTGCTTCGCCTGCGCGAAATGAGTCCGCTGTACGAGATGGTGCAGGAGGGTGTGGACCCGGCTTCAGTCAAATGGTACCCGGACTGAAGGGCCAGGCAATGGCCTCGTGGACGGACAGGGCAGAGGATTCCATGCCTGTGGTACCCACCCGGCTGGATGACTGAAGCCGTCTTGTTGCTGGAGATGTGATGGGACGGCTGGGAGTGTTATATGGCTTACGGTGACAAGGTTCTGGATCACTTCAACAACCCGCGGAACGTCGGGTCGCTGGATCGCAACGACAGCAGCGTGGGTACCGGCATTGTCGGGGCCCCGGAATGCGGCGACGTGATGAAGCTGCAGATCCGGATCGACGAGAACGACCGGATCGTGGACGCCCGGTTCAAGACGTTCGGCTGCGGCAGCGCGATCGCCAGCAGCTCCCTGGCGACCGAATGGATCAAGGGCAAGATGCTGGACCAGGCATTGCAGATCCACAACCTCGACATCGCCAAGGAGCTATCGCTGCCGCCGGTGAAGATCCACTGCAGCGTCCTGGCGGAGGACGCGATCCGTGCGGCCATCGAGGACGTCAAGAACAAGAAGCTCCAGCGCCAGGCCGACCGACCATCAGAGACCAGGGCGGCGACGTGAGCCGCCTGGACTTCAGCCCTGCAAAACGCGACGTTGGAAGAACGGAGAATTGAGAAGTCAGCGGCCGGCATAAGGAAGGCGTAGGACAGGAGAGACAACACCATGGCCATCGAACTCACGGAACGTGCGGCCCGGGAGGTCAAGACGATCCTCGCAGAGCAGGAGGCATCCCCCGAGACAACCTATCTCCGTCTGGGGGTTAAGGGCGGGGGATGCAGCGGATTCAGCTACGTGCTGGACCTGACCGCCACCAAGGGAGAGCACGACGAGGAGCATGACTCTCACGGAGTCAAGCTTATCTGCGATCCTAAGAGTTATCTGTACCTGAACGGGACGACGGTGGACTTCAAGGACGAGATCATGGGCCGGGGCTTCGTGTTCAACAACCCGAACGCGACGGGCTCCTGCAGTTGCGGCAGCAGCTTCTCGTCTTGACCGGGCGGGAGAACCGGCATCGTGGCAGGTGAAACCACACCGACGCGACCGATCCGATGCACCACGTGTTCAAAGCCGATGGATTCACCCATCTGCTGTACGAGTTGCGGCGCGATGAATCCGCAGCCGCCGGAGGGGTTCGACTACTTCGAGTTGTTCGGACTTGAGCCCGCATACGACATCGACGAAGGGGTCCTGCACGGCAAGTACCTGTTGCTGGCCCGGTCCGTCCATCCGGACGTGGTGGGCAAGGCCTCGGACGAGATGCGCCGGCGCTCGCTGTCGCTGAGTTCGCAGCTCAACCGGGCGTATGACACGCTGCGTGATCCGGTGGCCCGGGCGGCGTACCTGCTGGCTCAGGTCGCCGGGCCGGCGGCGGCCGGGGACCGGGCGGTGCCGGGTGAAGTGCTCGACGAAGTCATGATGCTTCGCGAGGAGATTGAGGAAGCTCAGGCCGCCCGTGACACGGCCGCGTTGGAGGCTCTCAGACGGAAGATCACCGCCCGGCGTCAGTCCGCCCTGGAGATGATTGCCGGGTTGAGCCGTTCACTGGCCGAGGACAACTCCGAAACGCAGAAGGATTTGCGCAAGCAACTCAACGCGATCAAGTACTGGAGCAACCTGCTCGATCAACTGCCGCCGGGCGGTGACGTGTAACGCACATCAACAAGCTCATGACCAGTGGGACGGACATCATTATCGGGATCGACCTGGGCACGACCAACTCGCTGGCGGCGTTCTGCGACGAGTCCGGGCCGCGGATCATTCGCGACGAGTCAGGCGACGGCTGTTTGCGGTCGGTGCTGGCGTTCAGCCGGGACGGCCGGGTTACGATCGGTGCCGAGGCGAAGACCCATGCGGTCGAGAACCCCACGTCGACGGTATTCTCGATCAAGCGTCTGATGGGCAGGGGCTACGAGGAACTGGCCGCCAGCGGCGAGCTGTCGCATTTGCCTTACGCGGTGGTCAAGCGGGCAACGGACACCCGCCACCGGGACGTGGCCGCCGTCGAGATCAGTGGGAAGCTGATGACCCCGCCAGAGTTGAGTGGGATCATTCTTCGCAAGTTGAGTCAGCTAGCGGCGGACCATCTGGGCCGGGAAGTCACCAAGGCCGTTATTACGGTGCCGGCCTATTTCGACGACGCCCAACGTCAGGCGACGCGGGACGCCGGGCGGATCGCCGGTCTGGACGTGGTGCGGATCATCAATGAACCGACCGCGGCCGCCCTGGCCTATGGCCTCGGGATTCGGGCCCCGGCCCGCGGTCAGGCCGCCGGCGCCCTGCAACTTAACCTGGCCGGAGACCGGCGGTCCGTTGACGAAGCGAACCCGGCCGACACGCCCCGAGCCCGGCCAGCCGAGGGCGAATCCCTCATCGCCGTCTATGACCTCGGCGGCGGCACGTTCGACGTATCCATCCTGAGACTGGCAGAGGGCATTTTCGAGGTCCAGAGCACGCACGGGAACACCCACCTCGGCGGCGACGACTTTGACCGTGAGATCATCGAACTCGTTCAGCATGAGGTCCGCGAGGAGTTCGGCGTGGAGATCAACACGCCCGCTGCCCGCCAGGCGCTTCGCATCCTCGCGGAGAACGTGAAGATCCGACTGAGTACCGAGGAGGCTGCCCCGATCGAGATCGAGTTGGACCAGGAGCGCCGGTACACGCGGACCATCGAGCGAAGCGAGTTCGAAACCTTGATCTCGCCCTGGCTTGATATGACCATCGAGTCCTGCCGGCGGGCCCTGAACGACGCGAGGGCGACGCCGGGGATGATCGACCAGGTCATCCTGGTCGGAGGAAGCACGCGGATCCCGCTGGTCCGCCGCCGGATCGAGGAGCTGTTCGGGCGTCGTTGCTACACGGCCCTCAACCCCGATGAGGTCGTCGCCCTCGGAGCGGCGGTCCAGGCGGCGATCCTGTCGGGGACGCGACGCGATGCCCTGCTGCTCGACGTTATCCCGTTGTCGCTGGGCATTGAAACGATGGGCGGCGCAGTGGGGAAACTCATCATGCGAAACACGCGTATCCCCTGCCGGGCCACCGAGCGATTCAGCACGTTCGTTGACGGGCAAGCCAATGTCAAGATCAACGTTCTGCAAGGCGAGCGCGAGCTGGCGAGAGACTGCCGGTCGCTGGGCGAATTCGAGTTGCGCGGCATCCCGCCCATGCCGGCGGGCATCCCCAAGATACTCGTGGAGTTCCTGATCGACGAGAACGGGATCCTGAACGTGTCGGCGAAGGAGGAGCGCAGCGGCAAGCAGGCTGGCATCCAGATCATTCCCGCCCACGGCCTGACCGCCGATGAGGTCAAACGCATGGAGCTGGAGTCCTACGAGCATGCCCGCGAAGACATGACCGCCCAGCGGCTGATCGGGCTGCGCAACCAGATCGCCTTTGACACCAACAAGGCCGAGCAGATGCTCGCCCAGGCAGGCGAGGAGTTAAGTGCCCCGGAGCGGTCGGCGATCGTCTCGGCAATGGGCGAACTCCGGGCCCTGGCTGAGACGAGCGAGGACGCCGATTCGCTTCACAACGCCTTGAACCGATTCGACGCCAGGACGTTGCGGCTCGCGGAGATGGCGATCACCCGGACGCTTCGAGAAACGGACGGAACCGGGCGTGCCGCGCGGACGTTCGCAATCACGTTCCTGCCGATGAACCGGAGGGTCGAGGTGGACCCGCGCGACCTGCCATACGGCCATCGCGGCCTGCCGGGCAGCATCCTGGACATCGCCCTGAAGCACGGGATCGATCTGACTCACGCTTGTGGCGGGGTGGGTGCCTGCGCAACGTGCCACGTGATCGTTCACCAGGGCCAGAGCGCGTGCAACAAGCTGACGGAAGGCGAGGCGGACCAGTTGGACAGCGCCTACGGCCCAACGCCTCATTCGAGGCTGGCATGCCGGTGCGTCCCCGACGGAACGCAGGACCTTCTCGTCGAGATCCCCGAATGGAACCGGAACCTCGCGCTCTCAAAGGAACCGCAGACGTAGGTGATTCACCGCGGGCATTCACTCGCACACGCTCGCATTGGCAGCGGTGAAACGCCAGAGGCAAGGGGAGCAGGTCGGGCTGATGATGAGTAATGAACGATGATTGCCGAGAGAACAGGAGAATCGTCATGGGCGGCTTGAAGTGGACGGACAGCAAGGAGATCGCCGGTCGGCTGCACGAGGAAATGCCTGACCAGGACCCACTGGCGGTCCGGTTCATCGACCTCCACAAGTGGGTGTGTGAAATCGACGATTTCGACGACGAAGCCAGAGCCTCCAACGAAGCCAAGCTCCAAGCCATTCAAACAGCCTGGGTTGAGGAGTGCCAGAACGCCACGAAATAGCCGGAGGAAGTGAGAAGTAAACCACCCTCGCCTTCAGGCGAGGGTAGTTTACTTCTCACTTCTGTTGGCTCCCCGGCGCAGTAAGCTGGCCGATTCTCTTGAGCTTGCGTCCGATGCGAAGCCGGTATTCAGCCTCGATCTCTTCCCGGGTCCGTGGCCCCGCTGAAACCACGAGGGCAATCCGATTCAAGGCGCCGGTGATCGCTCGGGTAATCGGGATGAGATCCCGCCCGACGGGCCCCGGAAGGTAGACCCAGTGACCGGCTCGACGCCGGAAGTTGATGTGCGTCAGCGGGACGCGACCCGCGATCTGGACCGTTACGGTTCCCCGGTCGCCGTCCCGGCGGTCACTGATGAACTCGATGTGCGTCGAGAACAACTCGAGACTGTCCGCGAGCTGGGCCGCCAGGTCGAACCGTTCGGCCTCGATGCCCGGACATGCCTTGGAAATCGCGAGCTGGGCACCGGCATTGGCGGCCAGCAACTCGTCCATGGCCATCAATAGATCGATCACTTCATCGCGAGAGTCGGGATCCATGTGGGGCAGCATGGCCAGGTAGGAATGTTTCGCGTGCCAGTCGCGCAGCCGGTCGTAGGTTTGGCGCAGGGACAAAGGGGGCCCCTGCGGGACGGAACTCGCCTGACACGGTCCCGGCGCCTTCCGATCACAGGCCAGGATCAGCAACGTCGAGGAAACGGTGCCGGCAAGAAAGATCGGCCAGTTCATCGCCCGATGCCTCGATCGCAATGTCCTTCGACCTCCAATCGGGTGTGCTTGCCGCGTGCGTCCGGTCACCCGCGCCCCTCGATGCCCTGCCGGGCAACCTCGGCTAGTACGCGCCACCGGGAACATTATAGTGCTTCTTGCCGGAACTAACGATCAGCCCATCGCTCCGCTCGAAGGTGATGATCATGCTGATCTCCTGGCCCGAGAGATCGAGATCACCCCAATCCAGAGGAAGCCCATAACCCCAGCCCAGGTCCCTCTTCTGTTTGGCCCGCCACGGGATCGCCTTCTCCACCGTGAACGACCATTCCTTCGCCAGCACCGGGGTCTTCTTGCCCCCCGGGTCTTTCTGAAGGACATACAGTTTCGGGCAGATCACGCCGTCGCCGAAGACCCCCTTGCCCCCGGGTCCGAGGAGATACAGGCCCCCGACGTATATGCCCCGGATCTTCGACTTGTTCTCGTTCCAGATCCAGGGGGAGTACGGGTTGTAAAAGACGGCGATGTTCACCACGTTGGGCTCGGTGGGCATGTGGCGCACTTTCTCCGCGTCGGAGAGGTCATCTGCCGCTCCGTTACGGCCCGGCATCCGGCAGCCCTGGATCCACATCGCGGCCAACGGCAACGCCGACAACACCACGGCCCGGCGTCGAATGCTCACTTGGTGGTCACCCCTCGTGCGCGATCGGGCGTTTGTGCTGGGCGCAGCAGGCCGCACGGGCTGAGCCTTGACAAGCGACGCAGCTTCGCCGCTTCGGAACGCGACGCGTTTGTCGTTTGTCAAGGGCTGAAACCCGTGGCTCGTTGTTGGCGGGACGTTTCGCATGGTTCGTCATCCGGCCCGGGCAGCAATGGCAGGCTGAGCCGGCACCGGGCCCAGCCAGATCGACTCCGCCGCCGGGCCGTACTCCTCCAACTCGGGCCCCAACTCCTCGCCTTCGTCCACCGTCGGGCCCTGCTCCCGGTCAGGTGAAACCGGTTCGTCCGGGCCGAACTGCTCGTCCCCCGGCTTCAGCTGCAATCCCTGCATGAGCGGGCTCATCCGGATGTTGTCGTTCAGGCCGCTCGAATCCCGCATCTCAATCGAGATATCGCGCGCATCCTCCGCCACGCGAACCACGTGCGGGGTCAAGACGATCAGCAGCTCGGTCTTGGTGGTGGACTTCACCGTTGACCGGAACAGGTTGCCGAGTACCGGGATGTCTCCCGCGATCGGCACCTTGCTCTCCGAGTCGTTCTCCCGGCTGGTGATCAACCCGCCGATGATGATCGTTTCACCATCCTTCACCGTCACCGAAGTGATCGCGTTACGCTTGGTGAAGATCGGCAGCGTGATCCCCGCCCCGATGGACACGCTCGAGGTCCCGATAGCGGAGATCTCCGGCTCGATTTCCATGTTCACGTAGCCGTCGGGGTTGATGATCGGGGTAACCTTGAGCATGATGCCCACGTCCACATAGCTGACCGACGGGGTCACGATCCCGCCAATCCCCACGGACACATCCTGGACGGTGGGGACCTGCTCCCCGATGGTGATCTCGGCGTCCTGGCCGTCCTGGACCATGATTGACGGCCGGCTGAGGATCTCGACCCGGCCCTCGGTCTGAAGTGCCCTGAGCAGGAAGCCGAAATCCTCACCCGTCACCGTGAAGCTGATCCCGGCCAAGCCGGAGGAACCGGCCGCACCAATGTCCGTCCCGAAGACATAGTCGTAGTCGTCGCCCTGCGGCAGGCCGGTATTGGGGTGCAGGGTCGCCTTCTCGCTGAACAACAGGTCCTGCACCGCGAACTCCATGCCCAACTCGAAGTTGTCCGTCAACGTGACCTCCGCCATCAGGACCTGGATCATCACTTGGGGGATCGGTTGATCCAGCTCGTTGATCATCCTGATCACCTGCGATTCCATTCGGGGGCTGTAGCTGACCAGCAACGTGTTGGATTCCGTATCCTCCTGGGCCGCCTCCGTGACGATAACCCGGCGCTGAACCTGGCGGGCGGCTGCCTCCTCGCCCGCGGCCTCCTCGAGAAGTTCGCTTTCCTCGTCGAAGTAGGTCTGCAAGGTATCTGCCATGTCCGAGGCCGTGTGGTAACGCAAGTGCACCACTTTCCCGAGCCGCTGGTCCATCTCCTCGTAATCCAGTTTGTAAACCAGGCTCTCGACCATGCGGAGATATGAGGGGCTGCCGGCGGCGATCAACGTGTTGGTGCGCTCGTCCACCGAAAACGCCAGTTCAAGCGCTCCGCCCCCGGTTGCCACCCCGCCGCCCTCACCGATCGCGATCCTGCGCGGCGCCGCTTCCTGATCGGCCTCGAACAGCTCCTCCAGCAGTTCCTTCATCTCGGTCGCGTCGGCATTGTGCAACTGGAACACCCGCACGGTCACGGTTTCCGGCTCGACGCTGTCCAGCATCTCGATGAGCATCTGCATCATGTCGATGTTGGCTTCCGGCGCCATGACCAACAGGGCATTGGTGTTCTCGTCGGGGGCGATCGTGACGTCCTGGTGCACCAGGCTTTCGATGACCGCCCGGCCGGTCTCCGGGTGGGTGCCCGCGATGAACCTGATGATCATCTGCTTGGCGTCATCCCCTTCGCCCGCGCCGGCGGCCTCGAAGAAGTCGTTGAGCAGCTCGGATAGCTCCTCCGCCTTGGCGTTGTACAGCTTGAAGACCCGAAGGGCGAGCTCGGTCTTGGGCCGGCTGTTGTCCAGCCGATCCACGATCTTATGGATGTGGGCCATCATGTCCGGTGGCGCCCAGACGACCAGCGAGTTGGTCCGAGGCTCCGGCGTGATCGCGAACCCCCGCTCGCGATCCCGGTTCTGCTGGTCCAGCAGGTCCGCCAGCGTGTCCGCGATCTGCTGGGCCTTCGCCTCGGCCAGCGCGATGATCTCCACCTGCTGGGCCACCTTCGATTCCGTGTCCAGCAGGGTCAGCAGGTGCTCGACCATCACGTGGTCATCCACCGAGGCGGTCACCACCAGACTGCCCGACGCGTCGTCCGCGATGATCGAAACCGGCGTCCGTTCACCCGCCTGCTCCCCCGACGCCCGGTCGTCGAACAACTGGGTCATCACCTCTGCGAGCTGCGACGCTGACGCCTCCTTCAAGTCGTACACCACCACCTTGGACGTCGGTGGCGCCTGGGGCACGTCCAGCTTCGGGACCAGTTCCTCGGCCCGCTTCATGGCAAACCGCGTGCCCACTACGATCAGCCGGTCGCTGCGGACCTCCGGGATGATGTTGAATTCCAGTTGGTCCGACTCGTCCCCCAGCGTGTCGCGCATGCCCTCCAGGAGTTGAGTGAGAATGTCGCCGACGTTGACCACGTCGGCGTGTTCGATCTTGAAGAAGCGGGCCTCGGTCGGGAAGTCGGGGACATCCACCCGATCGATTTCCTTCAGAATGGCCCCCACGACCGCGTAGTTCTCAGGGCTCGCGCTGACGACGAGGGCACTGCTCCGCACGTCGGAGACGATTGTGACCCGGGTCATGGATTCCGGCAGTTCGCGGTCCCCGGCCGAGCCGCGATAGAGGCCTTCGCTGAATATCTCCTTGATGATTTCTTCAGCCTTGCTCACGTCGATGTTCTTGACGTAGAACGCCCTGATCACGCCCTCGACCGGGGGCGGCACGTCCAGCTTCGTTACGAGGCGGACGATCTCCTCGTAATTGAATTGCGAGGAAACGATGAACAGCATGTTCGTCAGCGGGTCATTGACGAGGAAGACCCTGTCCGACGGCTGCTCCTCCTCGCCCTTGGCGAGACTGTTCTTGAGCCGCTCATCGAAGAGCTGTTGTATGAGCTCCGCCATTTCGCCCGCGTCGTGGTGGTCGAGAACGAGATGGTGGATGTCCATCATGGGCGAGAGCGGTTGCTGCTTGAGTTGCTGCACAAGCCGCTCGATCGCCTCGAAATCCTCCTTGTTGGACGCGACGACCAGCGAGTTGCTGCGGGAGTCGGTCACGATCACCGGCTTGTCCTCGGGCAGGCCGCCCTCGCGGCGAAGGTCCGCCCGCCGCTGCCAGAGGTCCTCTATCTTGCCCGCCAGGTCCGCCGCGGTGAGCTGCTTGTCGAGGACCAGGATCCGGATGTCGCCCAGCCACTCGTCATCCGCCCCGTCGAGCTTGATGGCAAGCTCGGCGATGTCGTTGTAGTTCTCTTCGTTGGCGACGACGATCAGGCTGTTGGTCCGCACGTCCTCGACCAGCAGGATGCGCTCGCGTTCGGCGGCCATGTCGCCAAACCGCTCCGCCATCCGCTCACGCTGGTCCGCCAGGTCCTGGCATACCTCCCTGATTCGCCGGACGTCGGCATGCTCCAGATGGACCATCCGCACGGGGAACTTGTTCGCGCTCTCCTCCAGGTCAACCGCCTTGACGATCTGCTCGACGAGCACCAACTGCTCCGGTCTCGCGGAGACAATCAGCGCGTTCGTGCGCGTGTCCACGGTCAGCCCGATCTCGTAGACCAGCCCTCCCGGTATGCCGGGCGGGGTCCGGCCCGCGACTTCCTTCCCGGGGTTCTTGGGCAGTTGCCGACCGCGGTCGAAAACGTCCTGCAGGTTGCTCCGAAGGGTTTCCGCGTCGGCGTATTCGAGCGGATAGATCCTGATCAGCACGTCGTCGGCCACCGGCGGGGTGTCCAGAAGCTCGACGATCTCGAGCAGCGGGGCCAGGTTCGACTCCACGCTCGCCACCACGATCGCGTTCGTCCCCGGCTCGGCGAAGACCTTGATCGGCTTCTCCAGGTTGACGGGGCTGAGTTCCCGGCCCTCGGCGGCCAGGACAATCTGCAGCCGGCGGATCTGCTCCTGCATCGCCTTGGCCACGTCGCTCTCGGTGGCCAGCATCTCGTTCAGGGCGTCCGCCAGGTCCCGGGCAACTGCCTTCTTCAGCGGGACGAACGCCACCTTCACTACCCCGCCCGTTTCCTCGTCAGGCTCGACGTCAATGATCTCGATGAGGTGCCTGATCTGCTCCAGGTCCCTCTCAGACGCGGAGATCAACAGGGTGTTCGTGCGCACGTCGGCGGTGATGTTCACGAAGTCCTTGCTGACCCCGCGCTGCTTCCGGAGGGCCTCGAGCAGGTCCTTGATCTTCTGCTCGGCCTCGGCGGCCTTGATGTGCTTCAGAGGGATCGACGTGAACTTGACCACACCCTCGGGGCCGAACGCCGGCACGTCCAACTGCTCGATGATCTTTGCGACCTCATCCATGTGCTCCTTGGCGGTCGCCACCATGAGGAGATTCGAGCGGGCATCGGGGATGATCGTCAGGGTGTCCTCGGGGCGGACCTTGCCGTCCGCCGGTTTCATGAACTCGTTCCAGAACTTCTGGACGCTGGGCGCGATGTCGGCGGCCTGGGCAGACTGGAGGGTGAAGATTCTGGTCGTTCGTTCAGCCCCGGCCCGCTGGCGGTCCATCAGGGCGATGATGTTGGCCAGGATTGCCATGTCATCCTTGTTGGCGGTGATGACGAGTTCGCCGGTGGCGGTGGCGTGGATCTCGATCGGATCGCCGGACAGGGCAGGGATCTCGCCCGCGAGTTCCGCCGGGAGTTCTGCCGCGGGCCTGGTGGCCGGTGCCTTCGCCTCGGTCACGGGCGTTTCCTCGCGTAGGGCCCACCCGGGACGGGTGACCACGGTGGGACGCCTCGGGGCCCCCGCCACGGTCATGACCGGGGCCGGGGTCGCCGGCGGGGGTGTTGCTGGCTGCGTGGCCTGACCCATTGCCGCTACCAGAATCATCCATCCTTGCAACATGGAAGTGCTCCTCCGCACGGGGCCCAGCACCCTGGTCGGCCAGCCCGGGCCCCAAGGCGCTGCAAGCCCTGATATCTTCCCTCTATCGAGCCTTTGTCGAGTCCTTGCCCATCTATCCACCGTGGCCCCAAGGGGTCCATCGGTCTGTCTATCCGTTTTGCTCCAGCCTGGCCCGGACGGTTACCGCCTGCCGCCCTGCTGCTGCTCGATGAACTGGTCCAGCACGCGCGCCACGTCCTGGGCCCGGATGTTCTTGACCGGTATGACCATCGCCGTCTGTCCGCCCCCGGGCGGCTTGATGGTCTGAAGCTCTGTCACGGTTTGCCTGACCCGCTCGAACATCTCCGGCGGGCCGGCCACAATCAACGCCGAAGAACGCGGGTCCACGCCAATCGCCACTTGCCGGGCCAGGTACCCCGGCTGCGTGCGCTGCAGGTAGCTCTCCCCGCGGTTGATCGTCTGTTCAAGCTGCCGGGCGAGCGAAGTAACGTCCACGCCCCGCTGCACGGCGATGATGTCCACGCCGGCCAGACCCGTCGCTTCGGTATCCAACTGTCGAGCCATGTCCTCGATCAACGTGAAGTCGTTCACCCGGGCCCTGACGACCAGGGAGTTCGTGGCTTCGTTGGCCATAATCAGCGGGATCATCTCCGTATTCCGCCGCCCGCGGCCGCTCTTGGCCGGGTCAGTGAAGATCCGCGTCAGCGTGGTGGCTAACTGGGACGCGGAGGCGTGCTCGATCTTGATGATCTTCGGCACCCCCGCGCCCGCCACCTCCTTGTCCATGTGCAGGGCGTCCTTCTCAATGCGGTCGAGCTCCTCCTTCGACCCGCTGACGATCAGGGCGTTCAGGGTTCCTGATGCCTGGAGCCGGATGTCGCCGATCAGGTCCGATCCGGTCCGCGATCGCCGGCCCCCCGGCTTGCGGAGGTACTCGGTCATGATGTCGAGCGTTTCCTGGGCGTCGATGTGCTCGAGGGGAATGACCCGCAGTTCCTCGAAGCCTTCGGTGGCGGGCTTATCGAGTTCGGCCACGGTGGCCTCGATGCCCTCCAGGTCCGCGAGCCCGGCGGAGACGACGACGGCATTGCCGTTGGGATCGGCGGCAAAGGTAATCGGCGGCCCGTACGAGCCGCGACGACTGCTCCGGTACGTCTGGGTCAGCACGTCGGCCAGGTCCTCCGCCCGGGCGTGCTCCAGACGGATGATCTTCTGCTGGGGCGTGTTGGCGGAGGTCTTGTCCAGATTGGCAACCATCTCCCGAATCTGCTTGAGCTTGTCCTCCGTAGCGGTTACCACCACGGAGTTGGTCGCCCGCTCGGCCACCGCATCGACGCGATCGGCCTCGGCCACCGCGCCCCGCTTGGTGAACGACCGCGTGATCACCGTGGCCACGCTGCTCGGATCGGCGTTCGTCAGGGCAATGACCTCCATCTTGCGACCCGTTTCCGGGTCCGTCGGGTCGGGCGCCTCATCGTCCACCTTCCGGATCAACTGCTCCAGGTCGTTCAGCCGATCCTCGGGCCCGGTGAGCACCACCGCGCTGGCGCTGTCACTCGACATGATCTTGACGTCACCCAGGAGCGACGGGTCGGACCGTCCGGCGCGGCCCGGCTTGCGCAGGTACTCGGTCAGGATCTGGCTCATCTCCCGCGGGGCGATCCGCTGCACCGCCACCACTCGCATGTCGCGGGCGTCCCCTTCCTCGATCACGTCGAGCTGATTCACCAGGGCCTTGATGTCCTCAAGCTCGGCCTGGCTGCACGTAGCCAGGATCATTCGCGACCCGCGGGCCACGGTGAAGACTGCGGGCACCCGCCCCGTTCGACTCCGGGGCATGGCGGTGTTGTAGATGGTGGTCAGCGCCTGGGCGACGTCTTCAGGATCAGCGTTCTGGATCGCAATCGTGAAGGTCTTGCGGGTCCCGATGCTTGTCTGATCTACCTGCTCGATCAGGGCCGATACCTGCTCGTGGTTCGTCGCCGACGCCGTCACCACCACCGAGTTGGTCGCGTACTCGCCCACCGCCTCCACCTGATCGTTCAGGCTGAGCGAACTGTTGTCCGCGAACTTCGTATCAATGATGTTGAGCACGGAGCGAACGTCCGCATATTGAATGAAGTACGATTTCGTTGTCCGCTCGTCCTCGACCTCCCGCGGCACGTCGAACTGGGTGATCAAGGCCTTCATCTCCTCCATGTCCCTTGCATTGGCGGTCACCATCAGCGTGTTCGTCGGATCGTGCGCGCTTACCGTCACCGGATAGGTCCGCGTCCGCTTGTCGATCCGCCTGGTCCGTCTGATCATCTCGTTCAGCATGTCCGCCAGCTCGGACGCCCGGATGTGGTCAACCTTGATCTTCTCCGGCACCTGCAGCGCGGCCAGGTTGCTGGTGTCGAGATCCGTGATGATCTTGTCGATCACGGCGTGGTTCTCGTCCGACGCCGTCACCAGCAGGGCGTTGTTCGTGTAATCAGGCGTGATCCCCACCTGATCCTTCACCGGACGGCTCGCGTTATCCTGGAACCGCGTGGTGATGGCCTGGACCACCGAGCCGATCTCCGCATACTGGAGCGGATACGACTTGACCGACCGGTCCTCCTCCCTCTTCGGCGCAACGTCCAACTGGGCGATCAGGCTCTCCGCTTCGGCCATGTTCTCTTCGTTGGCCATCACCACCAGCGTGTTCGAGGCGTCGTTCGCGGTCACCGTGATGGGGTAGGTCCGGGTCTTCTTGTCGATCCGCTTGCTACGCCGGATGATCTCGTTCATCATGCCCGCCACGTCCGACGCCCGGGCATGCTCGAGCTTGATCGTCTTGGGCATCTGGACCTTCGTCAGGTTGCTGACGTCCACCCCCTCGACGATGCTGGCCACTTCCATGTGGTTCTGCTCCGACGCCGTCACCAGTAGCGAGCCGGTCGCGTAGTCAAACTCGATCTCCACCTGATCGCGAAGCGGCAGGTCCTCCTGGCCCTTGAACCGCGACAGGATGATCCTCTGCGTCGAGTCGAGTTCAGCGTACCGCAAGGGGTACGGACTGACCCGCCGCTCGTCCCCGGCCGGCCGGGTGTCCAGCTTGGCAATCACGCCCCGGATGTCCTCCATGTGCTTGGCCGAGGCCGCGGTCACCAGGAGCGCATTGGCCGCGTCCTGGGCCGTCACCGTCAGCGGATAGGCGCCCGTGCGACGATCGCGACGGGTGGTCCGCCTGATCATCTCGTTCAACGTCCGGGCCAGCTCCGTGGCCCGCACGTTCTTGACCTCGACAGTCACCGGGGCGGTCATCTTGTTCGCGTCGTCCCGGTCGATTTGCGCCAGGAGCGCTTCGATCTCCTTCATCTCCTCCGCCGGCGCCTTGATCACGATCGAATTTGTGCCGTACTCGGGCGTGATGGTCACCTGTTCGCTCGGGGCGACGCGGCCCGTCTTCCGGAAGGTTTTGGTCAGGGCCTGCGTGGTGTAGTTCAGATCGGCGAATTTCACCGCAATGACTTTCGTCTGCTGGCCGCGGTCCGTCGCCCCTTCGACGTCCAGGGTGGAGAGCAGATCACGAATGATCTTCTCGTTGCCCTCGGTGCAACTGACGAAGAGTCTCTTGGTCGCCGGGTCGGGCATGATTGAGACCGCCAACTCGGCCGGGGGCACGTTCGTCACCCCTGCCTTTTGAAGGTTCGCGGCCCGCTTGCTGAACCAGTCCGTCAGCGTCTGGGCCACGTCGTCAACGTTGGCGTGTTCGATGTCGATCTGGACATCCTTGACCGCCGTCGCGAGCGGCGTCAGGTACTCGCTCATCGGGTCGATGACCTGGCTCTTGACCTGCTGGATCTGCTCGTTCGTTCCATAGACGTACAGCACGTTGGGACCGGACGCCACCGCCCGGGGTGGTTGGACCCCGCTGACGTACTTCACGCTCCGGTACAGGTTGTTGATCGTTAATGCCGCCGTCGAGGAGTTGCCGAGCGGCATCGAGAACATGGCGGTGGTCGTCTGGGTCGGCCCTTCCGGCGCTCTGTCGATCTCCTGTATGACTTGCTCGACCACCAGCAGCGCCGCCGGCGAACCGGCGACGATCAACGCATTCATCCGGGGGTCGGCCGTCACCACGGGGATGTCCGCCGCTCCGCCCGCCGGGCCCTTCAACTGCCGCATGAGTTGCGTCGCCATCGTCACGAAGTTGTCCTTCACGTCGGTCGCCGACGCGTGGGCCAACTTGAACACCCGGATTTCCTGGTTGGTCGGCACGTCCATGGTCTCGGCGACGGATCTGATCTCCTCGAACAGCTCATCCGGGGCTTTGACGAACAGGATGCGGCTATTGTCATCGCCCGTGACGCTGACCCGCTGCCGCATCGCCCGGCTGCCGCGGGCACCCTTCGGGACGAAGATGCTCTGCAACTGCTGCGCCACCGCCGTGGCCGACGCGAACTTCAGCTCAATCTGCCTCGGCAGTTTCGTAACGCCCACCCGCTCGTCGAGCTCGCCGATCTTGGCCCCGATGATCGTCTGTTGGGCCTGCGGCGCCCGGACCAGCACCGTGTTGGTGTCGGCGTCGGCGGTGATCCGAACCGCCTGCGGACCGGTGCCGACCGCCTTCGGGTCCTGGACGAAAATGTCGTTGAGGGCCGTCACCAGCTCCGTCGCGCTGGCATGCTCGATCGGATACAACTGGACCTGCCGCTCCGTGGGCGGGACATCCAGGTCCGCGATGATCGGTTCGATCTTGGCTATGTCCGAATCCAGGGCCCGGATCACAATCTTGTTCGTGCGCGAATCGGCGGCGATCTTGACGTTCCCGATGCGGGAGGGGGTGACGCCCTCGCCCTCGCCGCCGCTCCGGCCCCGGCGCCCGGCCGCCTGGAATACCTTCTCCAACTCCGCCGCCACCTTCTCCGCGTCGGCGTTCTTCAGATCCCATGTCTTGATCTGGATCGGGATCTCCTGCTCCTCGAGCTCGTTGATGAGCTTTTCCACCAGCTTCATTCCTTCCACGGGCGCCGAGACGATGATCGTGTTGGTCGTCGCGTCGGAGGTGATGGTGATCTCTTTGGCGGGGTTGATCTTGAGCGTGCCTTCCTTTTCGCCTTCCGCGCCGCCGGCGGCCGCCTGCATTTCGAGCACCTGCTGCTGGAGTTGTTCGATCATTTCGGCCTGCCGGGCCGAGCTGGCCGCTGCACCCCTTGCGGCGGGCAGGCGGGCCCTGCGCCCGCGAAGCGGGTCCTCGATCTTGAGGATGGCCTTGATTGCCTGTTCCACCTCGTAGGCGTTCAGATGCTGCAGCTTGAAGATCTTGATGTCCACGGGCATACCGATTCCCGGCCGATCGATCTTCAGCAACAACTCGGCAATCTCCGGGAAGAGCGCCGGGGCTGCCTTGACGATCAACGTCCGGGTCCGCGGATCGGGCATTACCTTGATGCGCTGGGCGGCCACCGCCGCCTGGGCCGCCTCTGCTTCCTGCTTGGCCTTCTCTTCCTCTTCCTCGCGTCGCCGTCTTGCTGCCGCCGACTCCTCTTCTTCCTCCTCACCGGGCTTAGCCTTCTTGCCGGCCTTTGCCTCCTTGGCCGGAGGCTTCTGGCCGGGCTTGCCCTTGGCCTTGGCCTGTTCGTTGAACATCTGCTCCAGGATCGCCGCCGCCACCGTCACGTCGATGTGGTTCACCCGGAACACGCGGATGTCTGCCTTCGTCGCGTCTTCGATCTCCTCCAGCTCGTCGATGATGAGATCCATCAGCTCGCCAATCTCGTCGAGCTGAGACTCCGGTCCGACCATGATGATCAGCCCCTGATCTTCATCGAACAGAATCTGGGCCTTTTCGGTCTCCGTGACGTCGCGGGCCGCGTCGTAGACCTGAGCCATCATCGCCCGCTCGGGCGTCATGCCCGGCTCGGCCGACGGTACAGTTTCATCCCTGGGAGAGGCGGCGGCCGGCATCGCCGACTTGGGGACCGCCGCGGGCTCCGGGCTCTCAGCCGCGACCTTCGAGGAGGGCGGGGCCTCGGCCAACACCGCTGGGGGCTTTGCCGCCGTTTCCGACGCGGGTTGGCTCGTCGCAGCGGGTTGGCTGGCCGCACCGGTCACGGTAATCCTGGGGGCATCGGTCCACACCAGGGCCAAAGCTGCTTGCCGAAGTTCACTTAACCCGCCGGGCGGAACAAACGGAGAGGCCCCCGAGCCTCCCGACGATTCAGTGGCAACCGGATGGTACCATTCAATCTCGTGCTCCTTGATCGCTTCCATCGGGTCGCCGCCGGCACCGGAGCGCTCGACCGCCCTGATGTTGACCTCCTGGCTCGCCTGGGGAGAAAAACGCGCCCACTGCGAAACGACCTTCGATGGCGAAACCGCGGTCCGCCGGACCACCACTTTCATCTGCACCGGCGGCGGATCCTTCTCGATCTTCTCGAGCCAGTCTTCAACCTGCTTGAAGTACTTGGGGTCCCCCGTGACCACAATCTGGTTGCCAATGAAGAACGGCTTGACCAGCGGTGCGTCGTACCCGATCGTCGAGTAGAGGATTTTGTCGAGGTACTCGGCAATCTCCTTCGCCGGCCCCTTCACATCGTACAGTTTGGTGACCCCGAACTTGTCCCGCTGGATCTCCTGCCCCCTTTTACCGCCCGCCAACTGGGTCTGCGCCTCCACTTCCTCAGCCATCTGCTCGCTGAGCTTGATGATCTGCTCGATCAGCGGGAACTTCTCGTAGGGGGCGGAGACGATGATCCGGTTCGTGTAGTAGTCGGTATTGACGATGACCTGACCGCCGCCTCCGCGGGTGAGACCCGAACTCCTAAGACCACCGCCACCACCCCCGGCCATGTCCTCGATCATGCTGGCCACGTCGTACAGATCCGCGTGTTGGATCTGGTAGACGTTAATCATGGGGCCGTCGGGCCTTGCATCGCTATCGAGCTTGACGATCAACTCTTTCGCGTCGTACACCTTCTCCTCCGGGCCGCGGAGAATGATCGAGTTGCTCGATTCGACGGCCGTGATCTGCAGCTCGTCCGCACCAGCGGAGCTGCTGCCGTAGCCGCCGTAGGAACCGCCAAAGTACCCGCCGTAGCGATAACGGGACCAGCGGGATCGGCTGGGCGATGAACTGCCCCGCTCGCGCATCTGGTCCTCGACGATAGGAGCGATATCGCTGGCCCGGGCGGTCTTGAGCGCCACAATGACCGTCGTGGACGGCATGGGCGGCTGGTCGAATTCCTTGATGAGCTCCTCGGTCTGAGTCATCAGCGCCTCGGGCGCCGAAACCATGATCTTGCGGGCGGTCTTGTGCACGGTGACCTGCGGCCCTTGCGAGCCGTAATAGCCGTAGAACCGGCTCCGGCCGCCGCTCTTCTGCTGCAGCTCCTGGTACTTGGTCTGCAGGATCGGCTCGATCACGTCCGCGACATCTTGAGGCTTGGCCTCTTTAATCTCGAAGTGACGGATGACCATGGTCAGGTCTTCGCTCTTGCGTCCTTGAAGGAACTCCTGGACCTTCTCGTCGATCTCCGTCATCTTCTCGGCCGGCGCCGAGACGAACAGCAAGTCACTGCCGTACTCCCCGATGAACCTCAGACCGGATCCCGGCCGCGAGCCCCCGCGGTAGCCCCCTGAGGAACCGGCGTTGAACAACTGATCCAGATTGCGGGCGATCTGGTACGTCCCGTAGTAGTCGGTCCCCTCGACCTTGTACATCTTGATCTCGTTGTCGCCCATCGGATCCGTATCCAGCTCCGCGATGAACTCCTCGATCTCCTGCATTTTGTCCTTGGGCGCGACAACGACGATGCCGTTGGCGATCGGGGCGATCTTGACCCCGCCGGGCGTGCCGGCCGTGGGCGCGTATCGACTCCGCGAGCTGCCGGAGCCCTCCACGAACATGGCCTGAACCGCCTGCTGGATGTTGAAAGGCTCGGCATGTTCGAGCACGAACGTCTTGCGAACGTAGTCCTTTGCCGCGTACCCCTCGTCGATCGCCCGGGCGAGTTCTTCGGCCTTGGCGAAGTCCTCCTCCGACGCCGACACGAGCACGCGGTTTGTGATCGGCTCGGCAACCACGCGGGCCTGCACCTTGGGTGGGCCGGCGCCGTATCGCGAAGAATAGCGGTACCCGCCGTACCCGCTCTGTTGACCGAACAGCTCCTGGATCTTGCCCGCCACGTACTCCGCCTCGGCCGTGGTCAGTTGAATGGGCTTGAAATCGGGGGCCTCATCCGGACCCGGAACGTCCAACTGCGCGATCAGGTCGGCCGCCTTCTTGTGGTCCTCCTCGGTCGCGGTCACCAACAGGAGGTTTGTCTGGGTGTCGTACTGGAAGGTCGGCTCGTCGGGCGAAGTCGGCGGGCCATAGTACCGTGACCTCCCGCCGCCCGAGCCGAGCGCCTGGGTGAGAATAATGGCCACGTTGGACGCCCCGGTGTGCTTGAGCTGGTAGGACCTGGTCGTTCTGAGGACCTCACTCTTCTCGTCGATCGTCAGGATCAGCCGCTCGATGTCGGGCCACATCTCGTCGTGGCACAAAACGATCAGCATCTTGGACTCGTCGTTCGCAATGAACCGGGGCAGGTCGGTCCCCCCGCCGCCCCCGCTGCGGGAGCCGTACCGCGAGTACGACCGCGAGTACGAGTAACTGCTGCCGCCGCCTCCACCCCTGGCGGAGAACCGTTCCGACAGCAGGCTGGACAGGGCACTGGGCACGGTGTTCTCCAGGGTGACCATGTGCTCGGCCGCCCCGGCCATGGGATCAACATCGAGCTTGGCGATCAGCTCGTGGGCCTCTTCCAGATCGTCCGGCTCGCCGCTGATGACCAGGGCCCGGTTGGTTTGGGTATCCGCAACCGCCCGGAACGGCTGCCGGCCCGCCGTCGGTCTCGGAGACCGCCCGGAAGAAAGGGCCGTGGTCAGGATCGTGGCCACGCTCGACGCCTGGGCGTGCTCCAGCTTGACGAACTGGAACTTGCTCTCCTCCTCGGGCACGTCAAGCATGTCGATCAACTCTTTGATCTGCTTCATCTCCCGGTCATTGGCTTTGACGAGGATGCTTCTCATCTGGGGCAGGGGCGTCAGGACCGCCGTGGTGTTCACGTTCTGGACTCTGGGCGGAGGCGGAGGAGGCGCTTTCTTACCCGGCTTGGCCGGCGGTGCCGGCGGCTGGACGATCCGCCGCTCCCCGAGGATCGGGTTGATCATGTTCACCATCGTTGCGGGATCGGCGTGCTTGAGCTGGATGATCTCGGTCTTTTGCGTCGGCTCCGTTTCCACATCAATGTACGTCTTCAGGTACCCCTCGATCAGTCGGTGCTTGGCCGGCGTCGCCTTGATCAGCAGCCGGTTCGAGCCCATCTGCTCCTCGATCTCGATCGCGTCGGCGGGCGAGGCACCGACGCTCACGGGCGAGACCGATGGGGTGGGCGTGGGAGAGGGTCGCCGCCCTCCCGGTGCCCGCGGGGGTCTCGCCGGCGCCGGCGACGGGCCCTGCCCCCCGCCGACCGCGGCCATCATCGTCTGCAGTAGAACCGACGCGTCCCCGCACGAAACGTGTTTCAACGAATAGAACTTCCACTCGCGGCCGTCGTCCGGCACAACGTCGATCCCCTGCATGTACGCCAGTTGTCGCTCGATGAAGTAGACGAACCCCTGAATCCTGACCCCGTTCGTGCCCGCAACCACCGTGGCCCGGGCCGTACTGTCCGGCACGTCGTCGTTCGCACTGGCGGCCAGCATGCTTGCCGACGCGTTCTGGGGCACGTAAACCACCGAGGCGACCTCCCACATCGGCAGGTCTGCCTCCCGGTATGCCTCTAATGACCGGTACATCCGCTCCGGAGGAGTATGGCGATACCATTCCGTGAGCCGGCGGATCACCAGGTAATCGTCCCGGTTAACCACCCAGAACCCCATCTCCACCACGATCAGGTCGAACGTGGTGAGGGCCTCGTCGTACCTCATGATCTTGACGCTCTGGAAGGTGATCGGCTTAACGGTGTTCGGCTCAATCAGGTTGAGACCGATCATGCTCAGGCCGCTCATCTCTTGCAGGTCCGCGCACACCTTGTCGAACCGCGTGTTCTCCCAGGAGAAGAAGTAAGGGCGTTCCTCGGGCGGGAGCTTCCACCAACCCGGGATCTTGAGATCCGGCTGATCGGTTTTGGTGTCCTCTCTCGTCGCGCTGGTCCTTGCGTCGGGCCGCGGACCGGGCCTCCCCACGGGCCCACTGGGCTGCGTCGAGGCCCGGGCTTTCGCCGCCAGCTCCGCCAGCCTCTCTTCGCTTACCTCCGGTATTTTGTCCGCCTCGTACTTGACCTCATTGTGCGGACCCGGATCGTGCGCCCCGGCGGGCCGGGTACTGGGCGGACCATCTTTCGCCGGCCTCACTCCGGGACGACGACCGTGCCGCGTCTCGGCGAAGTCTCTTATGGACCGCGGACGATCCTTGGAGTGAGGGCGGACGCCGGATGCGGGCTGCGTCGCGGCGGTCGGCCCCGGTGTCCCCGGCCTCTCGCTCTGCGGTGAGCCGATCTCGGCAGCCGCCGCAGAAGAACCCCATGCCGCCAGCTCATAAACTGCCAGGACCAAGACCAGCACCGACAACAAGCCGCCGACATACGCCGCATCCCATCGTCGCGTTCTCATCGATCCATGACCTCCAATGCGCTCGTCCACCGCAACCCGACCGATGACTCGGACGCTTCAAAGACCCTTCGCTGATAGCACCGCAGTCATCGTCATCACCCGCAAGCGGTTCCTGCATTCTCACACCGGCCGAATTCCGCTCCCGCGGGCAGCCCGCCTGCGGACGGTCTGCCCCGGCCGTTCACTCCTCACTGCTTATACCCCCGGACCGCTGGGCCAGTTTCGCCAGCTCGTGAAACACCCGCGGGTAGTCGTTCTCGGTGAGTAGCTGGCCCTCTTGCAACTGCAGCCCCGTGGGGTGAAATCGCCTCGTGCCGTCCGCCTGCTCGCTTACTCCGCCCGCGGGATCGACGAAAACCAACGTCCCCCCGTACATCTCGTCGCCTACTTCGACCCGTTTCTCTTCGGTATTAGGGTTCCGCAGGTCCTTGACCAGCACCACCTGCTGGCCCCGCGGCGAACTCAGAATCGCCCGCACGATCATCTCACTGTCCGGGGGCGGAGGGGGCGGTGGAGGCGGCGGGGGCGGCGGGGGCGGGCCGGCCTCCTTTACCGTGAAGCTCCACTCCTCGCCTTCGGTGGTGCCGCTGTCGTTGATCTCATCGACCCGCCAGTAATACGTCGTGCCGACGACCAGATCCTCGGGCTTGTACGTCGTGGCCGTGAACGTCCCCCGAGGCGTCCCAGGGGTCTTCTCGCCGAAGTGGATCTGGTGACGCTTCGCGTGGGCGCCGGGCCGCCAGCGGAGGCTCAGGTTCGGCGCGAGCGCCACGGTCGCCTTGTTGGCCGGAAACGGGCCGGCCGCCATGGCCGGGGGCGGAATCGGGGGCTTGTAAGGCTCAAACAACACCTGCTTGATCACCGCCTCATAGTCCCCCACGCTTGGCAGCTTGGTGCGCTCTTTTTCCTTCCGCCTCTGCTTTGCCAGCACGGCCGGCGTGACCTTGGGAACCCGCTTGGTCGGGGGCAGGATCGGCACCTCGATCCTGATCGCCATGGTGAACCGCCCGGTGCTTTTCGGGGGTGTTTTTTGCCCTCGGCGGCTCGCCCTCCTGCTCTCTTCCACCGGCGCAAGCGTGAGCGACTTGCATCGCACCAGGTAGGGTTGGCGGTGCAGATCGAACAGGAACTTCAAGACGTTGCTCAAAGCGCCCTCGGCCTTCACGGTGCTGTTCAGCACCCGGACCCCGTGCCGGGACCACGAAGCCACCAGTCCCAGATCGATTGTCGCGTTCGGCAGGCCCGACGCCCGCGCTAAATCCACCAGCTCGTCGCGGAGCAGCGTCTTGGCTTCCTTGTCGTCCATCGACAGCGCCTGCTTGCCGATCTTGCGCCATTCGTGCTGGGCCCTTGTCTCCTGGTCAACCGCGGATTCGATCTTGTCAAGCCCTGCTTCCCTGCTCGCGACTGCTCGTCTCAGTTGAGCCCGCTTGTCGACATACAGATCCTTGGCCTCACGACCGGCAAGCAGGGCCAGCGCGCCGCCGACAATCGCCATCAATACCTTCTCACGCGGGTTCATGACCTTATCTACTTGTCCTTTTTCAGGGCTTTGACCTGCACGATCACGGTGTCGCCGAATTTGTAAACCGGATCCTGCCGGCGCTCCTCCGTGCTGCGTACCTCCGCTTCAAATGGCCGGACCGTTCTGGCCCGGCCGCTCTCGTCCGTCACTTCCTCCTTGATCTCCTCAACGCTCGCGGCGAGATTGGTGCCGACCTTCTGGTGGGTGGCCGCCAGTTCCACGGTGATCCTGCCCTTCTGATCACAATCCAGCCTGGTGATGTACCCCTCCTTGGTCGATGGGAAGACCTCGGCGATCCGCTTGAAATGATCGATCCAGACGGCGCTCTGCGATTTCCAATCCATTACATCCTCATACTTCTTCATGAACGCTTCCCGTTCCTCCTTGTCCAGATTGAGCTCGTCGATCTTGTTCTGGAGGGCTGTGAGCCTGGCATTGCCCGAGCGGAAGGGCTGATAGGCGGCGACGCCCGCGGCGGCCACGAACAGGGCCACGGTGGCGGCCATCATCGGGACGCGCTTGGCCCGCTCCCGGCGCCCCGCCTCGGGCTCCTTGGGATGCAGGAAATCAAAGCGGAGCGTCCCCTCGGCGGCATTGCTCATCGCCAGGCCGATCACCGCACTGAACGGGGCTGCCGACACTTGTCCCTTCGGACGCCAGCGCAGCGATGACGGGGCTTCGTACGTCGTCGTGGGCGAGCCGAACCGTTCCTCGAACGCCTCCTGCACCTCCCGGTCGATCTCGGCCGTGCCGGACAGCACGATCCGGTCGATCGTGGAACCCGGATCGGTGGCCCGGTAGGCTTCGATCGTCCGGCTCACTTCGATCAGCAGCGCGTCCATGGGGCCGGGCTGGGCCGGCGAATCATCGGCCAGCACCAAGGTCGCGTCCCCGGCGTCATCCGTGGACGAGGGCCCGGGCGCGCCCGCAGGGCCGATCGGGGCCGACAGCCCGCCGACCGGCACCGAAACCGACGCCGCTCGAGAATACGCCAGTCGCCCGTCCCGAATCACGTTGATCTCCGTCATCGCCGGGCCGATGTCCACCGTCAGCGTGCGCCCGGCCGGAACGTCATCCACCGTCAGCGCTGCCAGGTTGGCATACGGGCGAAGCCCGATCCGTTCGAGCTTCAGCCCCGCCGCCCTGATCACCTGCTGATAGTGGTCAATCACGTGGCTGCGAACCGCCGACACCCAGACGTCGCACGTATTGGCGCCTTGCTCCCGGGCGACGGCGAAATCGATGACCGCTTGCTCCTTGCTGAACGGCAGCTCTTTGGCGATCTGGATGTGGACCATCGCCGCCAGCTCGTCCGTCGATGCCTCGGGCAGCGGCAGGAGGTTGAGAACCGCGTCCTGCCGCGGAATGTCCACGATCGCCCGCCGCGTACGAATCCGGTGCTCGCCCAACGCCTGGCGGAGAAAACCGCCCACTGACGCCGGATCGCGCACGTCCGTCCCCGGGGCCAGCGGCACGTGCAGGGCGCCGCGAATGCGAACCCCTGAACGCGAGGAAAACCTCGCATCCAACACCCGGAGCGAGCGCTCATCCCAGTCGATGCATAGAACGCTGCGATCAGAAATCCTCAAACGCAAAGCCCTCACTCCTCTCGTCCTCCCAGGCCGGATACCCGATCCCGAGGGACGTGATGTCTCGATAGTACTTGGTCTGGGCCACGTGGCCCCTCATCTCGACCACCGCCTGGATCCGCTTGAACGCGCCCACGTGATCGGCGAATCCGATCACCTCGACCGTGAACTGGATCGAGCGCGTGGTCAGCAGATTGGACACCAGGGCGAACGTCTTAGGCTCGAGCACGCCGTGGGCCACCAGCCAACCCAGGCTCGCCTTGTCCTCGCCGCTGAGCCGCGACCGCGTAGCCACGATCGAGGCCACGTCCTCCTCCGTCAGCCCCGGGATCGTCCGAAGCACCCGGGCCGATGCGGTGTTGACGTTGATCAGGCCTTTCAGCGGCTCCAACGGCGAGGCCACCGCGGTCAGCCGATCCATGATCACCACCATGTCCTGAGCCGTCACCGGGCTGATGATCGGCGTGCCTTTGAGCTCGATTCCCTTCTCGCCACCGTCGTCGGCATACAAAACGTTCTGTCCCTCACCTTCGTTGACCCCGCCGTGGCTCGTCGGCCGCCACTGATCCGGATCACCCGGCTCGCCCTGATCCTCGGGGTGGAGCAGATCATCGCTCTCATCGCGATTGCCCCCCCGCCGCCTGCCCCCGCGCCGGTTCTCGTCCTGCTCCCGCAGGCTCTGCTGCCGACGAGTCCCGGGACCGGGTTTCTCCTCCTCATCTTCTTCATCGGCATACTCACCATCCCTGCCTCCAGGCTCGTCCCCCCGGGATTCGTCCTCGCGGTCCTCCTCGAAATCTGCCTTGTCCAGCCCGAGTTCGTCTATGTCCTCTTCCTCCTCCGGTTCCGGCTCTTGGTCCTCGTCCAATTCCTCCCCGGGTTCCTCCTCAAGCCGGTCGCGCTCCAGGTCCGTAACCATGCGCTCATACGCCTGGAACTCGGCGGTGTAATTCGAGACCCCGTTCTCGTACACTTCGAGCCCCAGTAGTTCGCCGACCGACTGGAAGTTATAACCCCTGCGGTTGGCATCGGCGATGAATTCGATGATCTCGACGCTCACCTCATCGGCAAGGTACTCGAAGTCGGGGACCTCCAGGATTTCGACGCTTTGGATGCTGTTCAGAGGGATCCGCGGCTTGTTGTCGTTGGCGAAGTTGAAGTCCCAGGAGTAGACGGTCACCAGGGGAAGGATCCCGCGATCCAGGATGTCATCTCCGTTGTCCGGCGGGAATACGCCCTCGTCGCCATCCTGCTCATTCTCATCGGGGTACCCGTTGCGGTTGTAGTCCTCGCCGTAGAGGATCCGCCCCGTGAACCCCTTGATCATCAGCAGTTCCTCGACCGTCTGCAGCGGCCGGCTCTTCGACCGGTACGCCGGGTCGAGCGTGATGTAGTACGAGCTCTCTGCCCCATTCAGCGAAACGGGGGCGTCATTGTCGTCACGCCAGTCGATCAGGGCATCGGCGAGTTGCTCGGGGCTGATGTCGTGCAGTTCGATCTGGTCGAACAGGGCCAGCAACTGGGCCCGCGAAGCCGTGTTCAGGTTGATCTTGCTCGCCTCGTCCGTCAGGCCGTAGCGAACCTTGGCATCGTCCCCGTCGAGCATGTACGACACCACACTGAACCGCCACGCCGGCCGACCTTCCACGGTTTCCTGATCCGCCACGAGTTCGGAGCCGCCCTTGTCTTCTTCGCCGCCTTCCCCGGGGGCCCAGACCAGGATCCGCCGGAACGCTGTCGGGTTGTTGTACCAGGCATCCGTGTCCGTCCGTTCGTCGCGAAGCAGATGGACCGCCCGGTCCAGGCCCGACCTCGCCGCCCACCTGGCCTGCTGGAGACTGTTCATCGAATCCACGGAAGCCAGGTCCGCGTTCATCCGGAACGAGAAGCTCGCCCCCAACAGCCCCAGCACGGTGATGATCGCCAGCACCACGACCAACAACATCCCGCGGCGCCCAAACTGGGCCGGGGCGCCTTGCGGACCCCGCCGCTCACGCCGGCGCGTGAAGCCCGGCCCGGGGACGGGCCGGCTCGCTGGACTCCGAACGGCGAACCGCACACCGAAATCCGGAATCAGCCCTCCCAAACCGGCAATCCCTGAGCCCGACCTCATCAAGGTACCCCCTGCTCACGTCCCTGGGCATCCACCACCCCGTACTTCCGCGAACTGGCCAACGACGGGTCCGCCTGCAACAGGTGCACCACCAGCGTAAACCGGTCGGGATGGTACTCCTCGTCCTCCTCCTCTTCCTCTTCAAGTTCGAGCAAATCCCGATCCTCCTCGGGCGGGACGGGAACTTGGCCAAGCGTGATCTTCACCGCCTGCGGCAAGGCGTAGGTGCCCTGTCCGGTAGCCGCCGTCGGGCCCATGTCCACCCCGCCTTCCTCCCCGACCACTTGCCATTGCTTGCGCCAATCAGCCCCGTCGAAATACTCGAACCGCACGTATTTGATCTCCGGGGCAATCAATTCGCCCTCGATCTGGGGCGCGTTAAACCGGTTGTCCTCGTCCTCCTCGTCGTTCTCGTCCCCGCCATCGCCCGGCTCCGCCTCGTCCTTCACGATGAACTTCGGATTCGGATCGAACGTCTTCTGCACCGATCGCCACAGCCCGTGGCACACCGGGTTGCCCTCCTCGTCCTCCAACTCCTCGTCCCAGAGCAGTTCGTACCGGACCCGCAGAAGGTCCATCTGAGCCGGCGGTGGTTCGTCACGCACCGGGTCGAACTCGGCGAACGCGTACAGCTCGGGCATCCGGGTCCGGACAATGGTGATGTGGTCCTTCTCGCCTCTGAAACCGATGCCGTCACCGGGAACGATGTCGGTGGCGTGCCGGATCTCCTCTGCGATCTGTTCCAGCAGGGCCCGGGTCAGCATGGCATCCCGGGCGATCTGGCCCCCTTGGGTCCGGGCCCGGAGCAGAGTCGCGTAGAAGGCATAAACACTAGAAAGAATCATAATGGTCAGAGACAGGGCCAGGATAACTTCGAGCAGCGTGAACGCCCGGCGGCCCCCGGCGCAAGTATTTCGCGGATACTGACGCCCCGACGAGCCGCAGGCTTCAGCCTGCGCGGCCCCTCGTGCGCGAGTGTCCCGTCTCTCGGCTGTCCCACGCATCGACATTCACCGTTTCCAACCCGGACCACGGGGAGCTCGCGAGGCCCCCGCGCCTACGTCGAATCATTCGCCGCCTCCGCCCGCCCCGCTCCTTCGGCCTTCCCTTCCCGGGCGTGGCCTGCGGGGCTCCGGTTGCTTATCCGAGCCGTCGCGAGGCGCCGGTTGCTTGTCCGAACCGTCGCGGCGCCCCGGCGGACGCATCCCCGGCCCCCCATCCGGCGGCGGCCGACCCCCATCGCCGCGTGGTTGTCTCCCTCCCGACGGAAGCAAACCTTGCAACTGCTCCAAAGCATCAGCACCGCCCCGGCCGTACAGAGCCTCCAATACCCCCGCCACCAGCATGAATTCCTCTTCCGGCAACTGGGACAGAAACCTGAGGTCGAAACTGCCCGTCTCGGAAAACGACTGCATCAGGTCACGAAGCAGCTCTGCCGCACGCTCGGCGTCGATCGCGTCATCTCCTCCTTCGGGTACACCCGTTAGGCCCGTCGCCGCTGCCTCGGTAAGAGCCTCGAAGAAGCGATCCGCCTGCTCCTCGGTCAGACCGAAGTCGCGCTCCGGGTTCGCGTCCGCCGGCTTCGGGCAGAGACGGTACACGGTCCGCTTGATCAGCGTCCCCTCATCTTCGATGTCGAGCTCGTAATCGGGGTCCTCGAGCTGTTCCTTGGCCCCCTCCTCGTTGAAGCCGATCTCCAACTTCACCTTGTAAAAACCGTCGATGTCCGTCAGATCCATCGTCATCCGCCACGTGTAGCCGGGATAGAGCACCCTCGTGTAGCTGGGGTAGCGCACCGCGAAGTCGCCTTTCAGCTCCTCCTCGTACAGCTCCGGCTGGAGAAACCCCGCATCGAGCTCCGACAGCTTCGTGTCCGCAAGCATCAGGGCTCGGGTCCCGATGTCACAGCGGCGGGCGGCGTCGAGGCCGGCGTTAACCTGGAGCCCAACCATCACCATCCCGAACAGCAGCAGTCCGATCGACACGATGACCTCGAGCAGCATCGCGGCGCGGGTCCGGCATGGACCTGAGCCGCCGCCGCGGAGCACCCGACCCCGCGCGCGACCGGCCCCGCGGCAGCCCACCCGAGCGATCCGATATCCCGCCCCGATCGTCATCAGCCCTCGCTCCGCCTGCGATGAACCGAAGGTGCCCCGCCCTGGCCGATCCGCACCTCCAGGATGTTCTCCTCGGTGATCACGTCCGCCCGGGTAAAGTCCATGTGCAGGATCGGCGACGCGCCGTACTCCTGCATCACCTCAACTTCCTCCACCCTCAGGGCCCGCTGAATCCACGTCTGGCCGGTGCGCCCGTCCACGATGACGTTAAGAATCCGCCCCACGTGGTACGGTTCGGGTACGATGTCGAACGGCAAATCGGTGAGCACGAATGTGACCCATTCGGTCGTCCCGTCCGGGTTGAGGGTGAGTGGGACAAACTCCGCTTGGCCCTCGGAAATAGACGGCCCGGCGATCGGGCTTTCCGGGGTGATCTCGAAGTTCGGCCGGCCCGGAAGGACCGCCACGCAACGGGTGCCCTCCTGCAGGATCGGCCGATTCTTCCACGCTGCCTCGAAGCCGCCGAACGCCTCCGGATTGTCCAGCGGCTCACATTGCCGCTCAACCACCGGCTGCAGCGTCTCCAGAGGCACGTCGATCTCTTTCTCCGCGTACCTGTCGTTGGGGTCGGGAGTGCCCGGAAACATGATCCGGTACTTCAGCCCATCCTGCATCGCCTGGGCGTGGGCCATCACGATCAACGACCGAAGCCGGTCCGCCGATTCCACCAGCGACCGCTTCCGAAGCGCCGGCGTCAAGTCCGGAAGCGCAAAGGCGATAAGCACCCCGAGCAGCAGAATCACCAGGATGCCTTCCACCAGCGTAAATGCCCGCAGACGCATCGTCATCTTCCGTCACTCACCCCGGCGATCGGCACCGGGCGCGCCCACACCACGCGACCCCGTGGCACTCAAACCGGCCGGACAGACCCACACGCCGGCTTGCCCCGACCACCAGGCACGTCAGTCTTCTCGGGTCCAGTTCCCGATGTCGTCGTCGCTCCCGTCCTCCTTGTCCGGGCCCGTGCTCCACAGGTCATACCGGTTCTCGTTGAACTCGGCGTCCTCTCCGGCCTTGTACTGGAGTTCCTGGCCCCAAGGGTCTTTGAGGGAATTGAGGCTGTTGATATAGGGGCCGGCCCACTTCTCGGCCTCCTCCTCCTCATCTGGGGCCTCGAACAACTCCCTCAACTCCTCGGGATACGCGCCCATGTCCTGGCGATAGAGTTCCAGTTGCGTGGCGATGGTACCGCCCCAGTCCACCATGCCGCGGGCGGCCTTGATCCTCGCCTTCTTCTCCGTGCCGATGAACTGCGGCACGACGAACGCCGCAAGCAGGGCGATGATCCCGACCACCAGCAACACCTCCAGCAGCGTAAAAGCACGTCGCCTTCGCCGTTGGTTCCGAATCCTTCTGCCTCGTCGCATGAGTCAAACTCCTTGCTATCCCGGTCCCGGGCCTCGCCCCTGGGGACCCCTGCGAATCCACGTGTCTTCAACGGCCGGACCGCCAATCGCCCGCCCGGCAATACCCGTCAAGCTACCCCGCCGCTCATCTTCAGAATCGGCACGAGCAGCGCGATCGCGATAACCAAGACGATCCCCGCCATGACCATCAGCATCATCGGCTCCAGCAGCCGCACGCCCAGATCGATCTGCCGGCCGGTGCGGGCCTCGTTCGAGTCCGCAATCTGAACCAACACCGTCTCCAGGTTGTTGCTCTCCTCCGCCACCGCGATCATGTCCACGATATCCATCGGGAACAATCCGCTTGTACTCAGCGGTCCCGCCAGCGATTCGCCCTTCTGGACGTTCTCGGCGGCCCTCTCGATCTCGTCGGCCAGGATCCGGTTCCCCGCCGAGTCCTTCGATATCCGCAAGGCTTGCAGGATCGGCACCCCATTGTGGAGCATCGTGCCCAGAATCCGGCAAAACCGGCAGATCGCCACCATCGTCACGATCCGGCCCATCACCGGCGCCCGTAGCTTCCACCGGTCCATCGCGAGGCGGCCCCACTCGCTCCTGCCGATCGGAATCAGCACCACCACCGCCACCACCACACCGCCGAGCACGAAAACGCCGCGTTCGCCCAGAAAACCACAGAACGCGAACAAAGCGTCGGTCAGCCAGGGTGTCTCCACCCGCTCCAGCAACGGCTTGATCTTCGGTACGACGTAAGACATCAGAAACGTCACCACCGCAACACCGGCCATCAGCAGAACGGACGGATAGATCATCGAGCCGATCAGCTTGTTGCGAAGCTCATCCTGCCGCTCGATGAAGACCGAGATCCGCATCAGGACCTCCTCGAGGAACCCGCCCTGCTCGCCAGCCCGAACCATGGCAATCGCCAGATCGTTGAACGCATTGGGGTGCTTGGCCATCGCCTCGGCGAGCGTCTCGCCGCCCGAGACGTCACTGTGCACCTCTTTCAGGATTTCACTCAGCAGCGGGTTCGCGCTTTGTCGGGCCAGCACGTCCAGTGCCCGCAGCACCGGGACGCCCGCACGCAACAGATCGGCCAGTTGGCTGTAGAAAGCCGACAGCACCCGGAGCCTCACTCTCCTGGTCCGCCCCGTGATCACTGTCCTGGAGGCTTGGCCTCCCTCTGCCACCGTAACCGGGAACAACGCCCGGTCGTCCAGCATCCGCAGCGCCGCCTGCGAACTCTCTGCCGTCAGTATGCCGGTCACTGTCTGCCCGGTGCTCGTCTTTGCCTTGTACGTGAACGTCGCCATCCGATTCGCCTCGAATCAATCGGCCCGCGGATTGAGAGTCCCTCGTGTCAAGTCGCCGCTCAGCACCCGGCAGGGCAAACGCTTCAACTCGTCGTCAGGAGAAATCTGCCCGGACTTCACCGGCATTTGACGACCCTCCTTGGTCGCTCGCCGACCTTGGCGGAATCGGGAAGGCGGTTTCCAAACCGCCGTTACTGTAACTCCGACAAGCACTTAAATCAACAGCTACCGCACCCGGCCCCCGGCTACGCCACCTCGTCACGCCGGAGCGCCGGGCACTCGCCCCTTTATACCCCGGGCCGACTGCGGGCGCTGCATCCAGAGCACCGGCCACGGAACGAGCCCCCGTGACCTCAGATTGCGCGTAATTTACTGTAGACAAAGGACTTACAGGCTGTTGCCCGGCTCTGGACGCCCCGCCGGCCTGGTTCGGCCGGCCTGACCATAGGGGGCTGACCTGCGTGATTTAGAACCCTACCGCGAGACATGAGCGCGCTTTGCGCGCATGTTGTTCCACAAGCTTCCTCTTTGGTTGCGGACCAGGAAAAGGCGCTCCGCCTTAGGAGAGGTGATTCGCCAACCCGCAGGGCGGTCGAAACCGCCCAACAAAAAGGCGAGGGCCGCGAGGTCTCCCCTCCTCGCGACCCTCTGAACCAGAAAGAAAACTATCAAGTTCTTCAGGAAGATCGCCCGGCACCGTCGTACTGATCTCCCCAAGAAGCACGCCGCCGGTACTTTCTCCCATTGAACCTTGCGGGCTCGCACCTTTGCTTGCCCGCCAACGGACCATGGCTGCAAGCGCCATGCCAGAACGGCGACAGGCGGCCCCGGCACGCTGCCAGGCTAATACAAGATCCTTATTCACAGCATGTTACGATGAATGCCGCTTTCTGAGATCTGAGAGGACCTGACCCCGCGGTGGGTAATATTACCCCACCACGGCCACTGCCGGCGGGCAAAAACACGCGCCTTTACTCAGGCTGGCCGAGATGCTCGGCGAAGAAGGTCCAGGTCCTGGCCCCGCGGAACTCGTGCTTGCCCTCGAAGATCTCCGCTTCGAGGGCTTTACTGGCATTGAGAAGCTTATAGCAGCGTCGGAGCTTGCGGACGGCGGCCCGGGTGGCGGCAACGGGGAAGATCGGATCCTCAGTGCCCGACTCGATCAGCAGCGGCCGCGGCGCGATCAGGCACGCTATGTCGTCGTTGTCCGCCAGGGTGCCCAGCCCGGCAACGTAGTTGTCGATACAGTGGTGAATCGACAGGATGCAGTCGGCGTAGCGGTTGCAGTACCCGCTGACGCAGGCGGCGCGGATGCGGTCGTCGAGGGCGGCCGTGAACTGGGTGACCAGGCCGCCACCACTAATTCCCACCATGCCGATCTTATCAGCCAGCACCTCGGGGCGCGACTGCAGGAAATCGATCATGCGCAGGGCATCCCAGACGCGGATGCCGGTCATGCTCAGACCCCAATGCAATGCGTTCTTGCTGGGCTGCTCACAGTGGTTGGGCATCTTCTGGGCCTTGCTGAAGTCGATGTCGCGCCGCCGGCCGAAGCCGCACTGATCAAACGCCAGGGCGACAAAACCCGCCTTGACCGCCTGAAGAGCGAAATCATGCTGGTAGCCCTGCTTGTATTGCCGCTCCTTGCCCTCTTCGGTCAGGCCGACAAGGGCGTTCATCCCGATGCCGTGCCCGTGAGAGCAGAGAATCGCTGGCCGGGGCTTGTCCAAACCTTCGGGAATCAGGAGGAAAGCCGGCACGTACAGGCCCGGGCCGGTTTCGATCATAAACCCGCAGCGGGTGTAGCCCTTGCCCTTATGCACCGGCCCCTTGGTGACGCGAAGCCGGGGCCGCCCGTCGGCCTGCCGGGCGACGGTCCGTTCCATCGCCGGCAGCCCGATGGCGACGGCCAGCTTTCTGCGCAGCTCCGCGTGCCACCGCTGCCATTCGTCTCGGCTCCCGGCCGCGAAGGCGTGCGAGGGCCGGGTTTCCTGCCCGAAACGCGAAAGGTAATGCAGCGGCTCCAGGCGCGGGTCGCTGGCCCGCTCCGCGGACATCGAAAACTCAGGTTGGGCCACAGTGGTCTCCTTGTTCGCCCCCGGCGGTGGTGAGACCGCCGTGCCGATCGCGAAATACTTGTGCCGCCGCGTTTGCTCGTTGCGGGTCGCGTACCAGATCCGGTAGCCGCAACAAACCATACATCTGTTGCGCCAGACGAGCCCCGTGGATTTGCACTCGATGCAGTTGGGCAACACGGTATGGCTTGTGCAGTAATTGCTTTCAAACGGGCGCCTCGGGTCCGGGCGGATGATCGGGTTGTCGGCGTACTTGTGCCAGTGGATCCCGTCGTCGCTGAGGGCCAAGCCGATAGCGGTGGTATCATCGCGCTGGGACCAGTAGGAGCCATACCACATCAGGTAGCGGCCCCGGTCATGAATAACGAAGGGGTAGAATAGCCGCTCCTTCTCCCACGCCTGATCGACAAGAAGGACCGGGCCCGGATCGGCGGGTGTCCAGTGCGTGCCATCGTCGCTTTCCGCCAGGCGGATCGACCAGGGCTCGGCCGATGCGTCCACGTACCACATGCGATAGCCGCCCCGGGTCCGCAGCAAGCTGGGCGCGTACACGTTTTCCATCAGAGGCCCGCCGAGCGGAGCCCAGGTCAACCCGCCGTCGGCGCTGGTCGTCTCGTAGAGTCGATGCACCTCCTCGCCGGTGAAATCGACGGCGACGACGTACATCCGGAGCTTGCCGTTCTCACGGCACGCCCATCCCGCGCCGTGGCGAAGCAGGGCCGGCGTCACGAGCGAGGTCCTGCCGTCGCCGAACGCCAGGACCGCACCGCCCGGGCGTTTGGTCCAGTTCAGGCCGTCCTCGCTGTCGGCAATCCCGATCTTGAACAGGCGGCCCTCTTGCGGGCCGGAGCCGCAGTAGAACATCCGGAACTTGCCCTCGTGTCGGCAGACGCACGGGGCGAACACGTGGTCCGAATCGAAATCCCCCTCGTTGCCGAGGCTGATGCAGGCGGTCTCGGCCGGCCGATGCCACTCCACCGGCAGCGGCAGGCGTTCGACCACCGGCTCGGCGGCGGGTTTGCCGCACCCTGCAGGGCCCAGACCGACGGTGCCCATGAGCAGGCAGACGGCGCAGTTGACCGGAACGGATCGGTTGGCGTTGAGGTGCACGGCGTCGTCTCCATTGGCCCGGCACGACTGCCGGCCCTCGCGGTAAGGGACAAACCTCCCACCGAAGCCGGCACGGGGGCACGATGCCCTGCTCTGGTGCCGGATCAGTGTACCGGCCCGGCCCGCGTTGACAACCGGATGCCTCAATTCTACGCTGGCGGATGTGATCGTGCTGATCGACAACTACGATTCGTTCACCTACAACCTCGTGCAGCGGATCGGTGAGCTGGACCGCACTCGCGAGATGAAGGTCTACCGCAACGACCAGGTGACGCTGGCGCAGATCGAGGCGGACAGGCCTGATCACATTATCATTTCGCCCGGGCCCTGTACTCCGAAAGAGGCCGGCATCAGCGTGGACGTGGCCCGGCACTTCGCGGGTAAGATGCCGATCCTGGGCGTATGCCTGGGACACCAGTCGATTGCCGCGGCCTTCGGGGCCGAGATCGTCCGGGCGGATCGGCTCATGCACGGCAAGACCAGCGAGATCCGCCACGACGGCAAGACTATCTTCGCCGGGCTGAGCAACCCGTTCACCGCGACCCGTTACCATTCGCTGATCATCAAGCCCGACACGCTCCCGGCCGACTTCGAGGTCACCGCCCGCACCGTAGACTCACCCGACAATGAGATCATGGGCATCCGCCACAAGACGATGCCGATCGAGGGCGCCCAGTTCCACCCCGAGAGCTTCCTCACCGACGAGGGCCACAAGCTGCTGGCGAACTTCCTGAAGATGTAGCAGGAGCGTTTGGGAGTCGGTACCGACAAGGGCGAAGAAGCCCAGTTGCATATCTGCTCAAACTGACCGATTCCAACGTAAGGAGCCGCAGGCTTCAGCCTGCGCGGCCTTGCGGACGGGCACGAAGCTCTGGACTCATTGGAAGAGCCGCGCGGGCTGAAGCCCGCGGCTCCTTGATGTTACGCACGACGGGCGCAGAGAACCCGGTCAGTTTGAGATATCTGGTATCCGCCGTGACGCTCACCGGTTCAGCACAACCGTGATATGCAGTTTTCGGCATTCTCTGGTAGAATCAGGACGAGGTCGTCTATGACGTATAAAGGTAAAGTCAAAGGGGGGTGGTGGTCCTGGAGGGCCGCGTTGAGCTGCCGGAAGGTACCGAGGTGGAAGTCAATCTGCCCGATCCCGCGGACGAGGACGCCACGAGCCTGTACGAGCGGCTCGAGCCTGTGATCGGGGCGGCCAAGGGGCTGCCGCCGGACGCATCGAAGAACGTGGACCACTACCTCTACGGGCACCCGAAGAAATGACCTCCGTGTTCGCCGACACGTCGTTCTAGGTGGCGATGGTCAACCCTCGTGATGTCTCGCACCCCGCGGCCCTTGAATTCATGCGTCGTTTTCGCGGCACCACGCTCACCACGGAATACGTCCTCATCGAACTGGGCAACTGGCTGGCGAGGTCAGGGGACAAAGCCGTGTTCGTCCAGTTGGTCGGGCCATTGCAAGCCGACGCTCGCACGGTAATCGTACCGGCTGATCGTTCCCTGTTCGACCGTGGGTTTGATCTTTACGCCCAGCGGCCCGACAAGGACTGGTCTGCCCACCGACTGCATTTCTCTTGTGGTGATGGAACGGGAGGGGATCACGGAGGCACTCACGGGCGACCGCCATTTCGAACAGGCAGGATTCGTTGTCCTGCTCACGTGAGTACCTGGCCTAGAAAGCTCATGAGGTACCCCGTCGTCAGTTACCGCGGAGTCACCTGCGGTCGGGCAAGGTGAGAACCGCCCGGCACAGCAGCTTGAACACGTCCGTATCGCGGGTCGGCGTGGGGAGAGCGTCCAGAAGCTCCGGATGCGTGGTCAACAGCAGCGTTTTCTGATCGGGTCGCGTCGCCGGGGCTCCGTGGCTTCCCTTTACCAGTGAGGCATCGAGCGGAATCTGCCGGCGGTACGGGTCCATGAAGAGCTCGACCGGGTCGTAGCCGGGCTTGGCATGGATGTCCACCGTGCGGGCGAAGGGCGGAGCGGCAGCGTCATCGAGCCAGTAGTAGTAGGTGAACCAGCGGTCGGGCCGGCTGATGAGGATGACCGGGGCGCAGCGCGGATGGTCCATGCCGATCGCCGCCCGCTCGCGCCCGACGATGATGTCGGCAATCTCGTCAACGCCCCGGAAAATGTCCGCCACCGCGTCCGCGTCCCCACGCTGAACAAACACGTGAGCAAACTGGTGATCCACCATCGCGAAGGCATCGCTGCCGGCCAGGTCCAGGTACTCGCGCCCGTCCTCCTGGCGGACCTTCAGCAGGCCCGCCTTGCGCAATATGCGGTTCGGATGGACGGCTCCGCTCACTGTCGTCAGTGCGTACTCGCCGGCGAGCACCCACGCCGTCCGTTTGGCGATGGGCAGCTTGTCGTATCGCCCCAGAAAGCTGGCGAGGGCGCCATCCAGCTCCGCCAGTGCCCCGGCCGCTTCGCGGGAGTCGGGTCCGAACTTCTGGGCGGCGTAATCGAGGTGGGGGATGTAGATGTACTGCAAGTTCGGGCGATGCTTCTCCGCCAGCCAGAGCGCGCCCTCCAGGATCCATCTGGTGGATTCGATGTTCGCCATCGGTCCCCAATAGTGCTGCAGCGGGAAGTGGCCGATCGATTCGAGCAGCTCCTCGTACAACCCGTCGGGCTTCGAGTAGCACCACGGCCTGGTGGTACCATCCGGGGCGTGGACGGGTGCGGGCGTGACGATGTAGGTCGCATCGGCACCCTTGATGTTCTGGGCATGCCAGACGGCGGATGTCAGGTCGGGCCGCTGCTGCGCGAGCCGCGTAAAGAACGTCGTCCGCTCGATCACGTCGTGACGGGCGGTCCAGAACTCGATCGCCTGGCGGTCGGGCCAGTAGAAGCCGTTGGCAACCACGCCGTGCTCGCCCGGACCGGTGCCGGTCAACATGGACGCCTGCACCGGCGAGGTGACGCACGGAAAGGTCGGCACCAGCGTGCACGACGCCCCTTCGCGGGCCAGACGGTGCAGGGTCGGCGTGACGTTCGGATCGTGCACATCGACGGGCCGAAGCCCGGGAATGGACAGAAACATCACATGGTCGATCATGGCGCAACCACCCGTGCTGGCGGTTTCGCGCGGCCGGACGCGCTGCCCATCCACCAGGTCACACCCACTTTGGCGCTGACCGGCGAGTCGGACGGGTGTTCCCGCCGGGGGGCCCGGGCCTGCATGTCGAGGAGGATCGGCCGGATCGCCGTCAACCGCTGCCGGCTTCGCGACGAGCCGTCGAGAAGGCACCCGGACGAAAACAGGCTGAAAGCCCCGCCCCATTGCCGGGCCAGCTTCAACTGATCCACCGTCACCCGGTCGGAGGCGTGCAGATACAGGCCGATGCCGGCTGCGAGCGGCCTGCCCGCGGCGGCCCGCTGCCAGGCCTCCTGACGCAGCCGGAACGTCCGCGGGTCCGCGCTGTAGTTCATGACGAACACCAGATCAACCAGATGCCCCCGCAGCCACGCCGAACCATCCTGGAAGTGCTGTTCCCGCGCAGGATCGATGTCCGCTGCGCAAGCGGCCGTCAGTTTCGCCTCCGGGCGAGCCCGCCTCATCATCGACCGGATGTCCCGCACGAGCTGGGTAACCCGCTGCGTTCGCCACTCGGACCACCGAGCGGGGTCGTCCCGCGGGTTGCGGCCCGTGGCCTTCTTGTACAGGGCGAGCGTCTTGGGATCGTAGGGATAGTCGCTGCCCGGGGGCGATTCTTCCGTGGGGAAACGGATGTAGTCCAGATGCAACCCGTCCACCGGATACCGCTCGACGATCTCCCTGAACACGCGGACCAGGTACGCGCGGACCGCCGGCAGACACGGATTGAGGCTGACGTAGAAACTGCCCAGGGGCTGACGTTTGCCCTTCTGGTCGTACAGGCACCACTCAGGATGAGCGTTGTAGAGCTGGTCGGAATCCGGGGGTGGTTCCCCGCCGCACCAGGCCGGCATTACGTTCACCCACGCATGCAGGGCCAGCCCGCGGCGATGGGCCTCCCGGCACGCCACCGACAGGGGATCGAACCCCGGATCGCCATTGGTGTACTCGTACGCCAGCGGCTCGATGGAGGACCGGTAGAAGGCCGTCCCGTTACCCCGCACCTGAAACAGCACGGTATTGAGCCCGGCCGAGCGGACTTGGTCCATCACCTCGGCAATCTGCGCCGGCGAATCGTACGCCTGACGCACGACCCACACCGCCCGGGGCGGCCAGACATCAGTCAAAGGCGGCATCCCCTCGCCTCTCGCCCTCCACCATCCGCCCTTGCGTCCGCCCCCGCCGTCCGGCTCACAGCCGCTCATCGAAATCACAACCCCCATGCTCAATGCCAGCGCGGCACCGAGACGGGTGCCCCTGTTCATCTTCGCGACATGCGGGCTCATTCGCGACTCCCTGTCCTGGATTATTCACCACGAAGGCACGGAGACACGGAGAAGACAATGAGATCAGTC
>CAZOIA010000011.1:0-52973 GCA_964579675.1 uncultured Planctomycetales bacterium | reverse complement strand
CTATCTTTTTGCCATCAAATCTCCAGATTCCCCAATTGGCGGTACACTACGGCGGGTCCGACGCCGACTCCCTCGGGTTGACGTTGCCGGAACAACGAAACTAGAATTGCCGCACGTCAATCTTACAGGGAATCGTATGGCTGCTTATCCGCGAGGAGCGACCCATGATCGAGCAAGACCGGATCAACCGTAGGCAATTCCTTCAAGCTGCAGGCGGGGCCGTGGCGGCGGCCCACTTGGCGGGGGCGCCGCTGGCCGCGGGCAAGGATCAGCCGGCCGCGGCGGCTGCACGCCTCCAGATCAAAAAGGCTGTCAAGTTCGGCATGGTCAAGGGCGACATGTCGGTCCTGGAGAAGTTCAAGCTGCTCAAGGGACTCGGCTTCGACGGGGTCGAGATGGACAGCCCGACTACGCTCGATCGCGAGGAGATCCTTGCCGCCCGCGACAAGTCGGGCCTGCCCATCCACGGCGCGGTGAATTCACGCCATTGGAAGTCGCCCCTTTCACACGCGGACCCGGCGGTACGCAAGCAATGCGTGGACAGCATCCGAACCGCACTGCGTGACGTGAAGTTCTGGGGGGGGACGGCCATGCTGCTCGTGCCGGCCAAGGTCGACAAGACGATGCCGTACGACAAAGCCTACACCCGCTCGCAGGCTGAGATCCGCAAGGTCCTGCCGCTGGCCGAGGAACTGGGCGTCAAGATCCTGATCGAGAACGTCTGGAACAACTTCCTGCTCAGTCCGCTGGAGATGGCCCGGTACATTGACGAATTTGAATCGCCGATGATCGGCTCCTACTTCGACGTTGGCAACATCGTCCGGAGCGGCTGGCCGGAGCAGTGGATTCGTATCCTCGGCAAGCGAATCGTGAAGCTCGACATCAAGGAGTACAGCCGACAGAAGCGCGACAACGAGGGCCTGTGGAAGGGGTTCAAGGTGGAGCTTCTGGAAGGGGACTGCGACTGGCCGGAGGTGATGAAGGCCCTGCGCGAGATCGGGTTCAGCGGCTGGGCCACGGCCGAGATCCGCGGCGGCGGCCGAGACCGCCTCCAGGAAATCGCCCGGCGGATGGACCGTATCTTCGCCAGTTAGCCTGGACTCTCAGCGCTCTCGGTTCCCATGACACGAGCTTGCGAAACCTGGTTGTGTCTTCCCCGCGCTTCTATCCGCCGGGTTTGTCCTCACCCAGGGCCCAGGTGATGCCGCCGAGCAGATGCTTCTGGTACGTCGGGTTGGTCCAGACGTCCTCGCGATGCCCGAGCGAGGTGTAGAATACGCGCCCCTTGCCCTCGGTGTTCGTCCATGCGATGCCGTGGTCCCCGTCGGGTTTCATCTTCATGGCCTTGAGGTCCGCCTTCGGGGTTTTCTCGGTATCCACGCTGATGAGCACGCGGACGTTGTCGCGCGAGAAGGACTCCTCGGTGAACGTGTAAATCTCGTCCAGGAGCTTCCACTCCCGGTCGAGCATCTCGGTGGCGGGGTGGTCGGGCACTTCGACCTTCATCGTGGGGGCTCTCTGCTCCCCGTGTATCTTGAAGGCGGCGCCGATGAACTTCACGTACTCAGGCCAGCCCTTCGCATAGTCCGTGTCACCGCGGAATGAGTCGGTGGCGGCGTGAATCCCGATGAACGCCCCGCCCGAACGAAGCCACTTGAGCAGGGCGTCCCGGTCGATGAGGGGATTGCCGCTGGTGTAGAAAACGATGGCATCGTACTGCTTGCATGCGTCGCCCTCCAGGTCGTGGAAGTCCTGGGAGAGGAAGACCTGGTAGCCGGCCTTGGTGAGGATCTCTTTCATGATCTTCTCGGCGTGCGACAGCTCGCCCGTCAGGGGCCTGTTCACGACCGAGTGCCGGAAGCCGAACGACTGCGAATAGAACAGTATCTTCTTTTTCTTGCTGCCCTGGTTGTCGGCCAGACAAATCAGCGAAGCGGCAACGATGGCCATCACACCCGTGCCCAGCAGCCATTTGACTTTTCTCATGGTGGTGCTCCCTTTGAACCAGACTGAAAACGGCCTATCGAAACCTGGGGGACACTCTCCCAGCATTGGCCGCTCCGACAGCCTACCATCGGCCCGAGCAAGGTTCAACCCTCGGCGGGGAGGGTGGGCATGTGAGAAAGTGAGAACGGGCAAAGGTGAGAACGGGAGAACGTGAGAAGGTGCACGTTTCGCTTTCACTTGTCCCACTTTCCCGCGCCGGCCCATTCGCACATCCACGGCATGTGAGATCAGGCCCGTCGCCGTGGCTCGGACCACGTCCAGTTGTGGGCCGCCAAACGCCGTCAGGCAATCTCGATCCAGGTTCGGCTCCTGGCACTTTCGAGCACGGCGTCGCAGACTTTCTGGGTGCGGAGAGCGGAGCGGAAATCGGGCTGGAACTTCTCGCCGCCCTCCAGGCCGGCCAGGAAATCAGCCAGACCGTGGACGAACGTGTGCTCGTAACCGATCGTGCAGCCCGGAACCCACCATTTGTCCATGTATGGATGTTCGGGATTGGTTACGTGGATTCGCTGCCAGCCGGTCAGGTGGTCCTCGATCTTCTCTCCGGTCTTGGGGTCGGCGTACTTGAAGTATTGCAGGATGTGCGGGTCTTCGAGGTCAAAGAAGACGCTGCCCAACTCGCCGTTGAGCTCGAAGGTATTGTAGTTCTTTCGGCCGCGGGCGTAGCGGGTGCTCTCGAACGTGCCCATGGACCCGTTCTCGAAAATGGCGAGGAACATGCAGGCGTCGTCGATGCCGACCGGCTCGACCTTGCCGGTCTCGGCGTGCTTGCGCTGCTTGATGAACGTTTCGGCAGCGGCGGTGATTCTCTTGATGGGCCCGTTGAGCCACTCGGCGGTATCGATGGAGTGGGCGAGCAGGTCGCCGGTGACACCGGAGCCGGCCACCTTGACGTCCAGCCGCCACAGGGCCATGCCGCCCTGGGGCACATCGGTGGCAATGGTCCAGTCCTGCAGGTAGGTTGCGCGATAGTGGAACGGCCGGCCGATACGCCCCTCGTCCACGACCTGCTTGGCCAGCGAGATGGCCGGCACCCGGCGATAGTTGAACGAGACCATGTTGGCCACGCCGGCTTTCTCGACCGCAGCGACCATTTCCTCGGCCTCGGCGACGTTCATGGCCAACGGTTTCTCACAAACGATGATCTTGCCCTGCTCGGCCGCCGCCACCGCGACGTCGCGATGCATGAAGTTCGGCACGCAGATGTCGATCAGGTCGATGTCGTCGCGCTTGACGAGCTTTCGCCAATCCGTCTCGCACGACTGGTAGCCCCAGCTTTCGGCGAACGCCTTGAGCTTGTCCTTCTCTTCCGGGCGTGCACAGCATGCTTTGAGCACCGGCTGATGCTCCCGCTTGAAGAAATGGTTGACCTTCCGGTAGGCGTTGGAGTGGGCCCGCCCCATGAAGCCGCACCCGATCATGCCGACGTTCAATGATTTGGCCATCACGTGCTCCTTGTCTTGCCCTGCTTTCCGGTCATAGCCTGGACAGTCGCGGTGTTATCCGTCATCGCCGCGGATCATTCCTTGTTGGATGCCGCCTTGGCCTTTTGTTCCTCCCGGAGCGAACGGATATCCGGGCGAGAGATTGACGGCGTTGAATGCCCGGCACGCGACGTTCTCATCCATACTTGCCCGCCAGTCCGTCCACGAATTTCTTGCATTTCTCGGTGGCGGTCCAGGCGTCGGGCCAGAAGCACAGGTCGATCGTCCACCAATCGTCGGGGCAGCCAGCAGCGACAATGGCGGGCATGAGGTCGTCGAAGTCGAGCTCACCCTCCCCGAAGGGCGGATGCGTGCTGGTGTGGTCGTCGTGCAGCGTGCCATCAGAGTCAATCAGGTGCACCCGGCCAATCTTACCCTTGAGCTTCTCGGCCAGCTCCCTTGCCCCGCCGGGCAACGTCTCCCGCTCACCCGGTTGGCGGGAACCGTACCTGGCCACCATGTTCGCGTGGCAGGTGTCGTACATGATCATGAAGTTGTCGTGGTTAACGCCGTCGAGCACGCGAAAGATATCGCTCGGCTTGTTGAACGCGAAGCCGGGCTCAAACTCCCAGACGACGCGGACGCCCGCGTCGGCAGCCTCGGCGGCGCATTGACGCCAGGTATCACAGACCCGTTTCAAGGCATCATCGTAGGCCAAGACCTTCGGTTGCGCCGGCTCGTCACCGACTTTGCCCAACACCCCGGGATCTTCCGTCGTGTCCACGCGGATGACCTCGATGCCCAGGTCGGTGCAGAACTTAAGGTTCTTGCGGAAGGTCGCCATGTACGATTCGGCGTCGGGGGCGGTAATGAGCTTCTCGCTCCACAGGTCAGCCGCCAACCCGCTGCAGCCCATGCCCCGCGACTCCCACAGCTTGCGGACCGCCGCTCTCTCCTGGCTGGTTCTCTGGAGATCCGGGTTGGGGTGGACGCCGAACCCGCCCAGTTCCAACCCATCGAAGCCGTATGAATGAAGCTTCCCGACCACTTCCGGAAAGGGAATCGGCGAGTCCGCATAGGGGCCGATCGCGTACGCCCAGGTGCCGATGGAGATACGTTTGGCCATGGTCGTTTACCTCTTTTCGATGAGTTCGATTCTACACCGAGGGGCCGCTGCCAGCATTCACGGAGGTGGGCCCTTTGGCTCGTATCATTTCCTGTAATCGCCGACCTTCGGCAAGTCATCGTGCACGTCCGGGCCGAAGTACCGCAGGCCGACCAGCGGCTCGCTGCCGGTGTTCTCGATCTCGACGCCGGCGGCGGCCGCCTCGAAGGTAATGAACACCTCGTCCTCGGTCTCCTCGCCGAATCGGATCATGACCGGGGTCTGGAGGTCCAGCTTGCCCATCCGGCCGCGGCCCTGGACGGTGATCCAGCCGCTGGCGCCGGGGTCCTGAATCTTATACTTGGCACCGGGCTCCACGGTCAGCTCTTTGGCGCTGACGACTTGCTTGCCGTCGATCAGGCCGTACACGATCCAGCGGTCGGTAAACCCGGGCCCCGTTTTGTTCTCGTCCGTGATCGGCTTGAGTTGGTTGTGCTCCATGAAGTGCGTATCGACGTTCTTTTCCCAGTCGAGCTGATCGACGATGAAGTCAAGGTCCTGGTGCCTGTCCTCGGGTACGTCCTTGACGAGCAAGTCCCAGGGCACGAAGCGTCCCTCGACGATGTTCTGGAACATGCCGAAGACGTCTGAGCCCCACTGCGGCTCATAGGTGCACAGCGAGCCGGGGGCGTGCAGCACGCCGGCGGGGATCAGCCAGCCGGTGCCCCGCACCAGCCGGTATGCCCGCGACAGATCAAGGATGCCGTTGTCGCCCTTGTACCAGCTCTCCAGGCACTTGCGTACGTCGGCCTTGGTCGTGCCCGGCTCGAGGCCCATGAACGTATAAGGGAAGTTGTTGTCCACGTTGTTGAGCTGGGGCGGGAAGTAGTAGGCCTCGGGCTTGCCCTCCTGGCCGGTGAGGGCGGCATGTTCGTGCTGCTGGTGCATGTGGTGCGGGATGGGACCCATGTTATCGAAGAACTTCGAGTAGACGGGCCAGCGCTTGTACCTGTCGAACATGGCCTTACCGATGAGTCGCGGGCCGGCTTCGGCCACGGCATCGCGCAACAGGAACCGCTCGCCCTGGAAGGTGACGTAGCTGAGCCCTTCGTCCGGCTTGCGGTTCTCGTTCATGGCTTCGGTGGTGCTGGCGAACCAGCGTTCGTCGATCCCGCCGCGATTGGTGCCGAGGGCGTACCAGTCCTCGGGGGCCAACTTGATCCGCTGGCCCGGGTGCAGGAAGCTGCGGGGGACCCACGTGGGCGTGAGCCGCAGTAGCCCCTGCCCCGCGCCCATTGCGCCTCGGAGCGCTTTGCCGACGTTCTTGCTGATGACTGTGCTGGATTTGGACATGACCGTGAATACTCCAACTACTCGAATAATGCTGGTCGCTCTACCGGCTGAGTCGGCTAGATTACCCGAGGCCCCGCGAGGTCGCAAGACCTGAAATCCGCCCGCAGACACAATTGACTTGAAAACTCCGGGTCTTTTGCACGATACTTGTACTGGGGCCAAGAGCTGCCGGCTCTTTGGAGTTGGTTCACGGAGGAACGCATGAACGACCGACCCGTTGCGGTATTTGACTCCGGCCTGGGCGGTTTGACGGTCGTGCGGGCGCTCGGCGATCGGCTTCCCAACGAAACGATCGTCTACTTCGGGGACACCGCCCGGGTGCCCTACGGCACGAAATCGTCGCAGACAGTGCTCCAGTTTGCCGAACAGGATTTGCACTTCCTGATGCGGTTCGATCCGAAGCTGGTGATCATCGCGTGCAATACAGCGAGCGCGTTGGCGTTGGATGAGCTGGCCTCGCGGGTGCCGGTGCCGCTGCTGGGCGTCGTCAAGCCGGGAGCAGCCGAGGCCGTCCGGAGGTCTCAGGGGCGTGCCGTTGCCATCCTGGCCACCGAGTCCACGGTGGCATCCGAGGCGTATCCGCGGGCGATCCACGCCCTGGCTCCACATCTGCCGGTGACCCAGCGGCGATGCCCGAGCCTCGTCTCGCTGATCGAGGAAGGCCGGTCCGGCGACGACCCGATCCTGCGGATGCTGCTGACCGAATACCTCGAAGGCGTCAGACAACTCGACCCGGCGGTCGTATTGCTCGGGTGCACGCATTATCCCCTGGTGGCGCCGGCGGTGGCTGAACTCATGCCGGGGGCGACGGTGGTGGACTCGGCCGATGCCACGGCCCGGGCGGCCCGCGACGTTCTGGTTCGCCAGGGAGTCTTGTCGTTATCGACGGCGGGCGGTAGACTCCGCTGCTACGTGAGTGACAATCCCCAGCGGTTTCGCGAAGTGGGGGGACGGTTCTTGGGCTGGCCGATTCGCGACGTGACCTGGGTCACCCCGGAGCAGTTTTTCCATGAAAGCATGCTGGCCGCCGCCGCGGGCCAACTTGAACACGCCACGCCTGCTTGATGGCGGGACCGGCCGGTGCCGGCCAGCCGCTGATGCACGTCTCACTTCTCCAGCCGCCAAGGCGATCCCGCTCATTCTCATTGTTGCGGCGGTGTGTGCCGCCGGGTGTTCGGGCAGGGTCAAACGCCAATGGCGGTACCGGTCGCTGGATGAGACGTTGCGCCTGGCGCTCCCGGAGGACCTGGCCACGAGCGACGCCGACGAGCGGCGGGGGGCGGTGGCCCGCCTCGCGGAGGGTAAGGACGTGGCCCGCGAGGACGTGTTCCACGTGCTGGATGCGGTGGCCCGGACCGACCCGGTTGCCCAGACCCGCTGCATCGCGATTCGGGGACTGGCCCGTTACTACGATGCCCGACCCGTCGGGACGCTGCTGACGATCCTGCGGGCCACCGAGGCGTCGCAGAATGCACTGCCCGCCGGCGAGGACGTTCGCTGGGAGGCGGTCCGGGCGTTGCTGGCACTCGAGCGCAAGGGCGCGCTCAGCGGGGAGCCGCGGGGCATCGCCCGTGACGTGTGCATCCGGCTGGCGGAAGTGGACCCGTCTCGCAACGTGCGGGTGGTTGCGATCGAGGCGCTTGGGACGTTCCAGGATCGCCGCGTTTTCCAGCCGCTGATCCGCGGCCTGCGGGACGAGGACTTCGCCATTGCCGAGCGGGCGGAGAACTCGCTCATCGCCCTGACCGGGGTGACGCACGCCTACGACGCCGATACCTGGGAAACCTGGCTGGCCAACGTGGAGAACCCGTTCGAGAAAGCCGGCCAGACCCCGCAGACTACCCGCCCTGCCGGCCCGACCTGGTGGGACAAGCAGAAACGGGCCTGGCGACGCGGGCTCAAGCTGCCAAACACGGATTGAGCAGCGAATCCCGCGGTGCGGATCATTCAGCGGGGGATTCACCTGCCCAATCACATTGCCTGAGTTCCTCCAGCAACTTGTATTGGGTCAGGTCGAATTGCAGCGGCGTGATGGTAACGAATCGGTCGTTGATGGCGTCGAGATCGCCCTCCTGACCGCCCGGAGCGTGTTTGAACGCGCCCCCGGCGAGCCAGTAGAAAACGCGGCCGTCCGGGGCGGTGTGACGGGCGAAGCTGTCCTGCATCATACGGGTGACCTGCGGCACCACGCGGATCCCGCGCGGCGGGCCGGCGCTGAGGTCAGGGATGTTGATGTTGATCAGTTGTCCACCGGTGAGCCCCCGGTCCAGCAGCTTGCGGATGATCGGCAAGGCGATCCGGGCGGCCTGATTGAAGTCTCGCTCGACGCCCTGCTCCATGGAGACCGCCACTGCCGGGTACCCCAGCAACGCGCCTTCCGCTGCCGCCGCCACCGTACCCGAGTAGAGCACGTTGATGCTGACATTGGCGCCGTCGTTGATCCCGCTCACGACGAGGTCGGGGGGTCGGTCGAGCAGCTCAGTGACGGCTAGCTTGATGCAGTCAGCGGGCCGGCCGGCTACCCCGTAGGCGAAGAACGTGTCCTGCACGTGGACCCGCCGGACCGCCACCGGATCATGCACCGTGATACCGTGAGCGACCGCGGACTGTGGCGATTCCGGCGCCACGACCTCGACCTCGCCGAGGCCGGTCAGCGCCTCTCGCATCGCCGCCAACCCGGGCGCGAGAACACCGTCGTCGTTACTCAACAAGATACGCATCGGGTGAGATTCTACTCGGTTCCGGCCCGCCGGTCCAAGCGGCGTCCAGTTTCCTGTTCTGACCCCGGAGCCGCTTGCTAAACGTAGCCTCGGAGAACGACCTCGCCCAACAGTCCCGCGGGCTTGAAGCGGTATTCGGTGGTGCGGTGCCCGGTGTCGAAGAAGCCTTGGGGCCCGAGGCAATCAATGTCGTCTTCGATGCTCAGATGGTGGGGCCCCAGGAAGTTGCGCAGGCTGCCGGCGACCTGGAGGTCGATGCGGTTGCGCCCCCCGCGCAGGTGCCTGGTCAGGTCGATCCTGTGGGGCGCCCACAGGAGCGTACCGGCCTCGACCCCGTTGACGAGCACCCGGATCGCACTGCGGTACCGCGGGCAGTGCAGCTCCCAGCGGTCCGCCTCGGTCTCCAGGTTCGCATGGAGCGTGTAGGTCACGCAGCCGGCGTAGAAGGCGAGTCCCTGCCAATGCCACGAGCCCACGGCCAGGCAGTCGGGCAGGGGGCCGATCCGGCAATTGCCCGCGCTCTCGTACACGCCGAAACGCCCCAGCACGTACGCCGGCTCAAGCTCCAGGTCGTTGCCCCAGCGGAAGTGTAGTTCGACCACGTTCTCGCCGGCCCGCAGGCCCCCGGGGATCACAATCCGGCGCAGGCACCGATCGACAACCCAACCGCCCGCCGCGGACACCGGCACCTCTCGGGCGTTGACCTTCACCTTGAACCGCTCCGGCGTCTCGAGCAGCAGTGACGCGGCGGCGATCGGCAACTCGCTGGTGAACGTGAATCGCAGGCATACCGGCGGCTCGTCCTTGCATTCGGCCAGCTTTTGCCGCGCGTCGAGGGGAGCCATCCGCCCGGCGGACTCCCCGTTCACGAGCAGTTCGCCCCGATCGAGGATCAGCGCGTTGTCACGATCGAGATGATAGGATACCGCGTCGCCCTCGCGGCAGAGGTGCTTCTCTTCGACGCAGGTCTCGGCCCGCCCGATGCCGGTGGAGTTATGGTCGAACAGGATGGGGAACGAGCGGGCGTAGTCGAACTCCAGGTTCATGTGACACGCATCGCCGTGGCGTTGGAAAACCATCGGCAGCATTTGTCCGGTCGTGGTATCGAGCAGAAGGGGAGTGCCCGGGACGTTGAAGGTCGCCCGGGTCGTGTGCGGCTTTTTCGTCCCGCTGGCCAGGAAGAAGATGTCATGCTCATCGGTGCGGCGGTGCATGACCAGTACTTCGCGGTCGTGGGTTGTCTCACCGGCAAGCCGGCACGCCGGCCGGGACGCCTGCCCGACCTGCTCGGCGATACGCTGCTCGAAACCGGGATCGTCCCATCGCCCGAGGCTCACCGCGCCCGAGACCAGTTTGCCATACGCATCCGAAGGCAAACCCTCCACGTGCGTGGGTAACGGTTCGACGCAGAACAATCGGCCGCCGGCTGCCGCGAACTTGCTGACCGCAGCCAGCGTCGATTTGCGCCAGGTCAGGCTGTGCGGCACGATGACGACGTCATAGGAGCCCGAACCGATCACGATCCGCGACCCATCCACGCGGCCATGTTTCCTGAGCAGCACCTCGTTGCCGAAGTCGAAGTCAATCTGGTGGGCCAGCAGATGGCGGATCAGCTTCTTGAGCGCTTCGCCCATGGGGTCATCCGGCCAGGGAAAGCCGGCGACGTCGTGGGTGGCGAAGAAGCTCTCGATCGGGTGCAGGACGAGTACGTTGACCACGCGGCGTCCCCGAGTGAGCAGGTAGCCCAGGCGGGAGAAGTGGGCACCCAGATCGGCGCTGAAGGGCCACCATGGCTGCTGGAACGACAGGCTCGGCGGGTAGTCGCGCTTTCGGAACCCGCGCAACGAATAATGGAAGGCGTGCTGGCAGCAGAGGTTCAGTCCCAAGGCGTATTGCCAGTCGCCCATCCATTTCTGTTCGGCAACCCCGAAGTCCCACCCGCCCCCCGCGTAGGTCTCGCACATGACGCGGGGCTTGCCGAGCTGGTGGGCGACGCTGGCCGCCTGCTTGACCAACACCCGGGCCGACGACCAGAAGTCCTTCAGGTCGAGGTCCTTGCCCAGGTGGTCGATGCCGGGGTACTGCTGGTAGGCATAGTGCTGCATCACGTCGCCGACCACATGAGTGGCGGCCCGCGGGCATTCCTCGAGCAGGTAGTGGCCGGTGAACTTCAACCCGTGCTTGCTACACCAGTTAGCCAGGATCCGCGTGTAGTTGTTCGCGAAGAGATGGGCGAGAGACGAATAGTAGCACCACCGCGCGCGAAGGCGGTCCGGGCCGCCGAAGCCGATCGTTACCAGTGAATCGATCAGCGGAGCGCCGTAACGTTTCTCGAACTCCCGTTCCAGCACCGGTGACATCGGGAGCCGGACCGCATTCCCCCCCCATTCCCAGTCGTGATAGGAGGGCTCGTCGGTGAACACGCCCCGGACCACCGGGCCGAACGCCCCACCGATCTCCCGCCGGTAAGGTTCGTATATCTTGCGAATGAAGGCCCGGGTAACCTTCGGGTTCAGCACGTCCACGTAGCCGTCCGCCCACGACTCCGGTGCGAAGAAGCGGCGGTAGTTGTGCAGCTCGCGCCGGAAGAGGATGACGTGATCGCCCGCGGTGTTGCCGACACGCAGCACGCCGTTGTCAATCCGGCCGGGATCGAGACGTTGCACCTCGTCGAATCCGCCCGGCGTCTTGCGAGCGGCGAAGAGGGCAACAAGATCGCCGGCGTCGTCAATCGGCACCGAGGTTCCTTCGCGGAGGGAGATCACCTCCGCCAGAGCGTACTGCTGCAGGTATTCTTCGCCAAGGGCGTTGACCGCGCCGCCTCCGTAGCCGCTCGGCCAGCCGTCCTCGTCGTAGATCCACGCGGACATCCCGAGCTTGCGGGCCTCATCGACGGCGGCGCGAACGGCTTGCATCCATTCTTTCGACATGTAGGGTGTGACCCGGCCCATGCGGGCGTGCATGAAGAACCCGCCGACGTTCTCACCGGCCATCTCCACGATCTGACGCCGGATCTCGACCGGGTCCATCACGTCGTTCCAGAACCAGAACGGGGCGGCCATGTACTCGCGCCGAAGTGACTTGAGCTCTTCAACAAGGGACAATCGAAAGACCTCCTTCCTCTGTAGTCCCGCGCTAGATAGTGCAAATCGTGGCGAAAGACAAATCGCTGGCGGACCGCATACCGCGTCGTGTATACTGCGACCCGTCGAAGGGTAGGCTCGGTCCCCGGGTCCGCCGGGCCCCGATTCAGGAGGTTCAGGTCATGCCCAGGGTCACCAGACGGGGTTGTCCGTGGCTGGTTCTGGCCGCGATCACCGGCTGCATTTCTCCTGCCGGCCGAGACGAGGCGGGCTACCTCAGTATGGACACCCGCCCCGCCGGTGAGCCCTTGCCGGACACCCCGACCGTTCTCATCATCGGCGATTCGGTCTCGATGCAGCCTCACGGCTATCTGCCCGATCTCGTCCGGATTCTCGGCAGCAGATTTCGCGTAATTCATAATCCCGGCAACGGCGGAGACAGCGCAAACGTGCTTGCTCACCTCGACGAATGGGTGTCGGCCGCTCGCCCGGACGTCATCCACTTCAACTGCGGGCTGCACGACATCAAGTTCGGCCGCGAGGAGCTCACCCGCCAGCAGGAGCCTGATGCCTACGAACGCAACCTTCGGGAGATTGTGCGGAAGCTGAAGAGCCGGACCACCGCCCGGCTGGTCTTTGCCCTGACCACGCCCGTCAATGAAGAGCGGCACATGGCCACGAAGGACTTCGATCGACGCAAGGCGGACGTGGAGCTTTACAACGCAATCGCCCGCAGAGTAATGGCCGAGCGCAACATCCCGGTCAACGACCTGCACAAGGCAATCATGGACGCCGGTCCCGATGCGTGCCTGAGTCACGACGGGGTGCACATGACCGGTCGGGGTGACGCGGCGCTGGCCAAGGCCGTTGCCGCGGCAATTGAACGGATGGCCGGCGGGTAAACCCACCGATAGGTCTCATGGCCTCAGCAGCGAGGTATCTCCGCCCCGAAGTTATCGCCCAGGTGCAGCGGCTCGATCTCAAGGCCCGCTTCATCGTGGAGGGGTTCATCAGCGGCCTGCACAGCTCTCCCTTCCACGGCTTCTCGGTCGAGTTCTCCGAGCACCGCCGGTACGTGCCCGGCGACGACCTTCGCCTGATCGACTGGGCGGTGTTCGGCAAGACCGACCGCTACTACGTCAAGAAGTTCGAGGCGGAGACCAACCTGGAATGCTATCTGCTCGTGGACACCTCGGCGAGCATGGCTTATCCCGAAGCGGATCAGCCTCCGCGAGCCCGTCATGACGACCCGGGAACCGGCAGGATGAGCAAGCTCGACTATGCGATCTGTCTGGCGGCGGCCCTGGGCTACATGATGACCAGCCAGCAGGATGCGGTCGGCCTGGCCCGCTTCGACAGCAAGCTGAGGTGTTTCCTGCCCCCGCGCAGCAAACGATCCGATCTCATGCGGCTCATTGCCGAGTTGGCGGCGGTCAGGCCGGTCCGCGATCAGACCGGCAAGGGCCTGGCCGCTGGCCTGCACGACGTGGCCCGGCGGGTGCGTAAGCGCGGGCTCATGGTGATCCTCAGCGACTTCCTGGCCGAGGCCGACGAAGTGATCGACGCCCTGCATCACCTCCGTTTTGGCGGACACGACCTTATCCTGTTCCAGGTTCTCGACTGGACCGAGGTGGCCCTGCCCTTTGAGAATCTGTGCCGGTTTGAAGATCCCGAGACCGGCCGCTCATTGGTCGCCCAACCGCAGGCGGCCCGGGCCGGTTACCTCGCTGCGTTGCACGCGTTCACCGAGCGCTACCGCAGCCAGGCCGCCGCCCTCCGGGCCGACTTCGTCCAGGTCGATACGTCCATGACCTTCGACCGGGCGCTCATCCAGTTCCTCATCGACCGCCAGCGGCGATTCTAAAGCCCGCGCCTGATTGGAGTTATGATTATCCGGGTAACAGAACCGGTCAGTTTTAGGCGTTGAGACCAAAGACCGGGCCGCCCCGGCAAAAGAGCCCCGTGCCCTTTTTCAGCCCCAGGCGCAAACATGCCGTCCGAATGAACACACCACCGCCTCCGGCACTCTGACCCCAAAAAAAGCAAAAATGTCCGAGTCGGGCTTGACACACCAGGCCAGACCAGGTAAAAAGGCGCTTTGATGGAAAAAGTGCGCGGGTTGACCGCGCGCCGGCGGAGCTACGTTATGTAGTTGCGCGTGGGAAAAGAAGGGCTCAGGGTGAAAGTAGCACGTTGGAGTCTGGCAGTTGCAACCCTGCTGGGGGTGGCAGGAAGTGCGTACGCTGATTTTGACGGCGGGCCGTTACCCGGACACCACGCGCTCACAGATCTTTCCGGCAGCACCCTACAAAGCGTTATTGCAGCAAGATCACAAGGGTATCAGTCTGCTCGGTCCACGCGCGCGTGCCCGCGTGAGCTTGGCGCGGGGCTGTGGGCGGAACACGACCTGGCCCTCGATCCCCTGGGGGCTGGCCTTCGAGATGGATACGCCGGCGGCTCGCCCGCCGAGGCGGCCGAGCAGCATGTCCAGCAGCTTCCGCCGGGTCCGGGCAGCGCCGGGCTGTTCCTGTCCGCCCTGCTGACTGTCGGGGCATACCACGTGGTGCGCTCCGCCCGTCAGATGCACCTGAGCGATTTGCCGACGTGGTATCACGCGGACGGCCCCGGCCAGGTGGGTCACGCCGTCGCGATTGACATGCAGTTTGTGCCGCTGGCCGCGTGCTCGTTTGACGAGCCGGTGGGCGAGCGGCCGGTTTGCTCCTTTGTCCAGCGCGAGTCACGATCGCGCTGCGAATCTCAATCATTCCTCGCTACCGAGGCCCCTCGCGGCCCCCCGCTCCTTTCTTCCTGATGTAGCTATGTAGCTGCAACGCCGGTAAAGCGCTGTTCTCCGGTTATCGTATTCTGGCTGGAAGAAAAGGAGCATTATTAATGACACGTTCGATTATGACAGTGTGCGTGGCCCTGATATTGGCAGCATGCGTCGCGGCGCAAGCTGATGTCGTAACCTTGCAGTTTGACCCCAACGACATCTTCAACTACGCCACGAGCGATGATACTCGGCTGAACCAGCAGGGTACGGCCCGCTATATCGGTGGCCCCAGAACCGATTACCATGATATCCCAACTGGCAGGTACTACATGACGTACAGCGACGCCGGCGGCTATGGCAGTCGCGACGCTGGAGCCACGGCAGCACAGGACCTCCAGAGCGTGGCGAATATCCTGAGCTTCGGGGGCGATGCTGGCTATCAGGGCGTGAATTGGTTCCAGTTGTACTTGCAGGCTGGTAGCGGCAGCACTTGGGGCGAAAAGGTGGTCTGGACGGGCTCGGGCTCAATGACTCCCTCCGTAAATGGCGAGTTTGGCTGGAGGATCCCCACGGGCTATGGCAACACTCCCGTGTACGATACCATTCTCGGCGGCACCCCGGGCGTGGACCAGAATGCGTTCAGTCCGACCTTCAACCCCGCCGAAAAGCTCTTTTCGGTCACGGGCGACTTCTTCGTAGACAATAACGACAATGGAGTATACGACGCCGGAACTGACAGCGACCTCGTCTTGGGCCAGGACTACACTATCTGGTTCTACGCGAGGCTCACAAACTGGCACTACGTGGACGACTACGGAAATGACGCTTGGGGGAATCCGGGTTACATCGAGGGCACCCTCATCGCCACGGCCGTTCCGGTTCCGGGTGCGGCGCTGCTCGGCATGATCGGCCTGGGGCTGGTCGGCTGGATCAAGAGGCGGTTTGTATAAGAATTGGGGAATGGAGCATCGCCGGGGCCGTGAAGGTCCAGAGACCAACAACGCTGGCCCCCGCGAGAGCGAAGGCAAGAGAAAAACAAGGAGCATTAGCAATGACACGTTCAATCATCATGGCGATTTGTATCGGTAGTCTGGTGTTGTCGGTGGTGACGACGGCCAGGGCCGATGTTACCTTCAGATTCGATCCGGACGATTTGATCCAGGCGTACCCGGGCTCGGCAGGAATGTCGGACGTCGTCGGGGAGAATAAGGCGACACAGCCCGATGCCCGGCGTACCCATCAGCCGTGGGCGACGAACATGTACGAGACGTTCTACAACCCCGCGGCTCCTGCCCCCCAGCCGCAGAGTTACAACACGTATATGAACTGGCGTGACGGGCTGGGAGCGAACGAAGGCATCTCTGGCTTCAATATCTGGCTGCAGGATAATCCTAGAGCCAGGAGCTGGGGCGAGGCGACGGTCTGGGATCCCAACGGTCCGGCTCCAACGGGTACGGCCGACGCTGAGGGCAAGTGGGACATTGAGGTCATCGCCAACCCTTGGGGCCCCGGCTGGCTAGTCCAGTGGTCGACGGACCACCCGGCTAATTACATCAACACGCTGTCGGACATCGGCGAGTTCAGCTTCAGCGGTACTGCGTATTGGGATAACAACGAGAACGGGTACGATGCAACGGATCCCGAGGTGCAGCTCGGTGAGGAGGCCCGCATCTGGTTCGGTGCCGTCAACTGGACGGAGGAGGATCCCGAGAATCCGGGCACGTGGATCGAGGAGTGGTCCGTCCACTTTGACGCCACCGGTTGGGGCACGCGCAGCGAGAACCTTGGTGGTCCGTGGTCCGCCGGCCTGACGGAGGCCGAGGGCTATGGTAGCGGCTATGAGGGGGTGCTCGGCATCACCGCCGTGCCCGCTCCTGGTGCGGTCGTGCTCGGCTGGATCGGCCTGGGGCTGGTCGGCTGGCTCAAGCGGCGGTTTGCGTGAGGATTGGGGAATAGAGCATCGCCGGGGCCATGAAGGCTGAGAGACCGGCAATAACGGCCCCGGCGAAAGCGGAGAGAAAAACAGGAGCACCAACAATGACACGTTCAATTATGACAGTTTGTGCAGTAGCGGGGCTTATCCTTGCGGCCAATAGCCTTGCATTTGCCGATGTCACGGTGTTCGAGCAGATCACCGGAAGCCCCGGCGACTGGACCTATACGTATACGCTTACCAACGGAGGAGCCGGAACTGTCTACAACTGGGCAGTGTGGTTTCCGAGCGATCCCAGCGCGGTTTCAGTCACGGCCGGCACTGCGAACTGGGACGCCACCAACTTGGCGACCCAGGGATTCTTCCCAAAGGATTTGCTTGACCTTGGCTATGATATCCGGGACAGCGGAGGCAACACGTTAGCGGGCCCGAACGGTGAGCCGGGTCTTTTCCAGACCTACGCGAGCGATTTTGTGTCCGCAAACCCTGAGGAGTACTGGGACGGGGATTCCTGGGAACCGCTTCCGAGCCCGGTTGATCCTCCGGAGATCTGGGACATGAAGTGGCGTGGCGGCTATTACGGCTGGGAGGGTGCAGGCGCCGACATACAAACCGCAAACGGGATCCTTTCAGGCGGCACAGGCCAATTCAGTCTCCGTTCGTCCGCTATGGACGCAGTGACCGGCATGAAGTCGTTTTCCTTTTCAACGATCGGCTACTGGTATTCGATGCTTGATCCCCAAGGCACCTCGGCTTGGGGTGACGACATCAACTACTTCGATTTCGAGGGGGCCGGCACGGTCATCCCTGCTCCTGGTGCGGTGGTTCTCGGCTGGATCGGCCTGGGGCTGGTCGGCTGGCTGCGGCGGCGGTTCGCGTAAGAAGTTGGGGAATAGAGGATCGCCGGGGCCATGAAGGCTGAGAGACCGGCAACACCGGCCCCGGCGAAAGCGGAGAGAAAAACAGGAGCACCAACAATGACACGTTCAATTATGACAGTTTGTGCAGTAGCGGGTCTGATCCTGGCTGCTAGTAATGTGGCGACGGCCGATTTCAATAATCCCAATTACACCTACACGAGGATCCTCGACGTTGGCGGGAATGTAAAAACGGGAGAGTCGCAGTTCAATGTAAGCGGGACAAAGCTCACCTGGTGCGAGCGGGTTTATGACAGCGGCGGCAGCCTGGTGGAGCGCAACGTGCAGGTTGCCGACTGGGACAGGACCACGAAGACCCTGAGCAACATTACCACTATAGACAGTGGAACGGGAGGGGTTTATGTGTCCGGTCCCAAGTGGTCCCCGGACGGTAGTTACATCGGGTACATGAAGTGGGATCCCGCTTGGGGCTCGGGCAGCGATCCCACTCAAATCTGGAGATACGACGTCAGCGCTGGCACCCAGGCCGCCTACTATGTTCCGACGACCCCGGACGACGTGTGCAACTTCGACTTCTACGGGAGCAATGACTCGCTGGTGTTCTGGGCCAACAACCCAAACCACTCCAATTACGCCGATCTGTACACGTGGGACGGGACGACCAGGTCGCAGTTGACCGACACCAGCACGCTCAAGGAGTACGAACCTCGGGTGTTCTTCACCGACAACGGCCAAGTTCTCTACTGGTCGGGCGAGACTGCGGCGGAGCCCTACGACAGCATCCACATCATCGATCCCTCAGACGGCACCGTCACGGACGTGGCGCTCGGGACGACAGGCCATAACCTGTACTGGCCCGTGTGGGGTATGAACCAGAACTACGTGGGTGTTGTGGACTGGATGGGAAGTGGCGATACGGAGTTGCTGCTCTACGAGAAGGTCGGCGGCACGTGGCAGCTCGCTGAGGACCTGACCGGCGACGGCTACGAGGGCGGTAGTTGGACCTTCTTCGGCGACTTCTCTGCGGATGGTAGCTTCTGCTTCCAGTCGGACATCGGCGGCGACGGCCGCGATATCTGGTTTGCGCAGATCCCCGCCCCCGGTGCGGTGGTTCTCGGCTGGATCGGCCTGGGGCTGGTCGGCTGGCTCAAGAGGCGCTTCGGGTGAACCGGGTATCCGCGCAGGGCGGGCAGGGCGGAGCAGGCCGCTCCGTTGCGGCCCGGGGGGTGACAATGTGCCGGGCTCGACCGGCCCTGCGGCGGCGCTTAGTGCACGAACCAACGAGCCTTGGGACGTTTGCATGAAGTGACCAAGGAGTGCAGCGCGTGTTGAGGATAAGGATATCGCGTATTGCCATCCTTGCTGTCGCGGCGGGTGTGCTGGTCTGCGCTCCCGCTCCGGTGCTGGCGGATCTGGGGCCCGGGGGCAGTCTTATGAACCCCGACCTCGGTTGGGGGGGCGGCCAAGAGCAGTTCTCCGGCGTCGAGGGTGTTCTCCCCGCGTGGGCCGACCCCGCCGGGCTGGCCGATTCATGGGTGGCTAACATGAGGGGAGATTTCACCGGCAGCGCAAGTAGCTGGGTATACTACCGCAACGGGATAGATGTATCCGGCGGTCTGGGGTTCGTCTATCAGTTCTGCGTGGACAGTGCGCAGGGTGGTGCCGGCCTGGTTCGAGCCTCTTTCGCCCCGGCTGACTGGGCGGGCGTCACGATCTCCCAGGCCGCGGCAACCGGAGCGCCGGACGGCTCGAGCACACCCGTGGGTGTCGGCGGATGGGACGACGGCGACCCGGCCTGGATCGCGAGGGACCCGATCAGCGAGGCACCGGACATACAGTGGCGGATCGGAACCATGAGCGGGCTGATCGGCACGATTCTTAATGCAGGTGACTACTCATCGTTGATCTGGCTCGAGACGGACGCGACCAAGTGGATGCCCAGCCATGCCAGCCTGATCGACAGCGGGATCAGTGGCAGTGTGGGCATCCTGGCGGTGCCCGCTCCCGGTGCGGCCCTGCTCGGCATGATCGGGCTTGGCCTGGTCGGCTGGATCAAGCGGCGGTTTGCGTAAGGAATCAAGCGGAGGTCTGCTGTTGCCGGGCCTCTTGGGAGGCGCGCAGCAAAGCACGTGGCGAATTCGAACGAAAGAGCATGAACAATGACACGTTCAATTATGACAATTTGTGTAGTAGTAGCAATGCATATAGTTTTAGTTGGGGCAGCACAAGCAGACCCAACCGTCGTTGATTTGCTCGTAGAGCCCGAGACAGGAACTACCGTAGATGTTGGCGATACCTTTAGTCTCGAAGTTTGGGCGCGGTTTACTCAGGCTGGGCAATGGAACGCTGCCGACCTTGTATTTGAGTGGGACCCCTCTTACCTGCAACTGGATGGTGGTACAGCAAACCCGACCTTTTCGATGGCAATGTGGCCCGGCCATCCGATCAATAATTCATGGACCGATGGAGATGCCGGCTACAGCGTGATGAAGTTCATGACCGACATAACCACCGACACTGAAATCATGACGCTGGATTTTACGGCACTGGCACCCGTTGATTCCACTACGTTCAACATCGTGCTGAATGCTACTAACTATCCATCTAGCCCAACGACGATGGTTATTGATCCCGCCACATTCACAGACTGCCATGGCAACCTCGGCGGGGCAGACGTTGCGATCATTCCTGCACCTGGAGCAATTTTCCTCGGCGGCATTGGAATTGGTCTTGTCGGCTGGATCAAAAGGCGGTTTGCGTAATGGTTCGGGAGCCGGTCTTGCGACCGGATCGGATAATTCCTGCCACCCCGGCGGAGTCGATAAACCCGCCGGGGTGGCTTGTTTTCGGCGGGATTCGATACGTTGCCGCGGGATCTCAGCCCCTCGTCAGTTCCCCGAGTAGCTCGAACGACTTCCGGGCGGTCTCGACAGCCTTGTGGCTGTGCCGGGGCAGTTCCACGTGCACGCCGAACTGATAGTCGATCTTCCGGAGGTCGGCCATAATGGCGGCAATGTCCATTTCGCCGTCGCCGAACATCAGGTGCTCATGCACGCCGCGCCTCATGTCCTCCAGGTGGAGGTTGAACAGGCATTCGCGCCAGGTAATCAGGTGCTCGCCGATCCGCCCATCGCCGAGACAATGGACGTGTCCGGCGTCGAGCGTCAGGCCGAACAGACGGTGGTCCACGCGGGCGTGAAGCTCGGCGAAGCGGGCCATCGTATCGACGAACATGCCCGGCTCGGGCTCGAACGCGAGCCGGACGCCCCGCCTCTGAGCGAGGACGGCAAGGGATTGGCATCCTTGGACCAGCCGTTCCATGACCTGGTCGTCTGACAGGTCCGGCGGCCTGGCACCGGACCAGAACGAAACGGCGTCGGCGCTGAGGTAGTGGGCCAGGTCGATCGCCCGGCCCAGGAATTCGCCCCGGCGGTCGCGATCCTCGGGCGAATGATCCAGCAAAGTGGGGGCGTGTTTGACCCGCGGATTGAGCAGGAACCGACTGCCCGTCTCGATGACGCAGTGCAGTCCATGCTTATCCAGCAAGGCTCGCACGCGGCGACGCTGATCGGGCAATTCGGGAGAATAGGGGTCCAGGGCGTGGTGGTCTAACGTGATGGCGATGCTGCGGTAGCCGATGCCGGCCAGGATGGCGATAGCGTCCTCCAGCCGGTGGTGCGCGAAGCCGTTGGTGTTGTAGCCGACGCGCATAAAGGTCTACCGCCGACGTCTGGTTTCCTTCGCGAAGCCGCAAGCGGGCGCGAAGCGGCAAGCGGGTGCGAAGCGGCAAGCGGTTGCGGACCCGCAGGCGGCGCAACCCGGTCAGGTCGAATACAACCGCTTGCCCAGCCAGATGGCCGGGATCAACAGGATCGCCACCGGCAGGCTGGCGGGCAATCCGCGGGCGAACGCCACCATGCCCGCATCAAGCAGGATCACGCCCAGGACGGCGGTCTTTACGGCAAGCTGGATGTTCTCCGGCCTGGGCGTCAGCATTGCCTGAATCATCCGGTAGGCGGTCACCAACATGAGAATACCGACCCATGCCAACGCTTCCGAGTGGAGTGCTTCCTGCGGGAAGAAGAACTGCAGTGATCCGACCGCCAGGACGGCAATCCACGTTACCGCGCCGCCGCTTGCGAGGCGTTTGCCCTGCTTGGGCAGGGCCTCTCGCCGGGCGAAAACGGTGACACCCGTGATGTACAGGCCCATGGCGACGAGGAGGTGAATGCGCATCGAGAGGTCAATGGGCGAATCGGCGGCGGGCACGAGGGCCATACCCAGCAGAAGATTCAACGATCGGCAAACACCCATCACCGCGGGCGCGATTGGCACCTCCTTGAGTATGACGTCATACAAGACGATGGTGGCAATGAGCAGCCCGGCGATCCGGGCCACGGCGGGCCCGGGAATTGCACCCAGCAGAGCTCCCAGCCCGAACAGTCCGACCGCCAGCAGCAGAGCGTGGATCCGCCGGATACGTTCCGACGGCAGCGGTCGGGCGGGCCGCTCCGCGAGGTCCTCCTTGAAGTCACGCCAATCGTTCAGCACGACCCCGCCGGTGTACAGGCACGCGGACGCCAGCATCACGGCAAGGATGGCGCCGGTCTGCCGCCAGCCCGCACCGACTATGAGTGCCCCCGCCAGGGGATCGGCCATTGCCGTGAAGACGTTCGGCAGCCGGCACAGCTCAAACCAGTCACGCCATCGGCTCATGTCACGGTGGCAGTCAACATCTGTTCGTACTCCGGCTTCGGCTTGCCGGCGTAAACGATGACCTTGGTCGGGCACTTCTCAGTAGCCTCGTCGAGTTCCTCCTGGCCGGTGTAGTTGTCATAGTCGAGCTGGGCAAGATTGTCGTTGACCTCGAACAGGTCGGGGAGGAGTCGCTCGCATGCCTTGCATGCGACGCAGCCCAGCTTGCAGACCTGCTTGACGTTCTTGGCCGGCTCGGTGTTCGAGCAGGCGATAACCAGCATGCGGTCCTGCTTGAACGGGATCAGCTCGATCAGATTCCGCGGGCAGGCGGCCGCGCAGGCCCCGCACGCCGTGCATTTGTCGTAGTCCACGACCGGCAGCCCGTCGACCATGTGCAGGGCGTCGTAGTTGCACCTCTGTACGCAGTCGCCGAACCCCAGGCAACCGTAGGCGCACGCCTGCGTCACGCCGATAACATCGGCCCCCACGCAACTCTCGACCCCATCGTACGGGACGCGCCCGAGCCTGTCGTCGGTCTTGGCAGCGCAGTGAATGACCGGACGGCGGGGCCAGGTCTCAGCCACTTCGACACCAAGCACGGCGGCAACTGCTTCGGCGACCTTCGGCCCACCGACGGTACACCCGCCGACGTCGGCCCGCCCCTCGACCACCGCCTTGGCGAAATCCGCGCAGCCGGCGAATCCGCATCCGCCGCAGTTCACGCCCGGGAGAACCTCCTGTACCTTCGCGATCCGTGGGTCCTCGTCAACGTAAAGCTTGACCTTCGCGATGCTCAGCAAACCGGCGAAGAACAATGCCACCCCGAACAGAACAGCCGCAGCAACAAGCAACCCGGCAACCATCCTCACGCCTCTCTAACCCAGACCCGGGAACCGATCTTTGTCCCGCGGATTCCTGGCTTCAGCCGCTTGCGGCTTCGCAAGATCAACGCGCTCCCCTTGGGGTCGCGGCTAAACATCAACGCGCTCCCCTTGGGGTCGCGGCTAAACATCAACGCGCTCCCCTTCGGGTCGCGGCTAAACATTAACGCGCTCCCCTTCGGGTCGCGGCTAAACGCCTTTCTTACTTCGCATTCGTCACTTCTCGCTTCTCCCCTCTCAATTCTCAATTCAGATCCCTATCTCATCATCCCCGCAAAGCCCATGAACGACATGGCCAGAATGGCGGCGACCAGCAGGGTGATTCCCGGCCCCTGGAGTGCCCTCGGCACGTCGCTGAACGTCAGGTGCTCACGGATCCCGGCCATGATCGTGATCGCCAGCGCGAAGCCAACTCCGCCCGCGAAGCTGAACGTGATCGCCTCGAGAAGATTATAGTCCCGCAGGTCGATGAGCAGGCACGCCCCGAGGATTGCGCAGTTCGTCGTGATCAACGGCAGGAACACCCCGAACGCCGTGTACAACAACGGGAAGAACTTGCGGAGGTACATCTCGACCAACTGCACCATCGAAGCGATGACCGCGATAAAGATGACGTACTTGAGGAAGGACAGGTCGAGCCCAATCCTGCCGCCGAGAGGCACCAGAACCCCGTGGACGATAAGCCAGGTCACGACGCCCGACAGCGTGATGACGAACGTCACCGCGCAGCCCATGCCGAAGGCCATGTTCACCTTGCGCGACACCCCCAGGAACGGGCAGATGCCCAGGAACATCGACAGCACGAGGTTGTTGACCAGGGCCGCGCCAATAAACAGCATGATCAGCGAGCCGATGGTCATGCGGCACCTCCCGGCGAGGTCCGCAGGCGGGCATAGTTCACCACGCCGATCAGGATGCCCAGGGTCAGGAACGCCCCCGGCGGCAGGACCATGATCACCCACTTGTCAAACCCCTCGGGCATCACCGGAATCCCGTACAGGGACCCCGACCCGAGCAGCTCGCGGACCACGCCAAGGATCGTCAACGCGATCGTGAACCCGATCCCGATGCCGCACGCGTCGCAAAAGGACTTGAACAGCCCGCTCTTGATCGCGCACACCTCCGCTCGGCAGATGATTATGCAGTTGACGATTATCAGCGGAACGAATGCCCCGAGCTTCTTGCTGACCTCGAACAGATTGGCCGCCAGGAACCGATCCGCGATGGTCACGAAGGTGGCAATCGTCAGAGTGAAGATCAGGATCCGCACGTGCGGGCGGATCAGTGAGCGGAGCAGGCTGGTCACCAGGTTGGAGCAGATGACCACGAAGGTCGCCGCCGCTCCCATCACCAGCGCGTTCTCCACGCTGTTGGTGATGGCCAGGGTCGGGCACATCCCCAGCAACTGGACCAGAACCGGGTTGTCGGACCAGAGACCGGCCTTGAATTGTGCTGCTGCGCTGTTGCCGTTCCCGTCTGCCATATCAGCCTGCTCCTGGGCCCCGGCCCGGGGCGGTCATCTCAACTCGTCCAGCTTGGGCCGCACCTTGCTCAGAACGCTGTTCGCGATCCGCGTAACCGCTTCGCTGGAAATCGTCGCACCGGTAATCGCCTGGATCTCGTTCCTGTCTTTGGACGCCCCCTGCTTGACCACCGTGATCCCCTCGGTGGCGTCCAGGCCCTTGTACCTGTCGCTGAATTCCTTCTCCTCGATCCTGTTGCCGAGCCCGGGCGTCTCCACGTTTTCCACAACTTGCAGGCCGGTGACCTTGCCGCCGTCAGGGGACAAACCCACGACGAGTTTGATCTTGTCCTGGAACCCGAAGCCGCTGTCGACCAGCGCCCAGCCAACCAGCTCGCCGCCGGCCCCCAGGCACTTGAAAACAGTCTTTTCCTCTTTCTCCACCTGCACCGTGGCCTCTTCGAGCTTACCCACCTCAGCCGGCACAACCGACCTGGCCGCCCGCTCCAACTCGGCCCGCCTGTTCTCTGCGATCCTGGGTCCGAAGGCCGCCTGGGCACCGGCCAGCAGCAAGGCGAAGATCGTGCCCATTGCCAGGACCAGCCAGGACTCGCTCAAGAACTTGCTCATGCTACCACCTTGCCGCCAAACGGCTCCGGCACCGTCCAGCGCTCGATCAGCGGCGTCAGGGCGTTCATGATCAAAATGGAATACATCACGCCCTCCGGATATCCGCCGAACAGACGGATGACCATGGTCAGGATTCCGGCTCCTAACCCGAAGATCAGCCGGCCCGCGGGAGTCAGCGGGGCCCCCACGTAGTCGGTGGCGATGAAGAACGCACCGAAGACGATCGCTCCGCCGTTCAAGTGCACGAGCGGGCGGGCGAACTGCTCGGGGTCGGCCAGGTGAGCAATCGTGGCGAACGCCATCGCGCCGGCCAGCATGCCCAGCGGCGGGCGCCAGTCCGCCGTGCCGCGAGCCAACAGGTATATCCCGCCGATCAGGCAGGCGATAACACTCGTTTCGCCGATGCAGCCGCTGACGTTGCCCAGGAACAGGTTCCACAGCGCCGGCACGGTGTCGGACCCGAACTTCGCCGCCGCCAGCGGAGTCGCCCGGGTCACGGCATCAGCGCCGCCGATCGTCGCGAGCGTGCCCGGCTCCGCCCACGTCGTCATCGCCACCGGGAAGCACGCCATCAGAAACGCCCTGCCCACCATCGCCGGGTTGAACAGATTCTGTCCGAGCCCACCGAACACCGCCTTGCCGAGCCCGATCGCCACCACACCGCCGACGACGGCCATGTAGATCGGCAGCTTCGGAGGCAGCGAGAACGCCAGGATCATGCCGGTCACGATCGCCGACCCGTCCAGCAGCGAATCCATCTTGCGCCCGCGGGCACGGTTGAAGATCGCCTCGGTGGCCAGACAGGCCGCCACCGTCATCACCGTCAACGCGATCGCCCGTCCGTGATAGAGAAGGACCGCCGCAATCAATAGGGGAACCATCGCCGCCACCACGTCGAACATCACACCCCGCGTCGTTCTGCCACCAGCCAGGTGCGGCGCGGAATCGACCAGAAACGCGCTCGGCGGCTCCGGCTTCGGTGCCCCGGGCGGCGTCGTTGACCCTACGTGTGCTTCGGTCATGTGAAACGCGACTCCTCGCGCTATGAACGCGTGAAACCACCTTCTTGCGGCCAGTGCTTTCCCCGTCGCTTGCGGCCTGGCAAGGCCAACGCGCTCCCCTTCGGGTCGCGGCTAGACAAGTCGATCCCGGCGATCGTGTCCCTTCGCATTCTCACCTGCTCACGTTACCACCTTCGCACCCTGGAATGCTCACGCTCCCCTTCGGGTCGCGGCTAAACACCCTCTCTCACTGCTCGGTCCTCAACTCTCAATTCGCAATTCTCAATCCTCAACCCTTGCTTCTCAGTTCTCAACTCCCACTTCTCACTTCCGACTTCTGGTCAGTTGCCACCGGCGCTTGCCCGCCCGGATGTACTGGGCGAGCGGAATGTTGGCGGGGCAAACGTATGCGCAGCACCCGCACTCGCAGCAGGCCAGCATGTCGTACCGATTGGCCAGCTCGTAATCCCGGAACTTGATCGCATGAGCGATCTTCGTCGGCGAAAGGTGCAGCGGGCAGTTGTCCACGCATCGCCCGCAGCGGATACAAGGAGTCTCAGCCCAAGCGGTGGTCTCCTTCTCGATCATTACCGTGATACCGCCCGTGCCCTTGACCACCGGGACATTGAGGCTGGGCACCGCAGGTCCCATCATCGGGCCGCCGGCAATCACCTTGAGCGCGTTGTCGGTCACGCCCCCGCACGCCTCGATCAGCTCGGCGAACATCGTCCCGATCGGCACCAGCCAGTTCCCCGGCCGGCTGACCCCGCGCCCGGTGACCGTGACGACGCGGTGCGTGAGCGGCTGGTTGCGCACGACCGCCCGGGCGATGCTGTGGGCCGTCGCCACGTTGATCATCACCACGCCCACATCGAGCGGCAAGCCCTTGGGCGCGCTGGGCACGATCCGGTCCAGCACCGCCGGAACGAGCTGGCGTTCGCCACCCATCGGGTATTTCGTGGCGCAGACGGCAATCTCCAGCCCCCGCCGACCCTTGGCCGCGGCCCGCATCGCCTCGATGGCGTCCGGCTTGTTGTCCTCAATCCCGATGATCGCCCGCGAGGCGCCGGCGGCACGGGCCGCCAGTTGCAGCCCGACGAGGATCGGCTCGGGCGCCTCGACCATGAGCCGGTAGTCGGCGGTCAGGTAAGGCTCGCATTCGCAGCCATTGAGCACGACCGTGTCCACCGGGCGATCGGGGTTTCGCTTCAGCTTGACGTGCGTCGGGAACGTGGCCCCGCCCAGCCCGACCACGCCACCTGCCCGGATCGCCTGGCAGATCTGCTCCGGCTCGTAGCTCGCCGGCTCGACGTCGTCCCACCTGCGATCGAGGAACTGCTGGAGGAAGTCCGGCGGGAGGGCCGCCCCATCTTCCGCGGGCTTCAGGGTCAGGGCCGGCACCCGCCGGCCGCTGGGTAGCAGGGCAACCGTCGCCGCCCCCGTCTTGCCCGCCAGACTGGCATGGATCGGAGCGGAGACGAACGAATCGGCGTCGGCGATCTTCTCACCGTAGGCGACCTCCTGCTTCGGCTTCACCACCGGTTCGCAGGCAGCCCCGATGTGCTGCACGAGCGGCACCGTCAACTCGCCCCGCGGGACGAACAGTCGAATCGGCTCGGCCTCGGAGAGCTGTTTGCGATGCGGCGGATGAACGCCGCGCGGGAAGCTCTTCACACCCCGCAGACGATCCCGCAACCCGGCAATCATGCTAAGTTTCTCCGTCCAGCGAGCATCCCCGGCGAGGCGCCCAGGCCAACAGCCCCCTGGCGAAACCCACGCCGACCACGAGTCCCGCTACCAGCCCCACGGTTTGCCAGCAGCCCAACGACGCGGACGAAGGGCCTGCCCACCAGTATCCGGCAAGGCAGGCTCCACTGATGGCGGTCATCGGGGGCACAATGAACACGGCCAGCGCTGCCAGCACCAGCCCCGCCCCTCGGAGTCCCGCCTGCCCATTACCGCTCGGTCCGGATTCACCGGTATCCGCGAGCGGGCAGTCTGCCGGCCCGTGACAATGTCCACAGCCGAACCGGAATGCCTTAAGCCAGGCCATGCCAGCCCCCTACCATATCGGAACGCTCCAGGCCTTCAGAAGACCCCAAAACCCTCATACACTACTCACATTGCGGGACCATACAATCCTAGCTATACAGCCGGGGGCCAGGCTTGTGATTTTTTTCACAATTGACGGCGGCTCATTTTCGCATACTCTCTGGCTACAGTTAGGCTCCGTGATGGGGCTGCCTGTGGTGTTGGCGGCCTATGCGCGGTCGGCGGCCGACCTCCCATTCGGGCATACAGGCCACCTCAGCAGAGGCTGGCTATTGTCACGGCGCCTATAATCGCCCGATCGAGGTGACCAGGAAGTCACTGATCGGTGGGACGGAGCCGACGGCTCGAATCACAGTCGAGGTATCGCAATGAATGAGACGCTCGGCATCACTGAGGCCCTCGAGGTGGCCATCAAGGAAATCTGCGAGGCCTGCGGCAACGACCGCACGCGGATGGTGGACATTGTCCGGGCGGTGCAGGACAGGTTCGGGTGCGTTCCCAGCCAGGCGATGGACCTGATCGCCAGAGAGGTCGGCACCCACCGCGTGGAGGTCGAGAGTGTGGTCTCGTTCTACGCCTTCCTGTCGAAGACGCCGAAGGGCAAAATCGTCATCCGCCTGTGCAACGGCATCATCGACAAGATGCACGGGTGCAGGCGGGTTGCCAACGCTTTCTCCGCCGCGTTGGGCATCAACTTCGGGCAGACGACGCCCGACGGCGCAATCTCGCTCGAATACACGCCCTGCATCGGCATGTGCGACCAGGCCCCCGCAGCGCTGGTCAACGACGTGGTGGTCACCCACCTCTCCAGCGACTCCGCCTGGGAGATCACGCGGAATCTGAAGAAGCATCTGGATCCGCGGCGGCTGGTGCACAACCTGGGCGGCGGCAACAACGCCCATGAGCTGGTGCAGGCGATGGTGGCGAACAACATCCGCAAGGTGGGTCCGGTGATCCTTGCCGAGATGTCGCCCGGCGAAGCGATCGGCAAGGCGGTGGCGATGAGTCCGGCCGAGGTGATTCGCTACGTGAAGACAGCCCGCCTCCGCGGCCGGGGTGGGGCCGGCTTCCCCACTGGTATGAAATGGGAGTTCACCCGGGCCGCTCCCGGCGAGGAACGCTACGTCCTGTGCAATGCCGACGAAGGTGAGCCGGGCACGTTCAAGGATCGCGTCATTCTCACCGAGCGCCCGGACCTCCTGTTCGAGGGCATGGCCATCGCCGGTTACGCCATCGGCAGCAGCAAGGGCGTCGTCTACCTCCGAGGCGAGTACGCCTATCTGCGCCGCTTCCTGGAGCACGTCCTTGCTGAACACCGCAGCAAGGGGCTACTCGGAGACAACGTCTGCGGGAAACAGGGGTTCAACTTCGACATTCGCATCCAGATGGGTGCCGGCTCTTACATCTGCGGGGAGGAGACCGCCCTTATCAGCTCGTGCGAGGGCCTGCGGGGCGATCCGAAGAATCGCCCGCCGTTCCCGGCCCGGAAGGGCTATCTGGGAATGCCCACGACGGTCAACAATGTGGAGACATTTTGCTGTGTGGCTCGGATCCTGGAGAAGGGCCCGGGGTGGTTCGCTCAGTTTGGCTCCAAGGGCAGCCCGGGTACGAAGTTGCTCAGCGTGGCCGGCGATTGCATGAGTCCCGGGGTGTATGAGCTGCCGTTCGGCATCCAACTCCGCGAGGTGCTCAGGCTGGCCGGGGCCGCAGACGCCATTGCCGTGCAGGTCGGCGGGCCGAGCGGCCAGATGGTCGCACCCGGGGAATTCCACCGGACCATCTGCTACGACGACCTGGCCACCGGCGGGTCGATCATGGTTTTCGGCCCGGATCGCCACGTGCTCGCGGTCGCCGCCGAGTTCATGGACTTCTTCATCGAGGAGAGCTGCGGCTACTGCACGCCGTGCCGAGTCGGGAACGTCCTGCTGAAGCAACGGCTGGAGCAGATTATCCAGGGCAAGGGCGAGCCGGCCGATCTGGACTATCTGCAACAGCTCGGCGAGACGGTCAAGACAACCAGCCGGTGCGGGCTCGGGCAGACGTCGCCGAATCCCATTCTGTCTACGTTGAAAAACTTCCGGCCCGCGTACGAGGCGTTAGTGACGGAGCAGGAGGAGGCATTCCAACCCTCTTTTGACGTACAGGCGGCGCTGAGCGAGTCCAGGGAGATCACCGGACGGCGGTCCGTGCTTTTCGACGCGTAGAAGTAGAAAAGGGATGTTGCATGAGTAAGACCGTCACATTCATGATCGACGGGGTCGAGATCCAGGGCTGCCCCGGGCAGACCATCATGGAGGCCGCTGACGAAGCAGGCATCTACATTCCCCGCCTGTGCTCCCGGAACGGTCTGGCTCCCTACGGGGCGTGCCGGGTCTGCACCGTGATCGCCAACGGCCGCCCGCAGGCCGCCTGCACCCAACCCATTATGCCCGGCATGGTCGTTGAGAACGACACCGAGGAGATTCTTCGCTTGCGACGCGACCTGATAGAAATGCTGTTCGTCGAAGGCAACCATTTCTGCATGTTCTGCGAGAAGAGCGGGAACTGCGAGCTGCAGGCCCTGGCCTATCGGTTCGGCATCACCGCACCGAAACACCCCTACCTGTTCCCGAAACGTGACCTGGATGCCTCGCACCCCGACATCCTGATTGACCACGACCGTTGCATCCTGTGTGCCCGTTGCATTCGCGCCTCCCGCGACCTGGACGGCAAGAATGTCTTCCAGTTCGTGGGGCGGGGGCCGCACCGGAAGGTCGCCGTCAACGCAGAGGCCAATCTTAGGGATACGGACATCGACGTGACCGACGAGGCGGTTTCGGTCTGCCCGGTCGGCGCCATCTTGAAGAAGCGCGTCGGTTATGCCGTTCCCATTGGCAGGCGCGATTACGACCACAAGCCGATCGGCTCGGACATTGAGGCCCGGCAGGCCGCCGGAAGCGAGTGAGGAAATACATCATGCCCAAACCGAGAATCGCAACCACATCCCTGGCCGGCTGCTTCGGGTGTCACATGTCTCTGTTGGACATTGACGATCGCATCCTGAAGCTGATCGAGCTCGTCGATTTCGACAAGTCGCCGATCGACGATATCAAGGAGTTCACCGGCCGGTGCCGGATCGGACTCATCGAAGGCGGGTGCGCCAATGAGGAGAACGTCCGTGTACTGCAGGAGTTCCGCAAGCACTGCGACATTCTGGTCTCCGTCGGCGACTGCGCCACCATGGGCGGAATCCCCGCGTTGCGCAATACGATCCCGCTGAAGGAATGCCTGGAAGAGGCCTACTTGAACGGCCCGTCGGTGCACAACTCTCGTCGTTTGATCCCGAACGACCCGGAGATCCCTCTGCTGCTCGACAAGGTCTATCCCTGCCACGAGGTGGTCAAGATCGACTATCACCTCCCCGGCTGCCCGCCCCCGGCGGACGCGATATGGGAGGTGCTGGTTGCCTTGCTGAACGACAAGCCGATTGAGTTGCCTTACGAGCTGATCAAATACGACTGAGTGCGGATCGGAGTACGATAATGGTCGCCACGAACGGCATGAAAAGGGTCGTGATTGAACCCGTAACCCGCGTCGAGGGACACGGCAAGGTATCGATCCTGCTCGACGAGGAGAACCGGGTGAAGCAGGCCCGACTCCACATCGTCGAGTTCCGCGGTTTCGAGCGTTTCATCCAGGGCCGGCCTTTCTGGGAAGTCCCGGTGCTGGTTCAGCGGTTGTGCGGGATCTGTCCGGTCAGCCACCACCTCGCCGCGGCCAAGGCGATGGACCGTATCGTGGGCGGCGAGAAGCTCACCCCCACCGCCGAGAAGATGCGGCGGCTCATGCATTACGGCCAGATCCTGCAATCGCATGCGCTGCACTTCTTCCACCTGTGTTCACCGGACCTTCTGTTCGGCTTCGATGGTGATCCGGCCACCCGCAACATCATCGGCGTGGCGGCCAGGTTCCCCGATCTCGCGGTGCAGGGCGTGATGCTGCGCAAGTTCGGACAGGAAGTCATCCGGGCCACCGCCGGCAAGAAGATCCACGGAACCGGCGCGATTCCCGGCGGCATCAACAAGAATCTGTCTATCCAGGAGCGGGACGTCCTGCTCGAAGGCCTCGATCAGATGCTCGATTGGGCGCGGGCGGCCGTCAAGATCGCCAAAGACCACACCGTGGAGAACCTGGAGAAGCTTCAGCCCTTCGGCTCCTTCCCCTCGAACCATCTGTCGATCATCCGCCAGGACGGCGCCATGGACCTGTATGACGGCAATCTCCGGGCAATCGATGCCCAAGGGGACACGATCTTCGACCAGGTTGATGGCCGGGACTACCTGGAATACATCGCCGAGGAGGTCCGGGACTGGTCCTACATGAAGTTCCCGTTCATAAAGTCCATCGGACCGGAGGAGGGCTGGTATCGCGTGGGCCCATTGGCCCGGCTCAACACCGCCGACTTCATCGACACGCCCGAGGCTGAAACGGCCCGGCAGGAGTTCATGGCTCTTACCGATGGGAAGCCCAACAACGTCACCATGGCCTACCACTGGGCCCGCATGATCGAACTGCTGCACTCGATGGAGAAGATCGAACAGTTGCTGCACGATCCGGACCTCCAGGGCCAGGATCTTCTGGTCAAGGGCGACCGGCAAGAGGAGGCGGTCGGGCTGCTCGAGGCGCCGCGGGGCACCCTCTTCCACCACTACCGCGTCAACCAGGACGACCAGGTCACGATGGCCAACCTGATCGTCGCGACGACCAACAACAATGAGCCGATGAACCGGGCGGTCCAAAAGGTGGCCGACGACTATCTCTCCGGCACCGAGATCACCGAAGCGCTGCTGAACCACATCGAGGTGGCCATCCGAGCGTACGACCCGTGCCTGTCCTGCGCCACGCACGCCCTGGGGCAAATGCCTCTGACGATCGAGTTGCTGGACTCCCAGGGACGCTTGCTCGACACCCGGAGCCGAGGGTAAAACATGACGCAAAGCACCGGCAGAGCCCTGCTGATCGCGTACGGCAATCCGGGCCGCTTGGACGACGGCCTGGGGCCCGCCTTGGCCGATGCCGTCGAGAAGCTGAATATCCCCGGCCTGACGGTTGACGCGGACTATCAGTTGACCGTCGAGAATGCCGAGGCGGCCAGTCGCCACGAGGTGGTCGTGTTCGCCGATGCCGCCGTCGCCGGTCCTGAGCCTTTCGCGTTTCGCCGCATCGAGCCGCAACGGGCTCTGAGCTTCACCAGCCACTGCCTCGACCCCCCGGCGGTCCTGGCCCTGGCCCGCGAGCTTTTCGGGGCCCGGACGGAAGGTTATGTCCTCGGCATCCGCGGATACGCCTTCAACGAGTTCGGCGAATCCTTGTCCCGACGGGCCCGGGCGAATCTGGCGTCAGCCCTGGCGTTCCTTGAGCCGGTGTTACGCCGAGGCACATTCCGGGAGGCTGCCGGCCGCGGCCGGGGGCGCCGGGTGGGAGATGCCTCACCTTCCCTCGAGGATGAAACATGCAAGAGCCAAAACACGTAATCCTGTGTCTCGACGATGACCCGGATTTCCTCGACTCCATGCGGGTCGTCCTCGAAGCCAACGGTTACCAGATGGTCGAGGCCCGCAGCGCCGAAGAGGGGCTCAGGGCATACAAACAAGCCAAGCCGGAGCTCATCATCGTGGACCTGATGATGGAGGAGGTTGACGCTGGCACCGGCTTTGTCAGGGAGCTGATGGCGCTCGGCAACCAGGCCCCGATTTACCTGCTCAGCTCCATCGGGGACGACCTGGCCATGAGCACCGACTACGCCGACCTCGGGTTGGCCGGCGTGTTTCAGAAGCCTATAGACCACCACCACCTGCTCACCATCCTGAGAACAAAGCTGAAGTAGGCTGGCATGGGCAAGCGCGGCCTGGCCGTGCGAAGCCGTACCGGTGGACTCGAAAAAGGCTGTCCCTCGCTTACAATCCCTGGTGCTCGCAGCCGGCTTCATTGGGCGCCCTGAGTGAGAGAGGTAAACGATGCCCGCTCCCGCACGACTGCTCATCCATCCCATCCGCGACGTCACCATCGTCAATTTCAACGACGCCTCCATTCTCGACGCCGTTCAGGTCGAGCAGATCGGCGAGCAGCTCTACGAACTGGTGGATCGAAAGGGTCGCAAGAAGCTGGTTCTCGACTTCTCGAACGTGAAGCTCCTCTCCTCGTCCGCCCTCGGGGTCCTGATCACGCTGCGGAAGAAGGCCGATCAGATCAGGGGGCAGGTCGTCCTGTGCGGTGTGCGGAAGGACCTGAGAAAAGTTTTCAAGATCACCCGGCTCAACAAGATGTTCACGTTCTGCGACGATGAGGAGAAGGCACTGGCCACCTTCGGCATCACCACCGCCGGTTGACGCCGGCGCTCACCCTCCCGCCCAAAACGCGGACCGGCCTGCGTCGCCATACCCCACCTGACCGGGCACGCGATGGGCATATCGGGAGAATGCGGCGAAACTGGCTGCACTCCGGTTCGCCACCTTCGCCTCGGTCAGATAGAAAGGGCACGTCATGAAGTACAAAACGCTGTTCCGGTTGTTGCTCAAGGCGATCGGCGTGTTGGTGTTCGCCACCGGGGCGGCGCGCGGCCTATCCCAGTTGATCAGTTTCATCTATCAGTTGACGGCACAGGGCAGATGGGTGGGAGTCTTTTGGGGCTGGGGGACGATCATCCTGCTGTCTTGCTGGTTCCTTGAGGCGGGATTCGGGCTCTACCTGTTCTTCGGTGGTGAATGGATCGTGAACAAGGCCATCCCCGGCAACCGGCCCTACTGCCATGAGTGCGGCTACGATCTGACCGGGGCCAGCCGCAACCGCTGCCCCGAGTGCGGTACGCCCTTCCGGCCCGCGGACGTCAAGCCGCCCAGCAGCGTCGAACCGCAGGACAAGGCGGACTGATCACGGTACAATCCGGGCCGCCGGCTCAGAAGAGGATTTATCATGACTGCTTCCAGGAACGCTGCTCTTGCAATCCTGTGGGTCTTGTCGGCGGGCGTGGCCGTCGCTGCCGAGCGGCCGAAGCGCGAGTTCTTTTTCTACGACGCCGCCGACGAGACGGTGCCGGCCACCGTCTTCGACAATCCCAACTACTATGACGCCGACATCGCCCGGGTGGGCGACGATCTGTGGGTCACGTGGCTGGAGTTCTTTCCCGGCCAGGGCGACCACGTCTGGGTGGCCCGCTATGTGAACCACCAGTTAGAACTCAAGAGACTCGTGTCACCAGAACCCGGCGAGTATGCAAACCCGACGATCACCCCGGCCAGCGAGGGGAGACTCTGGCTCAGCTACGAAGCCCAGATGGATGGGCAATGGGAGGTGCTCCTCGCCCAGGTCAATCCCGGCAATTCCCTTTTCCGCGGCACGGTGAACGTCAGCACCAGCCCGGGCCCGGACATTCGTCACCGCACCGCGGCCACACCCGATGGTGGCCTGTGGATCGTCTGGCAAGGCGAGCGGAACGGCCAATTCGACGTGCTGGCCAGGCAGGTCTCGCCCAAAGGCGGGCTCGCGGAGATCCAAGTGCTGAGCGATGCGTCCACCCTGGGAGACTGGCACCCCGACGTGGCGCTGGCACCGGACGGCACCGTCTATGTGGTCTGGGACGGCTATGACGGCACCAGCTACGACGTGTATGCACGCTCATGCCAAGGCGGGGCATGGCGGGACATCGTCGTGATTGCCGCCTCGCCGGCGTTCGAGGGCCGGGCCCAGGTTGCTGCCGGCACGGATGGGCGCGTCTGGGTGCTTTGGGAAGAGGGGGCCGACAACTGGGGCAAAACCTACTTCTCGCGCATGCGGCTCAAGGGCAAGCACTACTTCGAGATGAGTGATACGTGTGGCCCGCTGCACCGCTTCCGCCGGCTGCGACTGGGGCTGCTCGATCAGGCCGGCGGCTTCGCGCATCTCAAGGCGCCGCTGCCGATGCCGTCGATCGAACAGGCGTTGACCCGGCCCGACGCGGCTGAGGCAGGCAAGGCTCTCGGGGCGTTCTATGAGCGCGGCCGGCTCATCATTGACGACAGCGGTCGCGTCTGGATCCTCTACCGGCACTACTACGTCCCCTGGCTGGGCATCGAGCGGATCACACACCAGGAGGCCGGTTGGGGCGTCTACGCCCGTTGCCTGCAGGGGGACGGCTTCTCGAAGCTGTATCGCTTCCAGGTGGGCCAGGGCGACGGTCTGCAAAGCCTGGGCGCGACCCCGTACGGTAACGGCGTCGCCGTCGCCTGGACTACGGGCAGGACCGACCGGCGCATGACCGACGTTCTCCGCGGCGTGGTGGTGGCGACTCTCGCAGCCCCCGGCAGTGGCCCGGCCGCTGTCAAAACAGCGCCCCCTGCCGACAAGCCAATCGCTGCCGCCCCTCCTGAGCCCCCCGTGCCGCCTGAGGCGGCCACCGTCGCGGGAAAACGATACGAGCTGTTCTTCGGCGATCTCCACCGCCATACCGACCTGTCGCTCTGCTTCGTGCCCTCCGACGGCACGATTGATGACGCCTACCGGTATGCGATCGACGTGGCCGGTCTGGATTTCCTCGGAATCACAGACCACTGCCGCGACCTGGCCCGGGGAAACGCCCTCAGCCAGCTCTGGTGGCGTTGCCGAAAGCAAGTGTCACGCCATGATCTCAAGCCGCGGTTTATCCCGTTCTTCTCTTACGAGCGCAGCCGGGGTGGCGAGGATCACAATGTCGTCTCACTGAGGCCGGACATGCTTCGCCCCCACACTTACCCCCACCCGCAGTTGTGGAAGGAGTTGGACGACGACACGATCACGATCCCGCATCAGACGATCACCGATCCCATCGAAGACCCCGCCAATCCGCCCCGGTCGCTCCAGACCGAGACATGGGACGCCCACGACAACGCCCGGCGCCCGCTACTGGAGATCTACCAGGGCTGTCGCGACCGCTCGATCGAACGGGACGCCCATGAAGGGCTGGCCCGCCGGTACCTCTTCGGGTTCATCGCCAGCAGCGACCATTGCTCGACGAGCGGCAGTTACGCGGGCGTCTGGGCTGAGGAGCGGACCCGGGAATCGATCTTCCGCGCCATGCAGGCCCGCCGGACCTTCGGAGCCATGGACAAAATCCGACTCATCGTCCGAGCCGGCGATCACTGGATGGGCGAGCACTTCACCGCCCCTTGTTTCCCGCCGATCCACATCGAAGCCGGCGGCACCGCCCCTATCTCCTCGATCGAGATCGTCATCGACGGCGAGGTCAAAGCCAGACTCCCCCAGACCGGGCGGCGCATCACCCTCACCTACGAGCCTGAGATTGCCTCTGAAGGGTTCCATTACCTCTACGTCCGCCTGCACCAGACGGACGGCAGCCGGGCCTGGTCTTCCCCGATATGGGTGGAGAGCCTGCCAACGAGTGGGCCGTGAAGCTGCTCGCGGCTTCGCGCCATCATTTCCTGGATGACAACATGAAGAACGTTATCGCGATCAACTGCAGCACCAGCGTGTACAACAACCGAATGATCTGTACCCCCAGGTCGTCGTTGCGGATGAGCCCGAAGAACGCATAGACCAGTGCTGCCAAGGCTAGAATCTGAACGATCGCCCCCGCCAGCCGGGCCAGCGAGAAATCTTCCGCCTGCCCCCGCCGGTCCACCATGCGCAGGAAGGTCAGGATCTCCCGCAGGATGGCCGGGGTCTCGTGGTCGGTGTGGTCGGCCTGCTCGCCCCGGGCGGTTCGCGTGTGCTTCAGCACGATATCCACCGCCTCGCCCAGCGACGCCGCGACGAAATCGACTTCCTTTTGCCTCTCGGCGGCCGACCGGGCGTACGAATCGCCGGCAACGAGGATGGTTCGGCAACCGGCGTCCCGCCCGGCCTGGGCGTCGCCCACCGAATCGCCGATCGACCACGACGCCGCCAGATCGAGGTTCCGCTCCAGGGAGGCCTGAAGCAGCATCCCGGGCTTGGGCTTGCGCAGATCGCTGTCCCGGCGGTACGCCTCGACCGCTGCCTCCTCGCCGTCCAGGTACGGGCAGTAATAGATCGCGTCGATGCTCGCGGCCCCGGCGGCCAGCGCTTCCCGCAGCCGGTCGTGGATCCTCTCCAGCGTCGGCTCGTCGAGCAGTCCGCGGGCGATACCCGACTGGTTCGTGGCGATGACGTTCTCCAACCCCGCATCCGCCAGGCGACACAACGCCTCCGCCGCCCCGGGCAGCAACTTCACCTGATCCGGATCGCTGATAAAACCCGGATCCTCGATCAGCGTCCCGTCACGATCCCAGAATACCGCAGCCAACGCCATAATAGCTGGCAATCTACCCCTCAGACCCGAGACGTGCAATGCCAACCGGTTCCTGCCGGGTCTTGATACTCCCACGGCTCAGGGCGAACATGGGCACCGTCCCCCGGGCCATGACGCCATTCGCGGGCAAGGAGCAACCATGGCAAGTGGAATCTCGGTTCTCGGGAGCGTGAGCTTCGGGTGGCTGCACGAACAGGCCGGCTTTCAGTACGATGAGCCTTTCTTCATGGACCCAAACCGCCGGCTGGCCCAGGAACAGGCGGCCAACGCGCTGGTGGCTGACCGGTTTCCCGACGAGCCCATCTACAACTTCGAAGCCGGACTCGTGCAGGTCGAAGGCCGGCGCTGCCCCGTGGCCCTCGTCGGCGGCATTCAGCCCAACCTGATCCTCGGGGCTGCCCTCGGGGCCAAGCTCGTCTTCTACGGCGACAAGGACCCGGACATCACCCAGACGCCCCTGGCCGACATGAAAGACCTTGACCTACTGCGCGGGATCGACTGGCAGACAACCTGGCCCATCGACGAATTACTGCGACAGATCGAGGCCACCCGCGCATCCCTCGGCCCAACCCACGCCGTCATCCCGCCCTTCTTCTGGGACACCACCGGCCGGGCAACCATCCACGGCGTTCTCACCACCGCCCAGAAGCTCATGGGTGAGCGAGTCTTTGTGGAGATGCTCGACAACCCCACCCTGGTCCACGAGTTCCTCGACTGGATCGCTGAAGCATATATCCAGTTGGCCTGCCTGTTCGCGGACACCGTCGGCATGAAGATCACCGGCCTGCATGTCGGCGAGTGCTCCGCGTGTATGGTCGGGCCCGCGCAGCTTGCCGGGTTCGCACTGCCCGCCCTCAACAAGCTCGCGGAGCGCCTGGGCCCCGTCCGCCTCCACTCCTGCGGCCAATCCGACCATCTCCTCGACGTCTTTGCTCAAGTCAACGGAATCAACTGCCTAAACGTAGGCAGCAACACAAGCGTGGCCAGGATCCGCGAGCGGTTCGGCAACGTTCGCATCGACCTGATCGCCGACACCCCCCTGCTCACGAACGCAGAACCCGCCGACGTGGACGCATGGGTACGACAGACCGTCGAAGAGAACGGCGGAGGGCCGCTGGAGTTTCACTACCACCTCGAGAAGGGCCAACCCGAGGCCAACTGCCTCCAGATCAACCAGACCGTCCGCGACCTCGGTTTCTCCTGCTCGCGTCAGGAGGTCTTCTGAGCGCGAGAACGTATCAGGAACCACGGGAATCACATTCATCGTTCATCACTCTCAGTTCATCGTTTTCTTTCATAGCGGGAACTCGATCATGCGGTCAGCGAGATGCCGTTCCAGGCGGGGCGGGCGAACATCGATCCCCCAGCCCAGGCCCGACAGGGGGGTGAACCGGCCGCCGCACCCGAACTGCACCGGCCGATCCACGACGTCACCTTGGAGCAGGAACCGCCCATAGCTGCCCTCGGCGAACGTCACCCCGGGCACGTTCTCCAGGAAACGACGTCCCGCCGCCGACAGGATGCTGGTTTCGCCCACCATGCAGCCCAACTGGTACATGAGCTTGTGCTTGCGGGCGAAATGGGCGAGCCTCAGGGCCGGCAGAAAACCCCCGTTCTTGCTGATGCGAATGTTGAACGCGCCGGCCACACCCAAGTGCAGCAATCGCTCCGCATCGGCGAAGGTGACGAGCGATTCGTCGTACATGATGTCGAGTCGGACCGCTCGCCTGAGGGCGACCAGGTCATTGTCATGGGCCCGATCGAGCGGTTGTTCCACGCAGCGAATGGGCCAATCTTCCATTGCCGCCAGGCGTTCGCTGGCCTGTTCGAGTGTCCACGCCCCGTTCGCGTCGAGGCGCAACGTGGTGGCCCGACCGAGCGAGCGACCCAAGAGGTCGGCCACCGCGCGAACGCGGTCGAGATCATCCTCGTAACCGACCTTGAGCTTGAAATCCCGCAGCCCGAACCAGCGCATCTTGCGGAGCGAACGCTTCAACCGGCTCAGCTCCCCACCCGAGAGCACCCCGCTGTAGCGAACGTGTTTTGTACTGCCCGGCGACCCGAACCCCGGCACGCCCAGCCACCCCACCGCGTCGCTGATGGGCTTGGCGAAGTGGCGGCTGTAGGCGTCGAGCAGGGCCAGTTCCACCCCTGCCCGGGCGGCCACGATCAGCCGGCCGGTCCTCCCATGCGTCGGGAGGGCGTCGATCCGCTCCAGGGCCTCGGGGAAGCTCGCCGGCCGGAACGCCAGCAGCTCGTCCAGCATCGTTCTGTCGATCGACTCGAGCACCGTGTCCGCCGTCTCGCCCGAAACGTAGGGCCGCGGCAGCGTCTCCCCGTAACCGATGGTCCGGTCCGCCAGCTCGACCTGGATCACCACCGGGTCGGCGTGCCGGCGAACCTGGACGGCATGGCGGAACGGTTGCCGCAATGGGATCAACAGCGGATAGATGCGCAGGTACCGAATCTGAGAGAGAGGCAAAGTCGCTACTCCCGCGGGTTCCAAGCCCGATCATCCTACGGTCAGACCGCCTCGCCCGCCATGGCCGACGCCCCCGGGCCGGCTGGAACGAGATGCTGCCGCCTGCTGTTGAACAGCACCACGCGTTGCAATTCAGCGGCCAAGCGGCTATACAGACTGCCTTGGAGAAGCTGGGACCCCGCGTTACAGGCCCGCCCAGTCAAGACCCCGTCCCAAAACGCTTCTGTGGAAGCGGTTTTCAACCGGATTTCGGGATGGGCCCTGAGTCGCGGGGCAACGCCGTTGGACGCCCCGCGGTGTCACCCGTCCCTGATCGAGTCGAGATTCTGCGAGGAGACCAGCCGTGGTGCCTGAATACTGGTGGCCTTTCCTCTATCAATACGGCATGGGCGCGGTCGTATTCCTGATCGGTATCTACCTGATCCTGACCAGGAAAAGCTGCGTGTTGTCGCGGAAGCAGGATCGCTTCTGGTTCGGCGTACTGATCGTCGGCTTCTTGTGGTACGCGGGTATCCACCTCACGTGGTATCTGGCGGCGATCTACGTGATGCCCCAACAGAGCTAGCGAAAGGGCAAATTGCGTGACCAGCTTGCTCCTGGCAGAGGCCGCCGGCACGACGTTCGACTACGTCGTCATTGCCACCTATTTCGTCGGCATCCTCGCCTTCGGCAGTTTCTTCGGTCGCTTCTCAAAAAGCACCCGCGACTTCTTCTTCAGCGGCCAGAAGTTCGCCTGGTGGCTGATTGCCATGAGCATGGTCGCCACCGGCGTCGGCTCGTACAGCTTCATCAAGTACTCGGCCATGGGCTTCAAGTACGGCATGTCCAGCTCCATGACCTACATGAACGACTGGTTCTTCATCCCGTTCTTCATGTTCGGCTGGCTGCCCATCATTTACTTCTCCCGCTGCCGCTCGATCCCCGAGTATTTCCAGCGCCGATTCGACACCAAGTGCAGGATCATGGCCGCCGTCATCATGCTCATGTACATGGTGGGCTACGTCGGGGTCAATCTCTTCACACTCGGCGTGGCAGCCAACAAGGTTCTCGGCGTCGATCTGTACAGCGCGATGATCGTCATCGCGTGCGTCTCGGCCATCTATATCACCGCCGGCGGACAGACGGCCGTCATCTTCACCGACCTGCTTCAAGGCTTCATGCTGCTATTCGCCGGTCTTCTGCTGTTCGTTCTCGGGCTCGACTACCTCGGGATGGACGGTGGGCTCGTGGATGGGTTCCGCAGTCTCTGGGCGCACATCGCCTGGCACGGCCCCGGCGACGAGGCCCTCCGCAACCTGCAAGGCCGACTCCCGCTGGCGAGATTCAACGAGCCGCCCGACTTCAACTTCGTCGGCATCTTCTGGCAGGACGGCGTTGCCAACAGCATCACGTTCCTGTTCATCAACCAGGGACTCATCATGCGGTTCCTGGCCGCCAAGAGCATGACCGAGGGCCGAAAAACCATCCTCTTCAACACCCTCCTGCTCATGCCCATCGCCATGGTCGTCGTGAGCAACGCCGGGTGGATCGGCAACGCCATGGCCGGCATCGGCATCATCGACGAGAACAGAGATCCCGAGGAAGCGTTTGTCGTGGTCACCGAACTCGTCTGCAAGCCGGGCGTGTTCGGCTTCATCCTCGCCGCGTTGACGGCCGCCCTCATGTCCACCATCGACACCCTCACCAACGCCACCGCCGCCATCTTCGTCTACGACGTCTACCAGCCCTACCTGGCCAAGAATCGACCGGACCGACACTACCTGAGGGCGGCCCGGTGCGTCTCGCTTGGCGCCTCGGCACTCGGCCTGGGGTGCGGGTTCATCTTCAGCAAGTTCGGTTCCATTTACGCCGCCCACGGAGCGTTCACGTCCATCGTCACACCGGCGATTGTCGTATCGGTGGCCTTCGGTGCCTTCTGGAAACGCTACACGCCCACTGCCGCCTTCTGGTCCATGCTGGGCGGCTTCACCCTCATCTGGGCTTCGGTCAAGTGGCCGGCGATGATCGAGCCCTTCGGGACCTGGCTGCACGGCGTCAGCCCGGAAGGCGGGTTCAAGTTCATGCGGGCCTTCTTCGGGCTCTTCGCCTCCGGTGTCATTGGCGTCGTGATCTCGCTCTTCACGAAACCCAAGCCGGAGTCAGAGATCGCCGGCTTGTGGGTGGGATCGATAGATTGGGGCCGACGATTCTTCAAGGGCGGTGAGCCCAACTTCGAGATCGGCGAGAAGATCGTCGCCCAGTTGAGGATCTCCGAGGACGGCACGGCCGAGGACACGGCAGCCGCCGTCGTCCCCGCGCCGGACCCCGCCCAGACTCAAGAGCGGGAAGGCGAGGCACCACTTCTGGGCGGCGCCTCGGGGGGAATAACCCAGCCGCCAACGCCAAGCTACCCGGTCGTCCGCCTCAGCACCGAAGACATGGCCCGAATGAAAGCCAGGCAGGGTGATCTGCTCTACGTCGCCGACGCCCGCCGTTACCTCGGCGGCCTGCGGTCGCTGCACGCAAAGGCCGGCCGCCCCCACGACCAAGGCAAGGTCGCCCTGATCCACCCGGGCGCGTTCAAGGCGGGGAGTTTCGTCTCGTCTCGGCCCGTGCGCGTCGAGAAGTTCTTCTGATGAGTCTCCCTGACCGGTTCGGTTCCCCCTCTCCCGCTCTTGTCATCCCTCCATCCCTCCGTTTCTCCCTCTCTCCGTCTGTCCCTCCGGCCCTCGCCCCTCCCCCGCCTGAGCATGGGACTCATTCAATCGGCGAAACATCTTCCTCACATCGAAGAACCCGCCGATCATGATCACCACCGCCAGCCCGAAGTAGGTCGTCAGGGCTACGATGATCACCCACTCCCAGAATGTCGCCCAACCACTCACGCGACACCTCCCGGTGCCCCTGCCCCGCCGCCGGTCGCCGCCGGCGCCGCCCGGCGCCGCCGTTCACCCCAGATCGACCCGGCCACCATCCCCGCAACCGCGAGCGGGAAACTCGTCACTCCGGTCAGCGGATCCGTCATCACCTCCTTGAGCCTGACCACCACATGGCCGCCGTCGTTTTCGGTCAAGCCCATGGCCTGGGCACCGATATTCAGGATCAGATAGATCACGCCCGGCAACGCGCCCCCGATCAGCCCGAGATACGCGCCGGTCGTGTTCGCCCTCCGCCAGTAGAGCCCGAACGCCACCAGGGTCATCGCCCCTGCGACGTAGACCGTGCCCGTGACGGCCAGATAACCCCACACCGTGGCCGGCACCTGGAACCACAGACCCCAGCACAACAGGAACACACCGATCAGCACGATGAACAGGCGCGTGATCCAGATCCGCCACCCCTGAGGAATCTCCCGACCCGACAGCAATTTGACGATGGGCCCGGTCAGGTCCTCGCTCAGCACGCCGCTCCACGCGAGCAGGTAGCTCGAGTGCGTGGACATCAGTGCGGCCAGCATTCCCGCCGCCAGGAAGCCGACCAGGCCGGTGGGCAGGTTCGCCAGGAACATCGGCATCGCCTCCTTGGTATCCACGCCGGCCAGGCTGTCCGCGTCCATGGTCTGACTCAGAAACGCCAGCGCCCCGATGCCCCAGATCATCGGGATCACTCCGCGCCCGAAATAGTTGAACGCGGTGAGGACCCACATCCTCTGGGCTGTCTTGGCAGAGTCCGTTGCCGCGGTACGGAACGCCTGCGTCTGCCACGTGTTTGTCCCCAACCAGTGCATGCACTGCCAGAGGATCCAGAGCACACCCACGCCGAGAACCGCCTCGCCCTTGTCGTCCAGCCCCTTAGTGAAGGGATTGAAACCATACCCTGGCCGATGCTTCTCCACCGCCTCGACCATTCCCTCCAGTCCCCCGATGCCGGAGTGCATGAAAACCCAGTAGGTCGCCCCTCCGATGCCCAGCGTCAGCACGATGAACTGGATGTAGTCCGTGAGCACCACCGAAACCATGCCGCCCAACATCGTGTAGGTCAGCACGATCACCAGCAGCACCGTCATCACCAGATTCACGGTCGGGATGTGCCAGGCCTCCGCGGCCGGGGTCGAGGTCGTGATCGTGATGATCTCGGGCATATCCGTGACGATCCGGATGAACTTGGCCTCCAGTTGGAGGAACACGCCGTAGTTCAGAATCCCCGCGGCGGCGATGATGAAGCCGCCAAGAAGCCGCACCCCCCCGGTGTACCGCTGCTGGTAGAACTCCGCCACCGTGGCCACCCGGGAAGCCCGCAGGCCCCTGACCATGAAGCCCGACAGCCCGACAAACAGGGTCGCCGACAACGCGATCAGCCCGATCACCATCGCCGAGAACCCGCTGGTGTACCCGAACTCCGCCCAGTACATGACGGTGACCAGCCCCATCTCGGTGGCGGTCAGGGTGGCGGTGGCCAGGAAGATGCTCAGCGTCCGCCCTGCGATCAGGAAGTCAGCCTGACCCCGGATGTATTTGCGGCACAGGAACCCCGGCAGGGCGGCCAGCAGTACATAGACACCGACAATGCACCAGTCTATCGTCGCAAAGCCAATCGGCATCGGGCGTCGCTCACTCCTTACTGCTTCCCCACGCGCCGCTTGCGGCTTCGCGGAAACCACCGCCGCTTGCGGCTTCGCGAACATTCCCCGCACTCGAATCACGGCGCCCCCATTCTCCGCCCTCTGAGCCCGCCTGTCCAGCCGAAGGTCCGAAAACCCTCCCGCCGCCACTGTTCCCGCCAACCTACAATGTCGATAACTACCGCAACGTCGATAACTGCCGCGTAGGAGAATATCGCACCATGGACACAGCGGTGATTCTGGCCAGCGGGGGCATCAACAGCACGGTCGCAACGGCGATCGCCCGTGAGCAGTACGAGCCGGCCCTGCTCCACGTCGCCTGGGGCCATCGGGCTGCTGACCGCGAACTGCTGGCCTTCCAGCAGGTGGCCGCCGCCTTGCGCATCGAGAAGACGATGGTCGCCGAGCTCTCGTGCATGGCCGTCTTCGGCGGCAACTCCCGCGCCAGCAAGCGCCTGGCCATCGAGGACGCCTCTACCCTCGGCAAGAGCACCCCGACAACGTTCATGCTGGGGCTGTTGCCGAGTATGCTCAGCCTCGCCGCCGCCTGGGCGGGCTCCCTCGGCAGCAGGCGGATCATCCTCGGGATCAGCGAGGACCACGGCGTGCCGGGACCGGCCGTCTCCGAACTGTATCCCGATCACCGCATCGAGTTCCTCCAGACGTTCAACCTCATGCTCAGTTATGCCAAGCCCCCCCACCGGGAGCTGATGGTTGAAGCCCCACTGATTGAGCTTACCCGGGCCGAGGTCATTCAGCTCGGCCAACGGGTCCAGATCCCCTTCCACAAGACCTGGAGTTGCTACCAGAACAACGACACGCCCTGCGGCCGATGCCGGCCCTGCGTCACGCGGGCGGCCGGTTTCCTCCAGGCAAGGACGCCGGATCCTCTCCTGCTCGAACCGGAAGCCGCCCTGGCCGGCCGCTGACCCGAGATCGTCCCGTGTTCCCCCTTCAGCATTCGTCATTCCCCGCTTTGCTCCGCCCGGCCACGACTTTATAATCACGCCTCGTTGTCAAGCACACGGTTGTCCGATTATCTCTGCACCAGGAAAGGCGCGGTTGACCATGCCTCAGTATTTCCCCACGGTAAGGAACATCAAGTACAAAGGCCCCGATTCCAAGGACCCCCTGTCCTTCAAGCACTACGACCCCAAAGCAAAGGTGCTCGGCAAGACCATGGCTGACCACCTTCGGTTTGCGGTCTGCTACTGGCACACGTTCAAAGGCCTCGGGGCCGACCCGTTCGGTCCCGGCACCGCCATCCGCGAGTACAACAGATCAAGCGATCCCATGAAGGTTGCCGAGATGACCCTGGAGGCTGCCTTCGAGTTCTTCGCCAAGCTGGGGGTCAACTTCTGGTGCTTCCACGACCGGGACATCGCGCCGGAGGGCAGAACGCTGGCCGAGAGCAATCGGAACCTCGACCACGTCGTCAAGCTGGCCAAGAAGCTCCAGCGCGACACCGGTATAAAGCCCCTCTGGGGCACCGCGAATCTCTTCTCGAACCGCCGGTACATGGCCGGGGCCGCCACTAATCCCTCGCCGCACGTCTTCGCCTACGCCGCCGCCCAGGTGAAGAAAGCCATGGAGATCACCAAGGAGCTTGGGGGCAGCGGTTACGTCTTCTGGGGCGGCCGCGAGGGATACGACACCCTGCTCAACACCGACATGAAGCGCGAGCTCGACCACCTCGGGCGGTTCCTGCACCTGGCGGTTGACTACAAGAAGAAGATCCGCTTCGGCGGCCAGTTCTACATCGAGCCCAAGCCCAAGGAGCCCACCAAGCATCAGTATGACTCCGACGCCGCTGCGTGCTTCGCATTCCTGCAGAAGTACGACCTGGTCCGCCACTTCAAGCTGAACATCGAAGCCAACCACGGCACGCTCGCCGGGCACACGTTCCATCACGAGCTGGAGTTCTGCGTCGGCAACGGCATCCTCGGCTCCATCGACGCCAACCGCGGTGATCTGCTCCTCGGCTGGGACACCGATCAGTTCCCGACCGACCTGTACGACACCACGCTGGCGATGTACACGCTGCTCCGGGGGGGCGGCTTCAAGACCGGCGGCCTCAACTTCGACGCCAAGGTCCGGCGACAGTCGATCGACCCGGTGGACCTCTTCCACGCCCATATCGGCGGCATGGACGCCTTCGCGAGAGGCCTCCGGATCGCCGCCCGACTGATCAAGGACAAAGCGCTCGCCAGACAGGTAGATGCTCGCTACCGGGGCTGGAATACCCCCCTCGGCAAGAAGATCGAAAGGAACCGCACGACCTTCACCGCCTTGGAAGAACACACTCTCGCCAGGGGCGAACCCAGGATCCAGTCCGGCCGACAGGAGATGCTGGAGAACATTCTGAACGATTACATCAAGTAGGCCCGGGCAATTCACCCGCCATCAGCTCGGCGTTTCTCTTTTCCCCTTGCCAAGGGGTATGTGTACTTGGCGCTTCCCGGCCCGGTCGGCCCCGGCGCCATCAGAGCCGTTATCCACGTTAAACACGCACCCGAGCAGTCAGCACCGCATACCCCGCTCATAGAGCAACAGCAATGGCACACAAGCCCGAGAGCTCTCGGCGCCGGCCATAGTCTCATCGCTGCCGCCGGCGACCTCAGCGAGGGTTCTCTGTGTTCCTGCCCCGTTTCCCGGGCTTCTTCGGTTGCCGGGCGCCTACCTGATTGGGTTTCGGCATCGGCGCGCCGACCCGCCGTCGCCACGCGTGCAGTCTGGCCTGGAGTTCTCTCACCTTATCGGGCATTGATGCGGCGAGGTTGTCCTTCTCGCTGATATCCTCGCGCAGATTGTAGAGTTCCAGCCGGCCGTCTTCGAAGAACTCCATCAACTTGAAATCACCGGCTCGAACGACACCCACGGGCAGCGTTCGCCACTGATCTTTCCCCGAACCCAGATAGCCGGGGAAGTGCCAGTAGATCGCTTCCCGATCTAGCACCGACTTGCCACCGCTGGTCAGCAGATTCAGATAACTGACGCCGTCAAGGACGTAGTCGGCAGGGGGCTTGGCGCCCACCACCTCGAGCAGCGTCGGGTACAGATCGACACTCGTAATGGGTTGATCGCAGGAGGTGCCGGGCGGGATTCTGCCGGGCCAGCAAAAGGCGTAGGGCACACGGATGCCCCCCTCGTACAGCATTCCTTTGCCGCCGCGGAGCGGGGCGTTGTCGGTCACATCGCGTGCGTTTGTCAGACCCTCGCGTGCGTAGCCGCCAACGCCGCCGTTGTCGCTGGAGAAGATCACAAGCGTTTTCCGGGACAGCTCGAGCTCCTCCAGCACAGCAACGATTCGCCCGACACTCTCGTCCACGCTGGCGATCATCGCGGCGTAGGTCGGGTCGTGATGGCCGCCGGCGGCGGGTTTGGCCCTGAATCTGTCGATCCACTCGGCCTTCGCCTGCCATGGCGAATGCACGCCGAAGTGCGGCAGATAGAGGAAGAACGGGCCGTCCCTGTGCTGCTGTATAAACTCGACCGCCTTGTCGGTCAGGAAATCCGCCAGATAAGTCCCGGGCGGGTAGTCCACCCGGGGATTGGTCTTGAAGTCGAAGTGCTTGCCTGCCGAGACGATGGCCTGGTCGAAACCGCGTCGGGCCGGGTGGTGGAGCCCGAAGTTTCCAAGATGCCACTTGCCGAACATTCCCGTGGCATAGCCGGCCGATTTCAACGCCTGCGCGATCGTGATCTTGTTGAGGGGGAGTTGGGTGACGTTGTCCGCCGGCCGCAGGGGGCGGCTACGCCAGTTGAACCGGTTGATGCCTCCAACCGTGTAGATGCCCGTACGTGGCCCGTACTGTCCGCTGATCAGCGCGGCCCGAGTGGGCTGGCAATTCGGTCCGCACGTGTAGCCGCTGGTGAAACGTATGCCCTGTCTCGCCAGACGGTCGATGTTCGGCGTCACGTAGTACCGGCTGCCATAACAAGCGACGTCGGTGTAGCCCAGGTCATCAGCCAAAATGAAAACGATATTGGGCTTGTCCGGGGATGCTCCTGCGGTCGTGACCCGGGCAGGGCTCGACGCCGCACCTGACATGCTCGAACTCATGCACGCAACCATCAGTAAGTTCCACATGGCCCATTCTCCCTTTGCTGGCTCCTTGCGGTTCCATGACCCTTGCGCAAGATAGTGTCGGCCACCGGGCGTGTCTACAGGCTGCCCGGCCGCAATAGCTCCCGGGCTTATGCGACTCGAGTCTTCGACGAAGGGCTTCGGGCGTCCCGCCCGATCGACAGTGAGAGCCTGGCCCGGCCAGTGATCCGCCAGGGAGAGAAGCGCCACGGGTTGCCTTGTGCCCGGCCTGATCAACCGGATGACCAGCGCCAGGAATGATCGGAAGACCTCTGCCTCAGCACGGAAGGGTATACGCCCATGCGATCTGTGAGTACATGCCTGCTGACGTGCCTGATCAACTGTCTGCCCATGACATCCGCGTTCGCCGGCGAGGCGATCAGACGCCCGAACATCCTCTTCATCCTCATCGATGATATGGGCTACGGCGACCTGAGCTGCTATGGTGGAACGCGGGTCGAGACCTCCGAGATCGACCGGCTGGCGCGCGAGGGTATTCGCTTCACGCAGTTCTACGTGAATGCTCCAGTCTGCAGTCCGTCCCGGGTGTCGTTCACGACCGGGCAATACCCCAATCGATGGAAGATCACGTCGTACCTCGCAAGACGTGAAGAAAACCGAAAGCGGGGATTGGCGGACTGGCTTTCGCCGAAGGCTCCGAGCTTGGCCAGGTCCCTTTCTCAAGCCGGCTACCACGCCGCGCACATCGGCAAGTGGCACATGGGCGGGCAGCGTGACGTGGGCGACGCTCCGTTGATCGGCGAATACGGCTTCGCAGCCTCGCTCACGAACTTCGAGGGGCTCGGCGAACGCATTCTACCCTTGTTTGAACTACGCAAGAACGGCAAACCATTCAACCATGGGCCAACCCGAATGAGTGCTGAACTCGGCGGCGGCCCGATTCACTGGGTCAGGCGGCACAAGGTCACGGAGTCCTTCGTGGACCGCGCGATGGAAGAGATCCGGACGGCCGTTGCTAAGGATCGACCGTTCTACGTCAATCTCTGGCTTGATGACGTCCATACGCCGGTCCAGGCCCCGCCCGATCTGCGAGGAAACGGCTCACGCGAAGCCCATTACCTCGGCGTGATGAAGGAGATGGACCGACAACTCGGGCGCATCTTCGGTTTCATCCGCTCGCAGCCTTTGCTCCGGGACAACACCATCATCCTCCTGGCCAGCGACAACGGGCCGGAACCGGGCTTCGGATCATCGGGCGGTCTGCGGGGCGGGAAATGCATGCTGTACGAGGGTGGCATTCGCAGTCCGCTGATCGTGTGGTACGGCGGAATCCCCGCTTCGGCCATCGGCTCCACGAACGAGCGAACCGTCCTGGCGGGGATGGACGTGCCACCGTCTCTGCTCACCCTGGCGAACGTGCCGACTCCTGCGGATGTCGAATTCGATGGGCTGGACATGGCCGATGCGCTCGTCGGCCGTGCCTCACCCAAGCGCGAGCAGCCGATCATGTGGGTCCGCCCGCCCGATCGGCCGGGGCCCGATCACACCTGGCCCGACCTGGCGATTCGCGATGGCGATTGGAAGCTGCTGATCTTTCGCGACGGCTCGAAACCCGAGCTTTTTAATCTCGCCGCGGATCCGCGCGAATCGAGGAATCTGGCAGATAAGTATCCGGAAGCGGTTCGACGGCTGAGCAGCAAAGTGATCGGCTGGGACAAAATCACACCTTCTCTATCACTTTCGGCAGCCATGAAGGCCCGTGAATCATCGCCCGTTCGTGTCACGTGGAAGTAAACCCCGAGAACGGAAGGCACACATCCGTGAGCGCAGCGAGCTGAGTAGTGGGGTTCGGTCGCCCCTCACGGAAGGATGGCCAAGTCAACTGTCTGGTCGTTGGCTCGGGAGCACGTGCTTGCGGCAAGAAGCCTGACCCCGGCAAGGAGCGACGACGCTGCCGGACTCCAGACAAGCATCGCGATAACCCGGTTCACCGCCATGTGGGACCTGCGGCTCCATTTCATGTCTACTTCCTTTCTCAGACTGACCGATTCCCACGCAATTAGCCGTGGGCTTCAGCCCGCGCGGCTCTTCCATTGCGTTCAGAGCTTCATGCCCGTTCGCGAGGCCGCGCAGGCTTCAAGCCTGCGCCTGTGCACGTTGGCATCGGTCAGTTTCAGTAAGCACATACCCGAGCAGTCAGCACCGCATACCCTACTCATAGAGCAAGAGCAATGGCACACAGTCCCGAGAGCTCTCGGCGCCGACCACAGTCTCATCGCTGCCGCTGGCGACATCAACGAGAGTTCTCTGTGTTCCTGCCCCGTTTCGCGGGCTTCTTCGGTTGCCGGGCGCCTGACTGATTGGGCTTCGGCATCGGCGCGCCGACCCGTCGTTGCCACACCTGCAGTCTGGCCTGGACTGAGAACGGGCTGAACTGCTCGACCTGACGCGTCCGGGGCCGCCCGTCCCTTCCGTTCCCGGGCTCGGTCTCCGCAAGGCCAAAGGCCGCCAACCCGCGGCGCCCGCACAGACAGAATAGGTGATGCTCCCTGTGATGTGTTTTGGGATCGCGGTGAAGGCGGATTGAATCTAAAGGGCAAATGTCGTACCATGGCCCACGGAGTGGCTGGCTGCGTCTGCTCGCGGACTCCGAATCCAGGGTAGCGGTCGCAACCAGCCTCCGTTGGGACTGTCACACCACGGCGGACGGCGGTTCAAGAACCGTGTATCGTGAACGGCGTGTTCTCTATGCCGAGTGAGCAGTCAACAATTCGAGTGGAATGCCCCTGTGGCCGAGTTCATCGCGTTGCGTCGAAGCACGTTGGGTGTATCGTCAGATGCCCGGAGAAGGGTGAGCTCTTCTATGTGCCGCCGCGAAGCGGCCCGGTCACCTTCATTGAAAAGGAGGCGGAGAGCTCCGACTCAAAGGCCAGTTGCCCAAACTGCGGAGGGCATTTGCCTGCCGATGCCGTTGTCTGCGCCGCCTGCGGTTACGACAAGAGATCCGGAAGGCAATTGCACACCTCGTTGGGCCAAGAGGAAGGCGTATCCACCAGCCGGGCTGGTCGTTCATTCTCTCATCGTGCTCCCCCTCCCGCCAGTCGTGAACGACGCTCAGCGGTCAACGACAACCGTCCCGTGCCGGAGCAGAGGACTCGAAGAAAACTCAAAGTCCTCCTCGTACTTGCCTTGACGCTTATCACCGCTTTGATCGCCCTTGAGACGTATACGCAAGAGGTCGGCCTCGTCGAAGCGCTGGACAAGGGGATGGTATCGATCAAGTTCTCCCTTGTGGAAGCTGGCGACGTGGTTCCGGTCGGCGGGACGGAAGTGGAGCGTCAATTCGGCAGGCGGTGCAGGGGTGGTCATACGCGGTGGAGGCTCAGCAAACTGAGCAGGTTTCCCACTACTGCCAAGTTGAGAATCAGGGCAGGGACTATTCTCGGAATCCGCGGTAATCATTTCTTTCCCGGTCGTGAGCTGTACGTAGTGATGGATGACGCGTACGTGAGGCTGAAGAACGAGAATTCCCCGCAAGACGTGACATTGCATACAGCACTACTATTGACGTAGCCGTTCACAGATTTCTGGCCATCCCCGCACGTTCGCCTGGCGTGCAGTCCG
>CAZOIA010000010.1:0-54052 GCA_964579675.1 uncultured Planctomycetales bacterium | reverse complement strand
AGGTGCCGTCCCCTTCTCCGCCCGAAGGTCCCCGCCGGAACTGTCACGCACCCCCTTGCCTGGTGTTCCCCTCTTCTCCCGCACCCACTCGCCCACCCTGCGGCGTTCTCGCCGTCTCTCGTTCGTTCTGTCTCTCCCTCGCTTCTCGTGCCCCGCCTCGCGTCGCACATGACATAGGGAAAAACCTGGCCGGTTATCCGGAGATGATAGGTCAAGCCCGGCCGGGCACGGACCGATCTCCGCCATAATCACACCCCCCGCGTGGGATACAAAGTCGCAGACCGGCCGGGAGGACGCCACGACCGTGGCTACGTATCGCGAACACCAGCGACTCGTCCGGATCACCCGCGAACTGGCCGAGCTGCTCGACTGTCAAAGCCGGCAGATCACGCGGACTGCCCGGCAGGGCCGGGCCGGGGACGATCTGCCCGACGACTCCGCTCTCCGCGGCACCTGGCGCCATCTGGGTATGGCATTTCAGCTACTGACCGCTCACGCTCAATCGATCCGGAGCGAGCTGGCCCGGCTCGGACTGGAGTTTGAGGGATCGGGCGCCGGTCCTGGAGCGGGCTCCTCTGCCGATCGCGGCTAAACAGGGCCGCTGGCCAAGTTCGGACTGTCTGAACGGGGTCGCTCGCAGCTTCGCACCGGCTCCCTCTTTCGGCGACCGCGCGACCGACTATGATACGCCCATGCGGCTAGTGGTGGACCTGTGCTATGTAGCGGCGGCGGCGCTGCTCGCCCCGGTGGTGCTTTACCGCGCGATCAGCACCGGCAAGTACCGGCATGATTGGGACCAGCGACGAGGCTGGCTGCCCGAGCTGCCGCCGGGCAAGCCCCGGGTCTGGATCCACGCCGTCTCGATGGGCGAGGTGAACGCCGTCCGGGGCCTTGTCGCCGCCTGGCGCGAGCGAAGCCCGGAAACGGAATTCGTCATCTCCTCGACCACCGACACCGGCATCGACCGGGCCCGCAAGCTGTTCAGCGACCTGACCGTGGTCCGCTATCCGCTCGACATGAGTTGGTTCGTCTCGCGAGCCCTGGACCGCATCGCGCCGACGATGGTGGTGCTCGTGGAGCTGGAGGTCTGGTACCAGTTCGTGACGTTGGCGGCCGCCCGGGGGATTCCGGTCGCGGTGGTGAACGGTCGGCTGACCGCAGGCAAGAGCCTTCGGCGGTTCCGCTGGGTCCTGCCCGTCGCCCGGCGGATGTTCGACCGCCTCGCCTGGGTGGGGGCCCAGGACGAGGTGTATGCCGAGAGATTCCGGCAAGTGGGTGTGCCTGCCGATCGCGTGACGGTCACCGGCTCGATGAAATGGGACACCGCAGAGGTCGTTGATTCCATCCCCGGCAGCGACGCGCTAGCCCGGGCGATGGGACTCGATCAGGGCCGGCCCACGTGGGTCTGCGGGAGCACCGCCCCGGGCGAAGAGCGGGTGATCCTGCAGGCCTTCGTCGTCCTCCGCCGGAAGCATCCGACGCTGCAACTGGTGATCGTGCCTCGCAAGCCGGAACGCTTCGACGAGGTGGGCGGCATGATCGAGAGGGCAAGTTTCGACTGCGTTCGGCGCAGCGAATCGCCCGACGGCACCGAGCGGCCGCCGTCGGAAACCGCGGTCCTGCTCGGCGATACCATGGGCGAGCTTCGCAAGTTCTACACCCTGGCGGACGTGGTGTTTGTCGGGCGAACGCTGGCCAGAATGGGTGGGTCGGACATGATGGAAGTGGCGGGTCTGGCTCGCCCGATCATCGTTGGGCCGCATACGGACAACTTCGCCGACACCGTCCGGCAACTCCGCGCCGGCGATGCCGTCCGTATTCTGTCCGCCGACCTGGAAGACCCGCAGGCAGCCGACGCCCTTGCCGGGGTAGTAGGTGAGCTGCTTGGCGATCGCGATTCCGCCCGGAGACTCGCCGGCAATGGCCGCGACGTCGTAAAGCGAAACCGAGGAGCAACCCGGCGCACACTCGATACGCTCACGGAGATCATGTGCCGTGCCCGGCATCATCGAGGCAAATGAACGTAGCAGACTGCAAGCACCGGCTGACCGCGGGCCTTTTCGAGCAATCATTGTTGTCTGCCGGGAGCATTACGGCGCGTCCGCGTAGCCCAGTCCCCAAACACGCAGCAAGTCTCGACAACCAGCATCGAACTTCCCGGTGAAATCAACAGCCTGAAACGCCTGGAGAGTCCAGGAAAGCCTGGACGGGTCGCACGTGCGATAAGAAATCGGGACGATGTGATCCTCATATCGGGGGTCGTTGAGTGCGTAAACCAGTTCGTGCTTCACCCACCGCGATTTCACCGAAGAAGGCGACAGAACGACCACGAACCAGTCACAGCGCTGCAGTGCTCGCCCGATCTCATCATGCCACTGCTGCGCGCCAACGATGTTGGTCTGGCTGTACCACACCGGCACCCCATGACTCCGAATGATGTCCGCCAGCTTGACTGCGAAAGCATGATTACGGCTGGAGTGTGATAGGAACACCTCACTCGGCAGGGAACTTGTCTTCCGAGGCATGCGGCTGTCACCCTGGAGTTCGCTGAAGCGCGTCGATGATGTTCTTGCTGACCTGGTCGCGGTTCGTGCCGACCTTCACGGCCTTCAACGTCCGAAGAAACCAGGGCATGTCCTTGGTAGGCCTGACTAGAACCGGAATGACGCGGCCCGCATAGTTTGGTGAGCCGAGAGCATAGTTGATTTCCTCACGCACCCATTGCGAACGTATGGACTCAGGAGAAACGAGGACAACCATGGCGTCGGATTCTTCCAATGCTTGGCCAACCTTCAGCGCCAGGTTTTCCCCTGGAAGAACCTCCTCCTCGGAACGCCAAACCGCGTGACCGGCCTCACACAGCCGATCCGCGAGGTAGTCGGCTAATTCGCTATCTTGATGCCCGTAGCTGATGAACACTTTCATGCCGGTATTCTATGTCTCAGGCCGAGTTGCTGTCAACCCTTCCCGTATGACCGCGCCTAACGATCCGAATCCGGCGACATTATCCGTCGAGTCGCTTCGTTCACGTGATCCGCTCCGGCAAGGATAAGAAGCTTCAGCGCTCGATCCGCGGTCACCTCACACCTCAACCCGTCCGCACCCCGGTCAGGGCACCACTGCTCGAGCAACCGCCACTGGCCGCGTTCAAACTCGCCGGCGGCGATAACGGGATCGGGCCAGGCTGCCTGGCTGCTCAAGTTAACCTCCCCGGCTTCAAGGGGCAGGATAAGCAACTGCTGAGACGTACCGAGGTCATGTCCGTCGAGAGCGGTAACCATCATTTGCCCCTGGCTGCTGAGCAGTGGTCTGCTCCCGACGCGGACCACTCCACTTGCCTCCGCTGCCAACAGCGCTCCGCCAGTACTGACCCATGCCAGGCCGGGCTTGTAAGGTCCGAGCGTGAGCGCAATCGGCCGGGGCGTGTCGGTGAGCTGGACTGTCTTGCTCGCGGCAGCGTCAGTATGGAACAGAACGTAAATCGTGCCGCCGTTGCTCGTCGGGACCGAGAACGCGTGGACGTTCGGATCGTCCGGGGTCATTCCGATGCTCCGGGCTCCGGCCAGATCAATGAATCGGCGATACAGGGCAAGGTCGGCCTTCGATGCCCGGAGCTCTATCGCGTCCGGGACGAAGAACACGCTGCCTTGTCCCACCTCGACCGACAGCGGCTGGCTGCTCGGGTGATCTGTCTCGATTGTCAGCGGCTCGCGGGCCGGCGTCTCCGGCAAGCCCAGTTGCGCGAACCGCTGCGTGCGCGTCCGCCGCCGGGATTCGTCGTAGGCGATGTCGCCCGAGAGATAAAGCGCGCCGCCCGACTTCACGAACTCAAGCAAGCGGGCAAAGGTCTCATCGCTCGGGCAGTAAGGCACAGGGTATACGATCGCCCGCGCGCTACCCGGCAGACGCCCCAGGTCATATTCGTTGATGACGTTGAAGTTGACGTGGCACTCGAGCAACAGGCGAATACAGTTGCGGATTGCAGCGTGCACCTGGCGGAACTTCGCCCCGAGCCGATGGTTGTCCGGCACGAGCAAGTAGAGCGGCGGGGCTTCATAGCAAGGTTCGAACCGGCTGAACAGCAGGCTCATCGCACGGTAGGCCAGCAGCTTCTTCTTGCTGACAAGGTCCTGCGAATGGTTCAGCCCCCAGGGGAAAATGCAATCGTTAAGGTCCTTCCAGCACCAGTCCGCGACGAACGACGCACCCAGACCGAGTGCGTAATGCGCCGTAGCAAGATAGCGGCTGATGGAAGGGGCGTCGTGATCGCACGTCACGCCCCGCACGCGGGCGTCATGCGCTTCCTGCGCGCCGAATTCGCCCAGCGAGAACGATTTGCCGTCGAACCGCCGATCGATCAGTTTGAGCTGCAGCGGCAACTCGCTGATCGGACCGTACCAGTGCATGTTGCTGAAGGTCGTGTGCTTTGCGCCGAGCACCTTGTCCGCGGGAGGCATGTTGGACAGGTAGCCCACGGTGAAGATCGCACCGGGGTCGCCCTCGCGGATGCCCTGGGCGTTCACTCGGATCCAGCGGTCGAGCATCGACACCTTGAACAAGTTAAGGTCGAAGGTCCTGACGTCGTCCCACGCTCCTGATCCCTTCTCGACGTCGATCCCGCCGAACTCCGGTATCGGCGTCTGAAGGTTCCATGCCCGCCGCAGGTGCTCGGTCTTGCCGTACCTGCCGCGAAGGTGCTCGTTGAACATCTGCTTGAGGTGGGGCTTGTTGGCGAGGCGAACGTACGGTTCATTCTGGATATCATAGATGATCCCCGGCACATGCCGGTAACGTTCGGTCCAGAAGCAGTTCCAGTTGCGCTGGGCCGCCAGCTCCGCGTCGGTCAGATCAACCTGCATCCAATCGTGCAGCGAGAGGAAGATAACGATACCGTGCTTCTGTGCGAGTTGGACGATAGCGTCGGTCTGTCGAACGAGCCGCTCTGGAGGAGGGACCTTCAGCCGGAGTGGGTCGTTGCCCATCCTGCCTTCGTAGCCCTCCGATGCGAAGGGCGAGAAATGAAGGATGCGCAGCAGCGTCAGGCCGCAATCGCGCATCTTGGCAAAGTCGCGGTCCCACACCCGCGGGTTCTCGCGGGCTGAGTACCACATCATGCCCGTCTGGTTCGTGCCGGTCAGGAATTGGGGGCGACCGTTGATCCAGAAGTAGTTGTCGCGGTACGTGATCCGGGGTCCGCCGTTGACGATCGTTTCGTCCCAAATGACCAAGCCGGTTCGCATTTCGTCTGTGACGTTGCCGTCCTCGCACAACCTCGCTGCTATGGTGCAAAAGTCTCGATCGGAATCGGCATCCGGCCTCCAGACGGCCGAGACCTCCCGGTCCTGCCCCGGTTTCAGGCTGACCTTCTCGCCGTGGACGATTTGGCCATCAACGAGGAACTCCGCAGCCACGTCCCTTGCTCGAGGGCCTTGATTGACCACTTCGACCGAGATCTTCACCGACTCGCCCCGGCGGTAACAGGCCCGGTCGGTGGCGAGGTCGTGCAGGAACGTCTTGACCATCAACGCGTCGATGATGCGAACAAAGCCGCTACTCGATAGCGGCGGCTCGCTCAGCACATCCCGGTTCGTCACCCCGAAGAACGCCCAACTGCTCCCGGCAAAAGGTCCGGCATAGTGGTGGACCAGGGCGCCGGCGGCACCACGCAACCTCCCATAGCGGTCGTAGGTGTCCACCAGCGGAATCCAACGGGCGTACGCGTCGGGGAAAACCGGGTTGTTGCTCCCGGTCAGCGCCGTGGCGGCAAAGCCATCGAGCCTGCCATCAAGGCGGAACGCTTCCGTGAGCACGTGTTGTGCGGGAGCGGCCCGGGCGCAGGCAACGCCGCTCAACATGTAGGCTGGATCGAACACGCCGATTTGATCGGGCGCCAACCCCAGCACGTCGCCGGGCCGGCCGAAACGTGTGTTGATCCCCACTGCGGTCTTGTCTTCGTTCGCCTTGGCCCCGGCGTAACCGCCATCGGTCGGTTGCCAGCCGTTCGCGGTGTAGACAACCGGCGTGTCGAACGCGTAGCCGCCCGTGCTGAAGAAGCTGCCCCCTTCGGCCAGGTAGGCGACGAGGGCTTCCTTGCCCTGAGCGGGGTAGTAGACGCCGTTGGGCAACATCAGCACGTCGAAGTTGCGCTTGTTCAGGGCGCTGCGGTCAATCAGGTCGCCCAGCCGCAGGAACGTCACGCCGTAGCCGGCGTCGTGCAGCACCTTTGCCAGCCGCTCGGGTGACGCCGCCGCCACGTTGCGGGGTAGCTCGTCTTTGACGATCGCGACGCTGCCTTTGGGTGTGCGCTGCGGTGCCAGTTCTTCCGTTCGGGGTGGTGGTTCGGTCGCCGGTTTGGACGCCGCGCCGGGGCCCTGCCTCGCTGAGCCGGGCGTCGTGGTCACCTGAGCCGATGCCCAGGCCACCGTGCCCAGCAGCATAACGATTGCAATGACGTGCGGAGATCCCACGCTGTCACCTTTCTCAAGACCGATCAAGATACGATTACACAGCCGGCGGGACCGCTCGCCCGGAGCATCTTATCCCACCGTCACCAGCCATCCCTGCGAGGCAACCTGTTCCGACGAGACCGGGATGTCAAGGAATGCCTTTAACACCTCGATGTTTGTTCTCGCGTGTTGGGTCAGGGGAAGCGTCCTGAACGTCCCCCCGCCGGCGATGGCCAAGGGTACCAGGAGCTGATCGGCCAGATGCTCTCCCACCGGAACGTCGGCGTCAAGGTAGCGGCGTGCCGCCTGGACCGCGGTCTGTGCGACCTGCTCCGCCCGGACGCCCCGCTGGCCGAAACCCGTGAAGACCTCGGTCACGTGCTCACTTTCAATTTCGATCGTCACGATGTTTCCCGGGCCGCGGGAGGTCGATGCCTCTTCGATTTCCAGGTGTAGGTCGCGTGATCCCATCTTCTCGGCGATGACCGCGATTTCGCGCTCGGCAATGTGCCGGGGCAAACGGGCGACGACGGCCCGGGCGAGCTGCCGGCGGACCGCTCCCCGTTCGAGCAGATCGACTCGATGGAGTCTGGAAGCCGGTTCGATCGTCACGGTGAATCGGCCCCCGCCAGCCGGGTAGAAGCCCGGACGTTCAAGCGTTGCGGCAACCCCAGGTGCCATACGATTGACGATAGGCAGAAACGCCCGGGCCAGGAAGTCGAAAGGTGGGGCAAAGGGATTGTGGGTCCCGCCCTCAAGGGTCAGCCTGGACGGTCCCGCCCCGGTCAGGAGCGGCGGCAGCACCGTCTGAAGCACGAGCGTCGCGCTGCCGGCCGTACCGACCGCAAACGTGTGGTTGCCGGGGAAAACACCCGCCGGCGCGAAGGTGAGTTCCCGTGAGCCGATCGATGCACCGGCAACTTCCGCACCGCCGACACGGGCGGCGGCCTTGACGGCCGTCAGGTGTTGCCGGAGCAGGCCCGGGTTCTTTCGGCCTGCGCGGATCCGGTTGATGCGAAAAGGGGTGCCGGTCACCAGCGAAAGCGTCAGCGATGTCCGCAGGATCTGCCCGCCGCCCTCTCCGAAAGAGCCGTCGATCGTCAGCATGAATCAATGGCCAATGATAACGTCATCCACGGCCCGCTTGGGAACGTGATGCACTCCGTTCTTGTCGCGCCAGTATCTGATGTTTCCGTCGGCGCCTGCCGTCTCGAGTACCACCGTTTCTTTGGGTTTGCCGAGGGCCAGGACAAGGAGTATCTCGTAGCGTTCGGGGATATTCAGGGCCCGGCGGAGCGGTTTCCGCTGGATGGAGCCGATCATGCAGACCCCCAGACCTTTCTCCGTCGCCCCCAGGACGATGCTCTGGGCCGCTATGCCGTGATCACAACCAGGACCGGGCGAGACCTGTGTGTCTGACAGGATGATGATATACGCTGACGGCCTTTCCCCCTCGGCCGGGCCCGGCCAATCGGTGAGATAACCCGCCCAGGCCAGGTGGGGGAATATCAGCGCGTTGGTCTTAGGATCACACGAAAGCACATACTTGAGCGGTTGCAGGTTGCCGCCCGATGCCGAGAGCGTCGCAAGCTCGACAAGTTCGCGCAACGTCTGCCGGTCGATGACATGCTCCTGGTGGAACCGCCGGAAGCTTCTGGCCTTGAGGATCAAGTCTCTGATCATCCCGCTCTCTCCAGTACGTGGTCGAGTGTCCTGTCTACTCTCCAACGTGGTGCAACAGCACGATGGAGATGTCGTCGGGGTGTTTTCCGTCGGCGAAGAACGTGGTTAGCTCGTAGCTGAGATCCTGGATAGTGGCGGCGGGCGGTTGGCAGAAGCCGTCGCAGGCCAGTTCGATGAAGCGATGTTCGCCGAACCGCTCGCCCTGGGCGTTGGTGCAGCTCGCCACGCCGCGGGAGTACAGGGCGAGGGTCTCACCCGGAGCGAGTTGCTCCATGCGTGCGATGTACTCGAAGCTGCGGACCTGGCCGATCGACGGGGCGTCGGCGCCCTGCAGGGGGCGGGGCTCACCGCGGGCGTTGACCACGAACGCACCGATCCTGCCCGCACGGGAGTATTTGATTTTCCCGGACGGGGGATCAATGAGAAGAAAGACGGCATCGACGGTGGAAGGATCCTGCTCGTCGTACATGAGCCAGTTGAGGGCCCGGGCCAGGGCGTGGGGGGGATCGTTATGGAGGAACCCCACGCGGAAGGTCGAGTGGAGCCGGGCCATCGACAACGCCAACAGTGCGCCGGTCGCATTGACGTGCCCCAGCATGAAGGCGGCAATCTGGTTATCCGGATGCTGCATCACATCGTAGACGTCCCCCGGGTTCTCCTGACCGGATCGGCCGTACGCCGCGAGCTGCAGGTTCCTGAACGCGGGCGAGCTCTTGGGATCGAGCTGGGCCTGGATCGAGTGGGCGACGCTGACCTCGGTGGACGACACTTCTGCCGTACGCTGGATCTGCTCGGCCAGCAGGGCGTGGAGCTTGGCTGCGATGTGCGAGGCGATGGTGGAGATCACGTCGAGGTCAGGGATCTGGAACCGCTTGGTTCTCCGGCGCCGGTCAACGTAGACCATGCCGAGCCTGCCCCCGGTCGCCACGAGGGGTACCGCCAGAGCCGAGCCGATCATCTCGTGATCCCGCACCTTGCGAATGCAGATGTGCTGGGCACGCTCGAGACAACGGTACTGCAGAAGCTCGATGATGGGATTGGAATCGGCGGCCTGACCGGACGGCAGCATGCCGCCCTGGATTTCGAGTTCGCCGTGCGTCCGCCGGCGGATGCCGATCCAGGCGGCCCGCGCGTTGAAGAGGTCCAGCAGGAGGCTAAGCGAGGTCTCGACCAACTGGTGTATGTCCCGGGCACCGGCGATATCGACCGCGACCCGCGAGATACGATCGAGCTGCTGTCGGCTCAGGTTGACGGGATCGAAATGGCGCCGGACCACGGAGCCCGCCGGCAGCGGGAACTTCTTGATCTTCGCCAGCTCCTCGGCGTTGAGCTGAGGCTCCTCGACCACATGCTGTTCGAGCCCGGCCGCGAGGTAAATCTTCAGCATGTAATCGTGCAGAACGACCTCGTCGTCGTTCTGGAGGGCGGTCCGTTCCGTCAGCCCATGGCCGTTGAGAGAGACAAAGTTGTCCGGGTCGACGTTCTCGATGTACCACTGCCCCTCCCCAGCCGGAGCGATCACGGCATTTCGGGAACTGACGCGAAGGTCGGGCAGATGAATGGCGCAGCCCGGCTGGGAGCCTATGGTGATCTCCTCGTTCTCGAAGGAGAGGTCGGCCACTACGGATTCGGATTCCTTAACGAGTATTCTCATGACCAGCCAATCTTTGACACCAGCCCGGCCGCCCCGTAGATTCACTGGCTCAGTACGACTCTCTTTGTGAAGCCCGCCCGGGAGACTTGCCTTGCCTTCTCGCCGTGTCCATCAGCCCCCTTCAGTCATTGCCGAGAGACTGCGATCCTGCCGACACAGAATACACGTGAAGCGGGTCCACGGCTACCTGGTCACGAACGAGACGGACCAGTTCTATCTGACCGGCTTCGACGGCGAGGACGGAGCGGTCCTGGTCCTGCCGAGACGGGTGTACCTTCTGACCGACGGTCGGTTCGCGGAGGAGGCGGCGAAGTCGGCGCCATGGGCGTCAGCGGTAGTCCGGACCGGGTCGCTGCCGGACGCCGTTCGTCCGCTGGTGCGGAGGCACCGCCTCGGCCGGCTCGGGTTCCAGCCTGAGCATCTGTCGGTCAGTGCCCATGCGGCCCTGCGCCGTGCCGTCCGGCCCACCAGGCTGGTGCCTGTGCCGCAGGTGGTCGGCCGGCTCCGGCTGATCAAGGACGAGACGGAGGTCGCTGCCATCGTCAAGGCGATCCGGGTAGCGGAATCGGCGTTTCGGGCGGTGGTGCGAGGCGTGCGGCCCGGGATGACCGAACGGGAGCTGGCCGCCGGGCTCCAGCACGAGATGCTCCGCCGCGGGGCCGCCGAGGCGAGCTTCCCGCCCATTGTCGCCGAGGGCGTCAACGCCTCCCGCCCGCATGCCCGGCCGTCGGACCGCCGGATCCGCTCCGGCAGCGCCGTCCTGATCGACTGGGGTGCCACTGTGAACCACTATCATAGCGACTTGACCCGGGTCATCTTCGTCCGTAGAATCCCGCCTCGCTTGCGCCGAATGTATGAAAGCGTGCTGGCCGCCCAGGCGGAGGCGATCCGCGCGATCCGCCCCGGCGTGCGGATGTGCGAGGTGGATGCCAGGGCGCGCGGATTGCTCAAGCGGGCGGGGATGGACCGGCGGTTCTCGCACGGTCTCGGCCACGGGCTGGGGCTCGATATCCACGAGCCGCCGCGACTGGCCATGCGGGTGACCGACCCCCTCGAGGCGGGAATGGTGGTTACAGTGGAACCGGGCGTGTACTTCCCGCGCCTCGGCGGCGTGCGGATCGAGGACGACGTCTTGGTGACCGACGGCGGGTGCCGCGTGCTCAGCCGCGTGTCTAAGGACTTGGATGCGATGGTCGTTTAGCCTGCCAGGGAATCAGCGTGATCGACGTGCAACAGGTTCGTGAGCTGGTCGAGCTGATGGTCGAACACGGCCTCAGCGAGATCCGGATTCGAGAGGGTGAAACCACGATCAGCTTGCGCAAGGGCCCGGCGGGCGGCGTCGAGGTTGGAGGCGGGCTTGCTCCTGCAACCCCGGTCGCGGGGCCCGCAACATCGATCGAATCTGCCGGCCGGGAAGCTTCCCGCACGCCGACCGAGCCGCCCCAGGATGAGGGTCTCCTCCGCATCGTTTCCCCGATGGTCGGAACCTTCTACGGGGCGTCAGACCCCGAATCCCCGCCCTTTGTGGAGGTCGGGAGCGAAGTCAATGCGGACACACCCGTCTGTATCATTGAAGCCATGAAGGTCTTCAATGAGATCAAGGCGGAAGTGGCGGGGACCATCGAACGGATCCTGGTGCACAACCAGCAGGCGGTCGAGTTCGGGCAGCCTTTGATGTTGGTTCGGCCAAGGAGCTGACCGTCGCCCACCGAACCGGTTCTTACGGAAACGAGCATGTTCTCTCGCGTACTGATAGCCAACCGTGGCGAGATCGCGGTGCGTATCCTTCGGGCGTGCAAGGAGTTGGGCGTCGAGACGGTGTGCGTTTACTCGGAGGAGGATCGGGACGCTCCGTACCTGGCACTGGCGGATCAAGCCATCTGCATTGGCCCGGCCCCGGCCGCCGAGAGCTACCTGAAGATCGACCGGATCATCGCCGCCGCCGAGATCGCCAACGTGGACGCGATCCATCCCGGATACGGGTTCCTCGCGGAGAACGCCCAGTTTGCCGACGCCTGCCGGGAATCGAAGATCGAGTTCATCGGCCCCAGTGGCGAGTCCATGCGACTGCTGGGCAACAAGGTCGAGGCCAAGAAGCTCGCCAAGCGGGCCAAGGTCCGCAACATTCCCTGGACCGAAGGGCCGGTGGAAGAGGACAGCCAAGCCGCTGGGTGGGCGGCCCAGATCGGCTATCCCGTGATGATCAAAGCAGCCGGCGGCGGTGGGGGTCGGGGCATCCGACTGGTGCATAACGAGGCGACCCTCCGCCACAGTCTGCCCGCGGCCCGGGCCGAGGCCCAGGCCGCCTTCAAGGACCCTTCGGTCTACCTGGAGAAGGTGATCGAGTCCCCCCGCCACGTCGAGGTCCAGATCATGGGCGACCGGGCGGGCAACGTCCTGCACTTCTACGAGCGGGACTGCAGCCTGCAACGCCGGCATCAGAAGCTGGTCGAGGAATCACCGACCTCCGGCCTGAGTGACCGGACACGCGAGGAGCTCTGCAAAGCGGCGGTCCGGCTCGCCCGGGCGGCGGACTACTACAGCGCCGGCACGATCGAGTTCCTCGTCGATCCCAATGAGCATTTCTACCTGCTCGAAATGAATACCCGCATCCAGGTCGAGCACCCGGTCACCGAGATGGTGACCGACCGCGACCTGATGCGGTGGCAGATACGGGTCGCATCGGGCGACACCTTGCCGATGAAGCAGAGGGACATCCGGCAACGGGGCGTGGCCATGGAATGCCGGATCAATGCCGAGGACCCGGCCCATGATTTCCGCCCCTGCCCGGGGCGAATCCTCGATTTCCGTCCGCCGGGCGGCCTGGGCGTCCGGGTGGATACCCACGCCTGCGCGGGCATGACGATCAGCCCCTGGTACGACTCGATGATCGCCAAGCTGATCGTCCACAGGCCCACTCGCAACGAGGCCATCGCCTGCATGCAGCGGTGCCTCGAGGAGTTCATCATCGAGCCCATCCACACCACCATCCCTCTGCACCGGGAGATCTTCGCCCACACCCATTTCCTCAAGGGCCAGGTGGATACTGGATTCATTGAGCGCACGTGGTAGAATCTCCGCGATTCGGTGGCGTCGGCGCTCGGAGCCTGTCGGCCTGCGGCTCCTCCGGGCCGGGGTCGGCATTCCTGCCGGGCGACCAAGGCCGGAGATGATTCCGAGGTCCCCGTAAGAGCTTCGGGTTGGCCAACAGACAACGTTTGGGTGAGGTGTGTTCATGGCAGCTCTGCTAACCGGCAACGCCGTGGTCGGCCAGGCCGGCGGTCCGACGGTGGTGATCAACCAGTCCCTCTTCGGCATCATCTACGAAGTGCAGAAGTATGGCCACATTCGCCGACTGCTGGGTGCCCGGCACGGCGTCCGCGGCATCATCAACCAGCAGTTCTACGACCTGGAGCGCCAGCCCACCAACATGCTGGAGCTGGTGGCCCGCACGCCGGCGGCGGCACTGGGCGCCACGCGCGACAAGCCGGACGCGAAGTACTGCGAGCGCATCTTCGAGGTGTTCCGCAAGCACGACGTGCGCTACTTCTTCTACATCGGCGGGAACGACTCGGCCCGGACCGCTCAGATCGTCAACACGATCGCCAATGACGCCAAGTACGAGTTGCGAGTCTTCCACGTCCCCAAAACCATCGACAACGATCTGCTGGTGACCGACCACTGCCCCGGCTACGGCAGCGCCGCCAAGTTCGTGGCGTCCGCCTTCATCGGCGACGATCTGGACAACCGAGCACTTCAGGGCGTGAAGATCAACATCCTCATGGGACGTGAAGCCGGGTTTCTCACCGCCGCGAGCATTCTTGCCCGGCAGCGAGAGGACGATGGGCCGCATCTGGTTTACTTGCCCGAGCGCCCGTTCGATGTTGACGGGTTCATTGCCGACGTTCAGGAAGTTTTTGACCGGCTCGGCCGCTGTGTGGTCGCGATCTCCGAAGGGATCAAGGATGTCGAGGGCACCCTCTGGGCCGAGAAGGTCTCGGTCCTCAAGCAAGAGAAGATGGAGCAGGATGCGTTCGGTCACAAGCAGTTGAGCACCGGCGTCGGTTCGCTGGCTGACTATCTGGCGGGGACGCTGCGGAACAAGTGCGAGAATCTCAAGCGGGTTCGGGCGGACACATTCGGGTACCTCCAGCGAAGCTTCCCGAGTTGTCACAGCAAGGTGGATGCGTGGGAGGCCCGGCTGGTGGGACAAATGGCGGTCAGCTACTCCCTCGACGCGGACCAGGACGGCAGCGTGGCACTGGTCCGGCTCCCGAGCACCACGTACGCGGCGGGGACGAAGCTGGCCGGGCTCAAGGAAGTCGCTCCCGATGAGCCGCCCTTCACCAAGCAACTCCCAGACAAGTACATCAATGAAGCGGGCAACAACGTGACAGACAACTTCCGCGATTACGTTGGCCCGCTCGTCGGCGAGTTGCCGAAAGTGGGTTGGTTTGAGCAGATCGCTGAGATCTGAGCCGCCCCGCATCGCTCAGAGCCGACTCGGGGATCGGCCGCTACAAGCTCGCCAACCCCGGGCGTTCAGCGGATAGTGAGGCCGTCACGAGCCGCAGCGTGAGCCAAGCAGTCATGTAGCCGATCACCGCTCCCGCCAGGCAGTCACTCGGCCAATGCGCACCATCGACGCAGCGTGAGGCGGCACACCCCACAGCCAATACCCAGAACATCCAGCGCAGTCGCGGATAGAACCAGCCGAGCACCCCGGCAAAAGCAAAGGCCGCGGCGGCGTGACCGGACGGGAAGGATTGACATCGAAACAATGGATTGCCGGGCCGCCAGCCGACCCACGTCTCGCCGACCGTCAGGGACGAGAGGTCGGCCACCTCCTCGATCGCCGCGTAGGGCCGATAACGGGCGATCAGCCACTTCCCGGCGTTGTAGCTGCCCGCCGCAAAAAGCTGGGCGAGGAAGATTGTGGTGATGATCGATTTGCGCCGCCGGTCGTAAGTGGCGGCAATGATCAGAGCGACCACGACGGGAACGACCTGTCCGAAGTCCCGGAAACCCAGCAGGACTTGCCTGAGCCATCCTTCCGGCGGCACGTGGATGGCCCGGTACCGCCAGCGCATTAGGGCGACGTCGTACCGCAGGAGCAACAGGAAACCCCCGAGCACGGCAAACCACACGCCGGCGCCCACATACCACCGTGCCGGCGTCACGTGACGCGGTGAGTGATCCACGTTCGTCAGTCCTTGCTTCTCTGCCCCAGGTAGGTATAGCCTTCGAGGCCACGCTCGTACTTATCGAGGAACTGGCCCGCCTCTTCGAACGAGATCATGCCGGACCTGACGGCCCCCTCGACCGTCCGCCGGAGACGGTTCGTCAGGTCGTCGGGCGAGTATTGCACGAAACGGAGCACCTCCTGGATCGTGTCGCCCTTGACCATTTGCTCGATCCGGTAGCCGCCCTCGGGCTCTAAACGCACGTGCACGGCATTGGTGTCGCCGAAGAGGTTGTGCATGTCGCCCAGGATTTCCTGATAGGCACCGGTCATGAAGACGCCCAGGATGTAATCCTCGCCGTTGAGCGGGTGCAACTCCAGTACCCCCTTCACGTCACGCAGGTCGATGAAACGGTCGATCCTCCCGTCCGAATCACAGGTGATGTCGGCCAGAATACCTCGCCGCGTGGGCCTTTGGTCGAGCCGGTGAACCGGGAGGATCGGGAACAACTGCTGGGTCGCCCAGAAATCTGGAAGCGACTTGAAGCACGAGAAGTTGCAGAAATAGGTGTCGGCCAGGGACCGTTCCAGACCTTCCAGGTCGTCGGGCACGTATTCCAGCTCGCGCACGATCCGGAGGATCCGCTGCGCGCACGACCAGAAGATCGCTTCCACGAGGCTCCGGTCCTCCAGCGACAGATACCCGTGCCGGAACAGGCTCATGCACTCGTCCCGGTAGTGCAGCGCGTCGTGATAGCTCTCCTGGAAGTTCTTGCGGGTGATGTTCCGCTGAACGTCGAGCAGGTTGTGCAGGGGGGCAGGCTTGTCCTCAGGGATCTCCTGGGGCACGGTGGCCTCGCCGAACGAACTCGTGCCCAGCACGTTGAACACCAGAACCGAATGATGGGCGGTGACGGCCCGGCCCGACTCGGACACGATAATCGGGTGAGGCACGTCGGCCTCATCGCATGCGTCCAGGATCGCACTGACGATGTCGTTGGCGTATTCCTGCATGGAGTAGTTCGTGCTGGAGGCAAAGTTGGTGCGCGAGCCGTCGTAGTCCACCGCCAGCCCGCCCCCGACGTCAAAGAACCTCAGCGGTGCCCCGAGTTTGTGCATCTCCACGTAAATCCGGCACGCCTCCTCCAGCCCGTTGCGAATCGACCGGATGTTGGTGATCTGGCTGCCGAGATGGAAGTGCAGCAGCTCCAGACAGTCCAGCATATCGTTGCTGCGAAGGTATTCGAGTACCCCGACCAGCTCGGTGACGTTGAGCCCGAACTTGGACCGGTCGCCTCCGGATGACTCCCACTTGCCCGCGCCGCGACTGGTGAGCTTCGCCCGCACACCGATCCGGGGCACGACCTTCAGCTCCCGCGCCAGTTCGACGATGAAAGGCAGCTCGCTGAACTTCTCCACCACGATCATCACGCATTTGCCGAGCTTGGTCGCCAGCAGCGCCATCTCGACGTACTCGTGGTCCTTGTATCCGTTGCAGATGACCAGCGACTCGGTCGAGTCCAACATGGCCAGCACCGCCAGCAGTTCGGGCTTGGACCCCGCCTCCAGGCCGAACTGATAAGGCCGACCATAGGAGACGATCTCCTCCACCACCTGCCGCTGCTGGTTCACCTTGACCGGGTAGACGCCGAGATACCGCCCCCTGTAGCCATATTCCTTGCTGGCGTGACGAAACGCTTCATTCAACGCCTCGACCCGGGCGCGGAGGATGTCGGAGAAACGGATGAGGATCGGCAACTGGATCCCGCGGCGCTGCAGTTCATCGACCAGTTGCTTGAGATCGACCATCGGGCCGTCGGGGCCCTGGGGGTGTACGCACGCGTTGCCGCGCTTGTTGATCGAGAAGAAGGGCCAGCCCCAGTTGCGGATGTTGTACAGGTCCATGGCGTCGCTGACGGTCCACGTCCGCATGGAGTCCGTCTTCTCGGTGAACACGGGATTGTCTAGCTTTCCCATAGTGCACCATCCTCTCATACCCGCCGTTGCCCGCCGTGGCAGGCTGCTTGCGGCTTCGCGAGAGACCGGTCGCGTCAACCGGTCGGGTTGATTCTCTCCGCCCGGAGCAATTCGATCAACTGCCCGCCCAGTTGGCGGAGGGCCTGGCCGCGATGGCTGATGGCGTTTTTCCGTTCGGACGGCATTTCCGCGGCCGTCATGCCGGCGGCGTCAATCCAGAAATGCGGATCATACCCGAACCCGTTGCTGCCCCGGGGGGTATCAATGATCCGCCCCTCGACCGTTCCCTCCGCCGATGCCAGAACCTTCTGACCGTCGCTGAGAACGACGGCACAGCGGAAGCGGGCTGACCGCCGCTCGGGTGGGACGGCGGCGAGCCGCTTGATGAGCAGGGCGTTGTTCGCCCGGTCGTTTCTGGGCGTGCCTGCGTAACGGGCGGATCGCACGCCGGGCTCGCCGTCCAGGGCATCCACTTCCAGCCCGGAGTCGTCCGCCACCGTCCACAAGCCGACGAGGCCGGCATAGTGGCGGGCCTTGATCTCGGCGTTGGCCAGGAAGGTCTCTCCGTCTTCGACGGGCTCGGTGAGCCCCTCGAATTCATGCAGAGACCGCCAGCAGATCGACTTGAGAACCACGGCATCCGACCCGCTCAGGATCCCGCGCATCTCTCTGGCCTTGCCCGGGTTCGCCGTCGCCAGAAGGATTTCACGCATGAGAGATACTTCCCCAGGTTGTTCTCGTGGGACACCGAGGTGATCATGGGCGCCAGAAGGGCGAATCCCCGCCGCGAGGAACCGGGACCAATTGCGAGGGTGGGGGCACCATTTGCCCGTCCCGACTCGGGTACTTCCGGTAGAATCCGTTCTCTGTCAAGTAGCGGAATTCGTCGTCGGCACGCCCGGCGATCATCTGCTCGACCCTGGGCCCATACCACAACTGCCCCTGGGACGTTGTAACGAGGTCGGACTCATCGAAGTCACCCACGAAGACGAAACTCTTGACCGCTTCATGCAGGTAGTAAGCCTGGTATCCGTCGTGGCGCAACTGTTCGACGTACTGCTCGGCCACCTCCTTTCGCTTGTCGAAGGTGGGCGTGTTGTAGAAGAGGGCGACGAGCAACGTGTGCGTTCCCTTGGCCCGGGCCACCTGCCATTCAGGCCGCCCCGTTGCCTGGCCAGCGTCGAGAGGTTCGGGAACCGCCAGGGCGAACGGAGTCTGTTGATTGAGCATGAGTCTCCGGATCACGTCTACATCGCGCCGCATCGCGGGCGGGAACTCCAACGCGCCCCCGGTAGAGGACGAGCTTCTGATGTACTCGCCGTAATAGATCGTGCTGCCGGTCGCGTCGGTCTGGACCCGGACGGCCTCCGGCTTCAATCCCTGCACGTTCCGCATGAGTTCGGCGAGGCGGTTGCACAATGCTGCGTGGTTGGGGGCGCCGGATCGCAGGCAGCGGATGCTCCATCGCTCGCCCTCTTGCCGTGCGGGTTTGAACCAGTCGCCGGGGCCGCTGCCGCCGGGGCCGTTGCAGCCGGCCTCCGCCATCAGCAGTACGACCACCAGCCGGACCCACCGCGGCGCGATCCGCCTTTGACCCGAAAACCTGTCCCGCATAACGACCATCGCTAGGTTGTGATCCGTTTACGCAACGCCCGCCGCTGTCCGGCAATCAGTTGTCGAATGCCGGTGGCGGCCATTCCCAGCATCCGGTCCAGCTCCGCGCGGGTGAACGTCCCGCCCTCGGCCCCGCCCTGGACCTCGACGAGCTTCCCTGATGCCGTCATCGCCACGTTGAAGTCGACCTCAGCCCGGGCGTCCTCGTCATAATCCATGTCCAGCACGAGGCGGCCGTCCACCTTGCCGACACTCACCGCCGCCACCGGCTCGCGGATTGGAGAACGGCTGAACCGTTTCTCGGCCCGCAGCCAACGCACCGCGTCGGCCAGCGCGACGAACGCGCCGGTGATGGCCGCCGTTCGCGTCCCGCCGTTGGCCTGGAGCACGTCGCAATCCAGCCAGATGCACCGCTCACCCAGCACCTCGAAATCCACGACCGCTCTGATGACGCGCCCGATCAACCGTTGAATCTCGGTTGACCGGCCGTCGAGTCGCCTTCGGCTCCGCTGACGGCGCTCGCCGGTCGAGCCGGGCAGCATGTCATACTCCGCCGTCACCCAACCGCGCCCCCGGCCCGCCATCCACTGCGGAACCGACTCTTCCACGCTGGCCGTACACAGCACGAGCGTATCGCCCGTGCGGATTAACACCGATCCGGGCGAGCACCGGGTGTAGCCCCGAGTTATCTCCAGCGGCCGAAGCTCCCCCGCCCCGCGACCATCAGCTCGGCGTGGGTTCACGGATACGTCCTCCTGGACGCGCACCTCAGCGGAGCAACTCCTACACTGTGGATGCAGGCAGATCCATATTGTCTACCCATCGAACTCACGTCCCGATACAAGTATCTTGCCTTTGTGCTCTTCCCGCCATCTTTTCGAGATACCGAGCTGGTACTTGATGGTCTGGGTCGGGGAGACCTTGAAGATGGAGTCGATCTCAGCGCCGGTGGCCAGCACAACCGTCACGACCTCGTACTCCGGAGGTGGTGACAAGGCGATGAGGTACCGTATGTCACAGATCCGTGCGCGGACCTTCTCATTCCACCTGACGTCTGGTACAGTCTGGTCCGACGGGTGGTGTCGGCCAAAATCAATCGTCACCGACCGGCCTGTGTGGTGCTTGACTTCAAGCATTTGGTGGCGCAGATCCGGGAATAAGCCTGCCCTGGGCGGGTAATGATAACCCAGACGCTGGGCCACCTCGAATTCAAACCAGTGGCCCTTGGGCCGGACTTCAAGGATTCGGTTAGCTGTGTCGCGAGGCGCCCCAAGGCCCAGAAGAGGCTTGAGAAGTACCGCAAGCTCATCCATGGCAAAGAGGAAGAGCGGGTCAGCTGGTGCGTTCACCAAGGGCTCGCCGTCGGCCAAATCCATGGCGTGAATGCGACTCCTCTTGGCGTCGGCAGAATCATGCAGGGCCGAGCTCATCCTTCATCCCCTAGTTGCTGAGCTCCGAAAGCGGCGTAAACCAGCCTGTCTACCTCAGCGGACAAGCAATGCTCCTCCCATTGGCTCTTCGACAAGGTTTCCTCGCAGATAGGTGCGGCCAATTCCATGATTGTCCGTGAGGGCTTCGAACGACAATCAGGCAAGGGGTATTGGGCCACGTACTGAGTGATGTATCGCCGTCTGGCAGAGTACAGCTTGTTGTTGAAAGCCAAATCATGGAATCGCGTTGCCAGCGAAGAGTTGGCAACAGCCAGCACAAGGAAGATCGTCTTGGCTGGCACGCCAGGTCGTAGGGTTATCCAATAGCAATCCCCGCCGACAAGGCTCCCCGTATTGTCTAGATAGAACCGGGGCTCTGGACTTATGTCGGGGAAGACAACCTTGGGCCCGGCCCATCCGTTTGGATCTTGCGGGACCCATATCTCATACCACTGTCTGCCAGCGTCGATAACGTAATGCCGCTTCTGCAGCCTCTCCCGATATGACTCGAGATACGCTTTGGCCCTTGGGTAGCGGGCAAGATCGACAGCGCATCTGTGCCCTCTACGCACCTCGTGGGGGTACAGGATACGTCCGGCCGGACGTGCCGCCCGGTTGAGTGACCAGCGGCGTGCATCCTCGTGTTGCAGCAACGGGTGGAGAAGCTCAGATTCCGGCCTGATCCTGTCGGGTAGAGTGTCCCAGTCCGTGCGGATGAAAACGCTGTCCGCCGTGGTCTTGATTCCCACGTGAACGGTGGCAACGTCGTTGAAACATCCTTGAGCCGCAGAGCGTATGCCCGTGAGCCACGCAGCTTCTTCGCACGTAAGCAGAGACCATACCTGGCTGGGATCCTCGCCTAACACCAAGTCGCCAGCTGTCAGCCTATACATGCCGGTAGGCGTGCGATATACACCAGGTTCTGCTTTCCGCAGCAGCTGGACTACGTCCGTTTGAGGGCCGGTGCCTGATAGTTGGCCGGCAGACGGGCTCGGCTGGGAGTAGACCTTGATGAAGCGCGGAGTTGCCAGGGATTGGGTTCGCGAGACCTGCCTGCGCCGGCGGGCCACCAGCACAGCGGGCAGTACCGCCGCCTCGAAGAGTTTGGTGTCTCCCAAGTCGATGACCTCGTGGATATCGTAGTTGCTGGCGAGATACCCACGGATGGTTGTCCCACCCCGGGTGGTCAGAAATCGGTTTGAGGTAATCATACCCACCCATCCGCCAGGCTTGAGGGCTCTGGTGGTGGCCACAAGAAAGGCATGATAGAGATCCACCCTGCCGGTCAGGCCATAGCGAACGGCGAGCCTCTGGGACTTCTCCGCTCCCAGAACCTGCGTCCGCACGTAAGGCGGATTAGCTATCACCAAGTCAAAGGACCCGGTGAAGCCGGGATCAGGCGGCGGCGACCCCCAGAAGGTGGCCTGCTCACCCTGGCCGCCTACCCGATCCAGGAAGTCGCCTTGGACGAAACGCAATCTGACACCGGCAAAGGCAGCGCACCGGGCCTCTGCCTGTTGGGCGGCTGCACGGTCAGCCTCAACACCCACAACCGCGCACTCACGCGACTTCCCGGCTTCCTGGACGGATTTCAGAAGGGCCTCCAACAGGATTCCATCCCCGCAGGCCGGGTCCAGAATCCGCAACGGCCCCGCCCGATCCTTGGGTATGTGACTAACTAAGCGTTCTGCAACGAAGCCGGCGAGAGCCGGAGGGGTGTAGTGCACGCCCATCGCCTTGCGGCGTGTGGGCGCTGCCGTTCGCCTCGTGCTCCTCCCTGGGTTACGCACCTTCATAGCATGTCCGCCCCGGCGCCTCAAGGCTATCGACTCAGCAGCACCTCCAGCAGCGCCCGCTGCGAGTGCAGCCGGTTCTCCGCCTGTTGAAAGATCAGCGACTGCGGGCCGTCCACCACCTCGTCGGTGATCTCAAGGTTGCGATACGCGGGCAGACAGTGCATGACGACTGCGGTCGGCTTGGCCTTTCTCAGCAGATCCGTGTTGACCTGATAAGCGGCGAATTCCTTCTCGCGCTCGGCCCGCTCGGACTCCTGGCCCATGCTGGTCCAGGCGTCGGTGTAGACGACGTCGGCGTCGGCTACCGCCTCGGCGGGATCGCTTGTTACGGTGATCGAGACCCCTGAACGATCGGCCAGGGCCCGCGCCGGCTCGATGAGCCCGTCATCCAGCCGGTAGCGTTCCGGCGTCGCGATGGCGTAGGCCATCCCCATCCGCCCGCATGCGCTCAACAACGACCGCGCGACGTTGTTCCCGTCGCCGACAAAGGCGAGCTTGCGACCAGCCAGTTCGCCGAAGTGCTCCTGCAGCGTCATCATGTCGGACAGGGCCTGACAGGGGTGGGACCAGTCACTCAGCCCATTGATCACCGGCACCGGACTGTTGGCCGCCAGCTCGATCAGCAGTTGGTGGGTGTGGACCCGGGCCATGATGCCGTCGCACATCGACGAGACCACCCGGGCGACGTCCTTCACGTCCTCACGTTGCGTCATGCCGACCTGATGATCCTCCAGGTTCACCGCGTGCCCGCCGAGTTGGGCCATCGCCGCTTCGAAGCCCAGCCGAGTCCGCAACGAGGCCTTCTGGAAGATCATCGCCAGGACCTTGCCCTGCAGTACCGGCACCAGTTCGCCCCGTTTGAACTGGGCCTTGCGGCTGATGGACAGGTCGATCAGGCCCCGCAGGATCTCGGGCTCGATATCCCGGATCGAGAGAAAATGCTTCAGGGACCGCAACTGCTCGGGGATCTCGCCGCTCATGTCGTCACCGGCTCGCTTTCTGCTTCCTGAATGGCCGAGGCCAGAATGTCAAACGCTTCGTCCACTTCCTGCGTGGAGATGGTCATCGCCGGCAGCAACCGCAGCACCGTCTCCTGGGTGCAGTTGATCCGCAGCCCCCGCTCCAGGGCCGCCGACACGATCCCCGCTCCCGGCAGCGTCAGCTCGATCGCGATCATCAGCCCGCGGCCGCGGACCTCCTCGATGAAGCCGAACCGATGCTGCAGGCCGCGCGCCTTCTCGAGGATGTCGGCCGACGTTCGCGGAACCGCTTCCAGCAGGTTTTCCGACTCGATGGTCTCCAGCATGGCGGTCGCGCCGGCAACCACCAGCGGATTGGCCCCGAAGGTTGACGCATGCGACCCGGGCGTGAGCGAGGCGGCCACATCCGGCCGGGCCACCATCGCCCCGATCGGCGCTCCGCCCCCCAACGCCTTGGCGAGCGTCATGATATCCGGCTCGATCGGCGTGTGCTGATACCCGAACCACTTGCCCGTCCGCCCGCACCCGGTCTGCACCTCGTCGAGGATCAGCAGGATTCCGTTCTCGTCGCACAGTTCTCGCAGCCTCGGCAGATAGTCGTCGTCCGGGATATTGACGCCGCCCTCGCCCTGGATCGGCTCGACCAGTATCGCCGCCGTCTCGTCGGTGGCGGCGGCGGCGGCGGCATCCACGTCGTTGAATGGCACATAGACGAACCCGGGCAGGAGCGGTTCGTTGCCGGCGTGGGTCTTGGACTGGGCGGTGGCGGACATCGCTGCGTAGGTCCGGCCGTGGAAGCCGCGCTCCATCGTGACGATCTTGTACCGGCCGCGGGCGGTGTGCCGGCGGGCGAGCTTGATTGCCGCCTCGTTGGCCTCGGCCCCACTGTTGCAGAAGAAGCTCCGGCCCCCGAAGCCGTGCTCGTACAGCAACTCCGCCAGCCGCCCCTGCTCTTCGGTGTAGAACATGTTGTCCACGTGGATCAGCCGGGTGGCCTGCTCGCGAATCGCCTCCACCACGCGTGGGTGGCAGTGCCCCAGCAGGCTGCACCCCCAGCCGGGGAACAGATCGAGATAGCGCTTGCCCTCAACATCCCACATCTGCGAGCCCCGGGCCCGAACGATCACTACCGGCAACCGCGGGTAGTTGGGGATCACACACCGCTCGTAAAGGTCGAACGTTTCCTGAGAGGTCATCAGTTGCTCCGTCTCGCAAACGAGTGGCCCAAGGGCTTGCCCTGCCGGTATCGAACGTGCGTAGTCTACCCCAGCCGCGGGTCTTGCAGCAACCACCCCAAGGAGGCAAGGGGACCCGGCACCAGAGATTGGGGCGACGCGCCGCAGCACCACGGGGCAACGTGGAAAAGTGCGAATGTGGGAACGCGGGGAAGCGCGAAGGCAGGACTACGGGAGGGCAGGACTGCGGAAGGGCAGGACTACGGGAGGGCAGGACAATGCCAAGTCTGCAAATCAGGCCCGGCCCCTCTCACTCACTCTCACGTTCCCACTTTCCCACATTGAGGCCTTCGCCCCCGACTTGTCTCGACTGGCTCACATGCCGGGCACTACGCTCCGAACTTCTGCAACCGACCGGCATGGGCCAGGGCCAGCGGGAGAAGGTACTTCGCCTCGAACCGGCCGAGCCCGCCGCACACGCACTGCGATTCGCCGAACCGCGTCGCCGCGTCGATCCGGCACGTGGCCGATGTCAGCAACACCGGCACCGGATGCCAACTGTGGCTGCGGAGCAACGCTGGCGTGCTGTGGTCGCCGGTGACGATCAGCACATCCGGCTTCAGGGCCACGATACGCGGGATCTCGGCATCGAGTTCCTCAACGCGTTTGACCTTCGCGTCGAAGTTGCCGTCCTCGCCCGTGCTGTCGGTGTACTTGAAGTGCAGGAAGAAGAAGTCGAACGCGCCCCAGTGCTCCTTCAGCGTGTCCACCTCTTCGGCAAGGTTACCGGGGGCCGGCGGCACATTCATACCCACCAGCCGGGCCAGACCACGGTACATGGGATACACGGCAATCGCCGCGGGGTTCAGGCCATAGACCTCCTGCATCGACGGCAAGGGCGGGCGCTTGGCAAACCCGCGGAGCGTCAGCATGTTGGCCGGACGATCGTTGGCGAGGATCCGGCGGGCCTGGGTGATGAACGCTCTGGCGGCCTCGGCCGTCCGGTGCGAGGCGGCATCCCGGGCCACGGGGTCCATCGGCGGCACACCGGTCTGCTGAGGATCGGTGTCATCCACCGCATCCTCAAGCCCTTCGCCGCGAAAGACCGCCACGAACCGATGTTCCCGCACCGGCTCGACGAAAAGCTCGACGCCGGGAACGGAAATCCGGCGGAGCTTCTCGACCGTCTTGGTGGATTTTTCGGTGGGTATTCGGCCCGCGCGGCGGTCGGTGATATTGCCCGCGTCATCAACCGTGCAGAAGTTGCCGCGAATCGCGACGTCATCGGGGCCAAGCTCGAAGTCGACGCCCGCGGCCTCCAGCGCCCCGCGCCCGATCACATACTCAAGCGGATCGTACCCGAACAGACCCAGGTGCCCCGGCCCGCTCCCCGGCGTGATGCCCCGCAGCACCGGGTCCAGCAGACCGCAGACACCCCGCCCGGCCAACGCATCCAGGTTGGGAGTGGCCGCGGTCTCCAACTCCGTCTTGCCGCCGGGCTCGGGGGCAAGTCCACCCAGGCCGTCAGCTACCACGAGCACAATTCGCGCGTCGTTCTTGATGTTCAGCGTTCGGGTCAGATCGTGCAGGTCCATGCTTGTCTCGCTTGCAAAGGGAACCGGCAATTCCGCTGGCCGGGCGGCTCCCGCCGGGGCATCTGTATATCATCTCCCGGTGGCGCCATCAATCTCGGCTGTGATCACTTGGACAGATCCAGCGGCGAGTCGTCCGGGTTCGTGATCCGCACGCAGAAGCCCCAATCGCCGTTGCCCTGAAGAACCTTCACGAGCAACGTGTTCTTGCCTTTCTTCAGCCCGGCGGCGACGACGTCCTGATCGACCTGACATCCGCGGCTCGCGTTGTTGCCGTGGATCCGCTCGCCGTTCAGCCAGATCACGATGCCGTCATCGCTGCCCGCCTTGATCTTCACCTCGCGGGCAACCTTGCGGTCGATCTCGGCGTAACCGTAGGCGGCGACGTTCTGGCTAGCTTTGAACTCGCCGACCAGGTTGATCACCGTGGGTATCCGATCCACCGAGACCTTCTTCCACCTCAACGTCTTGCCTGCGAGCGTACCGCCGGCTTCGAGATCGATCGTCTGCTCCGGGAAGAACACGTTCTCGTACGCGCTCTTCTCGGGGCTCGGGAACGGCCCGATGAGCCACCAGGTCGTGACGAAGCCCACCCGTCTGGCGTAGACGCTGGTATCGACGCCGAGCTTGGCAAGCTCAACAAGGGCCACGTCCATCACCGCAGGCGACGGGCTCTTGCCCACCGCTTCGGACAACATGTCGATCGCCCGCTGCTTGTCGCCCGATTCGGCGATACCGGCTGCCAGGGCGACGTAGGCGCGGGCCGCCGCTTCCGCGGTCTCGCCCGTCATGTGTTCCCGCACCAGCGACACCGAACTTGGACTGGCGATGACGCCGATGCCGCCCAGCGCTTCGACCTTGAGTTCAGGCCCGTCGGCCAGCTCCAATGCTTGGTGATACATGTTCAGGGCATTGGGCCTATCGCCCCGGCTGAGGCGGAGCCCGGCCAGCTTCAGGTATCCGCCCAGAGCAACCGACTTGACCGGAGGTTTCTCCGTCTTGGCCGCGGCCAGGAGGTAAGGCTCGAACTTGGGCTCGGCAATCCCCGCCATCAGCTCGAAGGCCGCCCGACGCACCTGCTCGGCGGGGCTGAGCCTGGCCTGGATGAGGGCGGACATCGCCTGGGGCGACTTGCGGGCCACCAGGGCGCGAAGCAGAGCCGCCTCCTCGACCGGCTTCGCGCCGGCCATGGTGGTGACCAGCTTCGCATCCACGTCTGCTCCCTTGAGGGCGGCCAACGCCTCGACCACCGCCGCCCGGACCGCGACCGATTCATCCCCGGCCGCCGGCAGCAAGCTGGCGATGGCAGAACTTGAGCCCGCCCGCCCGATCCCCACGACCGCTCCGCAGCGGCGGTGCTCGCGCCGGGACCGCTTGAGCATCGCCATGTAGATGCCCATTGCCGTGCCGGCGTCATTCTTGGCGGCTCGGTTGTCCGCGTAGCGCAGATATGCGTCGCCCAGACGATCGAGCCCGTCATCCGAAAGCTTCTCGACCGCTTCGGGCGTGAACAGATCACCCGCCGGCTCGCCGATCCGGGCCAGGGCATCAAAGGCCTCCCCGACGAGGGCCAGGTCCGAATCTCGGGTCAGCTTCATCAGCGGCCCGATGGCCGCCGCATCGGCCCGCTGGCCGAGTGCCTCGATGATCCGCGGCTTGAATTCCGTTGCCGCCGCATCCAGCCCCTCGATCAGCGCCCGCGTCGCTTCCTTGCCGGGCATGCGTTGCAACGCCATCCGGGCGGCGTCACGCAGTTGGGGGTCAGTCAGAAGGTCGGCCGCCGCATCGACGGCCTCGGCGCCGCCGACGCACGAAAGCAAATGCAGGGCCTCCGCCCGGACGCCGCTTGGCCGATCGGGGCTGAGAAGCTTGATGAGCTCGGACGCCACTGCCTGCCGCTCGGACGCCGGCGCGTCCGGCCGGGCCGAGTAGTGCGCGATGTTGGCCAGTGCCTCGGTTGCCGCCTTGGCCACGCCGCGGTCCCCGCCGGCCATCAGGTCGCCGAGCGGCACCACCGCCCTGGGCCCCATCGGGCCAGCCGCCTTCCACGCGGCATAGCGAACGTCGGCACTTTCGTCCTGAATACGGATCAGGAACTCATCGACCTCGCTGCCGGAAGCCCCCACCCCCGCAACAACAAGCAGAACCGCTGCCGAAAGAGCGGTTACCCGACCTGTATAACCGTGCGTGGTCTCGCCCCGGTGAAGAGCCGCGGACTTCTCGCCCCGGTGAAGAGCCGCGGGCTTCAGCCCGCGCGGCCCTTCGGCCTGAGGGATGTCGCGTGATTGCGCACGGTCATTCACTCTGTCACATTTGTCGATCAACACGTCTGGATCTCCAGTCCACGCCCTCTCCCATTCATCGTTCATCATTCATCATTCGCCTTCACAGATGCCACGGCCCGCGCCCGGGGTTGCCGAGCATCCGGTTGGCTTCCTCGTCGCCGATGAACCGCTCCGCGAGCGGGTCCCAGGTGAGCTTCCGCCCGAGCCGGTACGAGATATTGCCGATAATGCACAGCGTCGCGACGCGGTGGCCGGCTTCGAGGTGCATGATGGGCCGCTCGCGCGTCCGGATACAGTTGAGCCAGTTCCGCTTGTGCCCCGGGCTGCGATAGGGTTCCTTGCCGCCCGGCGGAACGCGGTACTCCATCGCCTTGGCCTCGGTCCCGCACCCGCCGTCGCCGCCGGTGACGACGAGCGTGTCCTTCGTGCCCCAATACTTGGCCCCGAAGGCGGCACCCAAGGGCTCCCCGGGCTGGCTCCAGACCAGCGTCCAGTCCGGGTTCTTGAACTCGTACGTGATCTCCATCTCGACCGGGCAATCCCAGATGCCGTCGTGCGGCGGCTCGCCGGTGGCTTCGACGCTCACCGGACCGCCGGTGTCCTGCTCCAGGCAGAAGAAGATCACGCTGAACACGTGGGCCCCGCGGTCCCGGATCTGCCCGCCGCCGAAGTCGAGCAGCCAGCGGAAGTTGAAATGGCACCGATCCTCGTTGTAGGGCACCCATTTCGCCGGGCCGACCCACATGTCCCAATCCAGGTGCGGCGGGGGGGCGGTGTCGGGCTTCCATTTGCCGACCGGGTTCGGGTAGTGCCAGCAGGTGACCTTCTCGACCTGGCCGATGTCGCCGTTCCGGATGAACTGGGCAGCCTTGTACGCCGCTTGCGTTGAGCGGCCCTGCGAGCCGATCTGAACGACCCGGCCATAGCGCCTGGCCGCCTCGACCATCGCCCGCCCCTCTTGGATCGTCTTGCTCGCCGGCTTCTCGCAGTAGACGTCCTTGCCGGCCTGGCACGCGTGGACCGTGATGATGCCGTGCCAGTGATCGGGAGGCGCAACCACCACCGCGTCGATATCCTTGTGCTCCAGCACGCGGCGGTAATCCTTGTACGCCTTCACGTGGTCGCCGACGTGGTCGGCCGCCCGCTTGAGGTGCTTGGCATCGACGTCGCAGACGGCAGCGACGTCCTCGCGCGGGGCCTCTCGCAGGTGGCCGCCGCCCATCCCCCCGATCCCGATGTGTCCGGTGATAATCCGGTCGTTCGCGCCGGGCCGGCCCGGGCGAGCCAGGGCGCTGCTCGTGATCACATACGGAAACCCGCTGATGCCCAGCGACGCCGCCGCCGAGCGGGACAGGAACCTGCGCCGCGTGAGTCTCCCACTCCCGTCCGCCCCGGCCCGGCCTCTGTCGTGATTGCGTCTCATAACCGCTAACTCCTTTCAGGCCGCATTGTTCCCCCAAGGGACAACAGCGTCAACCACAGTGGGTCGCCACTGCCGAAACTGCGGGTTTTCCGAGCCGGCGTCTGTGACGCGTACGTGTTTAGCGTGCTTCTGGTGGACTCCAATTGAAGTAGGTGTTTACTTGCGCAATCGTTATCCACAGCGCATACTTGTGGCGTCACGTTTGGACCGCGTGACGACGGGAGTATGGTATGGACGCCGATCCACGCGATCTTCGGATTCAGCAACTCGAGGCCGAGAATCAGATTCTCCAAGCCGAGAATCAATCGCTTCGTCAGCGAGTTCGCGAACTCGAACCGCTGGTCACCCAGCTTCAACAGCGCATCGAAGAACTCGAGCGCGCGGCCGCACGACAGGCCGCCCCTTTTCGGCGCCAGGACAAGAACAAAAAGCCGCCAGGCCAGCATAAGCCTCCGGGGCGGCCGCCCGGGCACCCGCCCGCCTTTCGTCCGCCGCCCACGCAGATCGACGAAGACATCGAAATGCGGCTCGATCAATGTCCTCAGTGCGGCGGACCGCTCACAGACGTTCAACCTTGCGAGCAGTACATCGAGGACCTTCCGCCGGTACGTCCGCACGTGACCAAGCTGACCACCTACGTGGGCACTTGTCCGTGCTGTGGCGAGGTTCGCAGTACGCATCCCCTGCAAGTGAGCACCGCCAGCGGGGCAGCCGGCACTCACCTGGGAGCGCGTGCTTTGGCCTTGGCCGCTTACTAAGGTTGTGCGCCATTAGCTCCGCTAATGCTAACTATGAGACCGCGCTTGTTGCCGCGATTCGAGGGGTGGTCTAGTCTATGCGTCTCCTGGGGGATGCTTCTTTGGCTGCCGAAGGGGCATTCGTCCCTCCTATAGACAAGGAGCACACATGTCCTACGCAACTGACGTCATGGATCTGGTCCTGAAACGCAACCCGGCGGAGCCGGAGTTCCACCAGGCGGTCAAGGAGGTCCTCGACTCGCTCGGACCCGTGTTCGAGCGGGCCCCCAAATACCAAAAGAACCGGATCCTGGAACGGTTCGTCGAGCCGGAGCGGGTGATCATGTTCCGCGTTCCCTGGCTCGACGACAAGGGAAACACGCGGGTGAACCGCGGTTTTCGGATCGAATTCAGCAGCGCCATCGGCCCGTACAAGGGTGGGCTGAGGTTCCATCCGACGGTTTACCTGGGGATCCTCAAGTTCCTCGCGTTCGAACAGATCCTCAAGAACGCCCTCACCACGCTCCCCATGGGAGGCGGCAAGGGCGGATCCGACTTCGATCCGAAGGGTAAGTCGGACGCGGAAGTCATGCGGTTCTGCCAGTCCTTCATGACCGAGCTGTGCCGGCACGTTGGCCCTGACACGGACATCCCGGCCGGGGACATTGGGGTGGGAGGCCGGGAGATCGGATTCCTCTTCGGGCAGTACAAGCGCATCCGCAACGAGTTCACCGGCGTGCTGACCGGGAAGGGCCTCGGTTGGGGCGGCTCGCTGATCCGGCCCGAGGCGACCGGCTACGGCGCGACGTACTTCGCTCAGGAGATGCTCGCAGCCCGCAACGATTCGCTTAAAGGCAAGGTGTGTACCGTCTCCGGCTCCGGCAACGTCGCCCAGTATACGGTGGAGAAAGTGAACCAGTTGGGCGGCAAGTGTGTCTCGCTCTCCGACTCGAATGGCACCATCCACGATCCCGCGGGCATCAGCGAAGAGAAGCTTGCCTACGTCATGGAACTCAAGAACGTCCGCCGCGGCCGGATCAGGGAGTATGCGGAGAAGTTCGGAGGCGCGGAGTACAAGGAAGGTGCCCACCCGTGGGGGATCAAGTGCGACTGCGCTTTCCCGTCGGCGACCCAGAACGAGATCACGGGCCAGGACGCCAAGACCCTGGTGGGCAACGGTTGTTTCGTCGTCAGCGAGGGCGCAAACATGCCCACCGACCCGGATGGGATTGAAGTGTTCCTCAGCAACAAGATCCTGTACGGTCCGGGCAAGGCGGCCAACGCGGGCGGCGTCGCCGTTTCCGGCCTGGAGATGTCCCAGAACTCGCAGCATACCTTATGGACCCGCCAAGAGGTGGACGGGCGTTTGCGCGACATCATGACCGCCATCCACACGGCCGTGTCGGAGACCGCCAGGGACTACGGCCGCCCCGACGACTACGTATTGGGCGCCAACATCGCAGGGTTCGTCAAAGTCGCCGACGCGATGCTCGACCAGGGTTTGGTGTAAGACCAGTTGCTCCCGGTTCCTCTCCCGATCACACTGACGAGAGGGTTCTGCGTCTCATGTAGACCGCGGACCTCGGATTCCGGATTCTGGGGCGATGTTGCCGGGCGGGCTCTGACGTCGTAAGATGTACGTCGAAGTGCATCATGCGAGCGGACGAATTGCGGCAACTGCTTGACCGGCGCCCCTTCGAGCCCATCCGACTGCATATCAGCAGCGGACAGACCGTGGACATCAAACATCCGGAGATGGCCTTCGTCACCCGCTCGCTGGTCGTGGTTGGTGTTACGACGTCCGACGAGCGGGTAGCCGACTACGCCGTTCACTATAACCTCCTCCACGTGGTCAAGATCGAGCCGCTGGACGGCACCAAACCCAAGCGCCGAAAAGCCAAACCAAAGTAGCCGTGGGACCGGTTATCGGAATCTCGGCCCGGCATGGACGGGAATCCCGGTCCAGCACCCTTTCCGATGGGTCATCGAGGGCGGCCGTACCCGCGGCCAGCCACACCGGCCGGTACCGGTTCGGGGTCACCGTCACCGCCTTCGTCCTCGTGCTCGAGGTAGCACAACACTCTCTGGCTCAGGGCACTCGCAGTGAGCTTGATCACGGCAGCGGGCGCCAGATCGGCGGCGTCGATCACTCGCACCACATCAGACCGGCGGGCCGCATCAGGGATGAGCTGGGCCAGCTTGTTCGGGCACCCCGCAAGAAATGCCTCATTCAGGAAATTGCCCTCGTGGCCCGGGAACAGAGCAAGATAGAGGATATCCAATTCGACCAGCTCATTGAAGAAGTGTGTTCCTAGCGAGACGTCGGGGACCAGGTCTTCCCGCATGGCGACGATTTCGCAAAGGACTGACACCGTGTTGATCTCGGCAAAGGAAACCGGGACGCCAAGCGAAGGCGTGGTCGTTCCCCAGCGGCCGGGCCCGAGGATCATTATGTTGTTCGGCTGTCCGGTCCCTTCGAGATGCATGAGCTGCCCGATGAGGCGAGCGACCGAATAGCGGTCGCTGATGCGCAGTTGTCCGTAGACGGCGGGTACGACGTGGATCAGCCTGTCGATGGCGGTCACACGAGACTGGCCGATCACCGCCCCGTGAGCCTCCAGAATCAGGTTCTGGCTCTCGACGGGGGCGGGGATGTCCGCAACCGCGCTGCCGCCAGCGGCGTGGACCTGGAGCGGGCGACATTGAACCAGGTTGATCCTGTAATTCTTCTTCCCGAAGAAGTTGGCCGTAAACTCCGTATCGACGGGGGAACCGTAGGCATCCTGAAGGGTCCTCAGCATGTCGCGCATGTCCTTGACGAAAGGCCCCCGTGACAGCAGTTGCTCAAACGTCAGGATCCAGGGGGTTGTGTCGCGGGTGCCGGTGTCCGCGGCAAGACGCTCAGCCTCATCATCCCGCGAGGCGAAGATCTCGATCGGCAGCTCCGGGCTCCGCTGGGCCACGTCCAGGAAATGGCTGGAAACCAACTGGTTCGCCGCCAGATCCAACGTATCGATTTTCCGCTGGGTATACCGCCGCACCTCATCGAAGCTCGCCTCTGGACGTTTGGCCGGAGCATTCAGTGCCACCACCCGCGTGTAATCGTCGTCGGCCCGGTCAACCGCCCGGGTGCCCAATCCGAAGACGAGCCGGAGCATTCCCGCCTCGGGATCGATGTCTTCGGTCCACACATAAGGATTGAAAGAGAACCCCACCCCGGCAACCTGCGGGAAGAACAGGCTCCCGTAGAGCGAGCCGGACACCCGCTGGACCAGAAGCGACATCTGCTCGTCCCGGTCGAGAATGCCGCGCTGGGCACGATATCGCAGAGCTCTTTCGCTCATGGTGCTCGCGTAGATGGTGCGAACGGCGGACATGAAGTCCTCGAGACGCTTGTCGCGCGATCCCTGGCTCGCGCAGAAGACGCTTTCGTACTTGCCGGCAAAGGAGTTGCCGAAAGCGTCCTCCAGGAGACTGCTCGAACGGACGATAATGGGACTCTGACCGAAGTAGTCGAGCATGTCCGAGAACTCTTTCCGGATATCGTCGGGGAAAGCGCCGGTCAGTATGCGCCGCCGGGCCTCTTCCGCCCCTTCCAGGAAAGCCTCCGGATCCTTCTGCTTCTGACGAACCCACCAGCAGCCGTTCTGCACGAGATAGGTATAGAAGATATCCGAACCGACGTAGAACGAATCGTGGGTCTCCAGCAGTTCGCCCCAACGCGCATCGGCCTGTGCGAGGATGGCCCGGGCCAGGAGCATCCCGACCGATTTTCCCCCGATCAGCCCCGTGCCGATCATCCGTCTCCAGATGCCGAGGATATCCTTCAGGCTCAAGTACTTCTCGGCCAGGACCAGCACCCGCTCGTCCCGCGACACCAGCATTCTCAGCAGGCGACGGACGAGATCGCGCGCATCCTCCAAAGAACACTCGCCGGGATGAACCGGATCCGCGATTTTTTCCGCCTGAAGAAACGTCCGGTTCCACACGCCCAACCGGCTGCGGGCGGACTCCGAACCGGCCCACGTAGTCGAGGTCAGGATCTCGGCGATCGTCGAGCTCTCGGAGACGGGCAGAAACTCGTCCTTCTCCCAGGCGTGAAGCATGTACATGGTGGGCGAGTGCCGCTGCTGAACCTTGATCGGATGGACGTACAGCTTGCCCTTGCGACGGTAGACGTCCAGGAGAACCTGGGTGGTCTCGGCAATCGTGGCCGAGGCGTGAGGGGAGTGACGGTTCTTGAGGACGGCAAAGTAGGCGACGGCCTCCACGTCATACAGATAGGGACAGGTCAACCGGAAGAAATTGCCCAGCATGCGGTCGCTGTACCAGTCGGCGGCAAGATCGGACAGGCAATCGAAAACGTAGAATCCGCCGTGTCCCGTGATTTCAATGACCCGGTGGATCTCGGTGATGAACTGCTCGAAACCCGCTTGGGGTTCAAGCTGATGGACCTGGGCCCCCGAGACCCTGGTCGTCAGGGCGTCGTGTTTGGCGAAGCGGAAGTAGACAAGCTGTTGTCCGGTCGCCAGGGCACTCTCGCAGTATGGCTTCAGGAAGGGCAGGTAGTCGTCCACCGAGTCCACCTGCCAGACGACGTTGTCACCTGGGATCAGCCCCTTGAGTACGCGGTCCAGCCCGCAGAGCCCGGTCGTCAATGATGTGCCGTTCATGGCCGTTTCAACTCCTGGATCTGCCCATTCGATCGGGCGGGACGGCTGGGGAACCCGACGTGCCGTACATTACCGTACCACGCCTGTGCCCCCTTCTTCAAGAGCGTGTAGAGGATAACACGCTCGGCGCTCAGCCCCAAGAAGTCCGCTCGGGGCCACCCGCACCCCGCACCTGATGGAAACCTGTCGCGAGCAAGCAGAAGCGACTCCGGCCCGATGAGTCTGGGGCGTCTCCTTGCCGGAGGCGCGTAGAGTGCCTGCCGCGGCGCAACAGGATTCCCCGGGCCGCGGGCGGCACAGTTGTCCGACGCGACCCGGCGGCGGGCGACATGCTTTGTCCTTCCGTTGGCCCGTGGTATCATCCGCACCTCGGATTGTGGGCAGCTTGATCGCCCACGTGGTTTTCCCTGATGGAGGGCCGGTCGCGTTGCCCCCTCGTTAAGGGACGGATCAGGCGGGCCCTTGAAACGGTCCAGGTAAGAGGGCCATGGACCCTGTCTGCGTAGGAAGGGCAGTCCCTTTGGCCAGCGCCCCCGAGTGAGGGAGGAGACCCAGTGGCCAGGTATCGCATAGCTTGGCTGCCCGGCGACGGCGTCGGCCGCGACGTGATGGAGGCCGCCCGGATCGTCCTTGATGGCATTGGGCTGGACGCCGACTACCTGCCGGGCGACATCGGCTGGGAGTGCTGGTGCCATGAGGGTGATCCTCTACCCGCCCGCACCATCGAGCTGCTCAGCAACACGGATTGCGCGATGTTCGGGGCCATCACGTCCAAGCCCGCCGCCATCGCCAACCAGGAGTTGAACCCTTCTCTGGCCGGCAAGGGCTTGAGCTACCGGAGCCCGATCGTCCGTCTGCGGCAGCTCCTGGACCTCTACGTGTGCCTGCGCCCGTGCAAGGCTTACGCGGGCAACCCCCTGAACTACCGCGATGACCTGGACCTCGTGATCTTCCGGGAGAACACGGAGGACCTCTACTCGGGCGTCGAGTTTGCCGAGATCCCCGAAGCGATGCGCAGCCTGCCGGGCATGGACAGGGTCGCGGCGGACGCCGCCGTCTCACTCAAGATCAACACCCCCCGTGCCTGCGAACGAATCGTCCACGCCGCGTTCGAGTTCGCGAGGAAGCACGACCGCAAACGGGTTACATGCGTTCACAAGGCCAACGTGGTGCGCGTCACCGATGGTCTGTTTCTGGAAACCGCTCGCCGGGCCGCCGGCGCTTATCCCGAGATCAGGTTCGATGACGCCAACATCGACGCCATGTGCATGTGGCTGGTCAAGAACCCCCAGAACTACGACGTGCTGGTGGCGCCCAATCTCTACGGCGACATTGTCTCGGACCTGTCGGCTCAACTTGTGGGCGGCCTGGGCTTCGGCTGCAGCGGCAACATCAGCGACCACTACGCGGTTTTCGAGCCCTCGCACGGCTCGGCCCCCAAATACGCCGGCCAGTACAAGGTCAATCCACTGGCGACCATTCTCGCGGCCAGGATGATGCTCGACTGGCTTGGTGAGACCGACAAGGCGGCCGCACTCAAGAGCGCCGTCGCGGAAGTGATCCGGCGCGGCCAGGTTCGGACCTACGACATGGGCGGCGACGCGGGTACTCTGGAGATGGCCCAGGCCATTGCCGCAAGGCTCTGAGCCGTTCGCCGCCATTGCATCGGAGCACGTAGACAAGCGGGTGACGCCGCGGCAAACGCACTTTTCGGAGACCGGAAGATGAAATGCACGACGCAGTTGAAACAGATGCTCGAAGAGCGAAAGGCCCTGGCTGTCCCCGGGTGCCACGACGCCCTCAGCGCCAAGCTCGCTGAACGGGCCGGATTCAGGGCCATCCAGGCTTCCGGGTTCGGCATCGCAGCCAGCCTGCTCGGCAGGCCCGACGTAGGGCTCGCGACCCTGACCGAGATGGTCGACCAGACGCGGCGAATGGTCGATGCCGTGACCATACCCGTCATGGCCGACGGCGACACCGGCAACGGGAATGCCATCAATGTGATTCGCACCGTCCAGGAATACGAGAACGCCGGGTGCGCGGGCATCAACCTGGAGGACCAGGTCTTCCCCAAGCGTTGCGGCCACATGGAGGGCAAGCAACTCGTCAGTCGCGAGGAAATGGTCCTCAAGCTCAGGGCAGCGGTGTCCGCCCGGCGTGATCCCGATTTCGTGATCAACGCCCGTACCGATGCGATCGCCGTTGAGGGCATCGAGGCCGCCATTGAGCGGGCCAACGCCTACGCCGACGCCGGGGCCGACCTCCTCTTCATGGAGGCCCCGACCTCAATCGAAATGATCAAGCGCTGCGTCGAGCAGGTCAAAGCACCCCTGTCCATCAACCTGTTCGATTGCATCAAAGGCGGCAAGACGCCGCTCATCCCCTTCGATCAGCTCCGCCGGATGGGCATTGCCCGGGTGAGCATCCCGGTCGGTTTGATCTTCGCATCGGCCCGGGGCATGATGAACTACCTCGACGCGATCGCGGGGGACAAGCTGGCCCCGAACCGGTACGATCTGGCGACGACGTTCGACGAGTTCAAGGAGCTGGTCGGCCTGGAGGAGATGCGCCGGCTGGAGAAGGAATTCTTGCCCGCCCAGGTTTACGAGGACAAGTACGCGGGCGGGAAGTGAGCCAGGTGGTGCGGGCGGGCGGTGCCCGGGCGCCCCACGGGACGCGGTCCCGGGCTTTCCCTGGAATGGTTGCCCGTGGTCTGACCGATACCGGCACGTGTAGACGGGAACAAACCCATGTCCATGACCATGGCTGAGAAGATCATCGCCCGGGTGGCCGGTAAGACCGCGGTCGCCCCGGGTGAGATCGTCGATGCCGACGTTGACGTGGCCATGTCCCACGAAAACGCCGGCATGGTGCTCCACCATTTCAAGACGATCGGTGCCGACCGCGTGTGGGATCCCGACAAGATCGTCATCGTTTTCGACCATCGCGTTCCGGCCGAGTCCGAGCGGACCGCGACCACGCACAAGACGATCCGCGAGTTCGTGCGGGCCCAGGGCATCAAGAGCTTCTACGACGTCAACGTGGGCATCTGCCATCAGGTGCTTCCCGAGCACGGTCATTCCCGGCCGGGCGAGCTGCTGGTGGGGACCGATTCACACACGACGACTCACGGCGCTTTTGGCTGCTTCGGCACCGGCATCGGCGCAACCGAGATGGCATGCGTCTGGGCAACGGGGCGACTCTGGCTTCGCGTGCCGGAGACCATCCGCATCGAGGTGAGCGGCGAGTTCGCACCGTTCGTCGGCGCCAAGGACCTGGTGCTCCACGTCATCGGCCAGCTCCGTGCCGATGGTGCCGACTACAAGGCGGTCGAGTACGCCGGTGCCACGGTTGAAGCCATGACCGTCGCCTCGCGGATGGTCCTGTGCAATCTCTCGATGGAGATGGGGGCGAAGGTGGCGTTCGTCGCCCCGGACGACACGACCCTCGACTACGTCCGCCAGCGCACCGACAAGCCGCTCCAGCCGCAACTGCCCGACCCGGACGCGAGCTACCTCCAAGTCGTCGGCGTGGACGTTGGCACGATGCGTCCCCAGATCGCCTGTCCCCACCACGTGGACAATGTCAAACCGATCGACAAGGTCGGCGAGATCAGGGTCAACCAGGCTCTGCTCGGCTCCTGCACCAATGGCCGGCTCGAGGACCTGGAGGTGGCGGCCGGCATCCTGCGAGGCCGCAGGGTTCACCCGGAGACGCGGATGCTGGTCATTCCCGCGAGTTGGGCCATCTACGCTGAGGCACTAGAGCGAGGCTACCTGGCCGACCTCGTGCAGGCGGGGGCGGTCATCGTCAACTCGGGGTGCGGGCCCTGCCTGGGCGTGCACCAGGGCGTCCTGGCGCCGGGCGAGCGATGCGTCAGCTCGACGAACCGGAATTTCCAGGGCCGGATGGGCAGCCCCGAGGCCGAGGTATATCTTGCCTCGCCCGCCGTGGTCGCGGCCTCAGCCGTGACCGGAAGGATCACCGACCCTGCCACTCTGTGAGGCGCCACCACGATGGAAACCTTGCTTCGCGGCCGCGTGTGGACATTCCCCGACGACGTGAACACTGACGTCATCTACCCGGGTCGATACATGTCGATTCTGGACCCCGCCGAGACAGCCAAGCATGCCTTTGAGACCGTCTACCCCGAGTTCCTCCAGCGGGCTCGCCCCGGCGACATCATCGTGGCCGGTAAGTACTTCGGCTGTGGTTCCTCCCGCGAGCAGGCCGCCACCGCTCTGCGGTACTTCGGCATCGCGTGCATCGTGGCGGAGTCGTTTGCCCGCATCTACTATCGAAACGCCATTAACCTGGGGCTGCCCGTAGTGACCTGTCCGGGCGCAGCCGCCGCTTTCAAGCAGGGGCATAAGGCCGAGGTGAACCTCGCGAGAGGCAGGGTCAGAAACCTGACCACCGGCCGGGAACTCGAGAGCCAACCGCTACCGCCCTTGATTCAGGAGATTCTCAGCGCCGGGGGGCTGATCCCGCGTCTCAAGCAGCGCCGGGCCGACGCGAAGGCCTGACCGGGCACGCTCGCCCGCGACTCATTGTTATCGAGATCGGTGAGTTTCAGTTAAGCCCCTGGTTGCGGAAATCGAGACCCCCCTGGCACGATTCGCCTGTGGGGACCGGCGATTTCGGCCCCTCCCCGGTTGTTGCAGGATCTCACTCCAGGTGGAATCGAGCCACAGGGGGCATGTAACGCCTTTCCTCAATTCTCAGTTCTCAATTCCCCAACGTTGCGTTATGCAATGTTGGGGTTAATATGGCGTGCCTGTGTTGCTTTGGACAAGCGGGTGGCGGCGGCCCGCACACCTTGAAACGTGCTACGTGGCTGAGCAGAAACACACTTTACAGAGGTTACCATGCGATTACGAAGTGATTTGACTGCGCTCGTCAGACCGGGGACCGTCTTCTTGTTGACCATGGTCACGGCGATTCACGCAAGTATGGCCGCTGAGAACAAGGCGCCGGCGAAAAGGCCTAATGTGCTGTTCATCTTCACGGATGACCACGCGCGTCACGCGATCGGTGCCTACGGTTCCAAGATCAACAGGACGCCTAACCTGGACCGGTTGGCCGACGAGGGCATGCTGTTCCTCAACTGCTTCTGCACCAACTCCATTTGCGCCCCCAGCCGAGCCGTTATCCTCACCGGCAAACACAGCCATATTAACGGCGTAATCGACAATCGGGTCAGATTCGACGGATCTCAACAGACGTTTCCGAAGCTGCTGCAGCGGGCCGGCTACCAGACGGCGATGATCGGCAAGTGGCATCTCAAGAGCGATCCGACCGGCTTCGATTACTGGGAAGTCCTGCCCGGCCAGGGTCGTTACTACAATCCGACCTTTCGCACGCCAAAAGGCGTCAACCAGTACACCGGGTATGTGACGGACATTACGACCGACCTCACGCTGGACTGGCTTGCCAAGGGTCGTGATCCGGACAAACCGTTTTTCCTGATGTCGCAGCACAAGGCACCCCACCGGCACTGGGAGCCGGGCCCGCAACATCTCACGTTGTACGACGGAGTCCACATCCCCGAACCCGCCACCCTGTTCGACGACTACGAGGGGAGAACCAGTGCCGCCAAGCTGCAGACGATGACCATTGCCAAACACCTGAACGAGAAGGATCTCAAACTCAGGCCGCCGGACAATATGACGCCCGAGCAGCTTGCGCTTTGGAACGCCGCCTATGAGCCCAGGAATGATAAGATGCTGCGGGCGAACCTCAAGGGGCGCGACCGGGTCAAATGGAACTACCAGCGTTACATCAAGGATTACCTGCGGTGCGTCGCGTCCGTTGATGACAACATCGGGCGATTACTGAAGTATCTGGAAAAATCGGGCCTGGCGGACGACACGGTTGTGATATACTCGTCGGATCAGGGTTTCTATCTGGGGGACCACGGGTGGATCGATAAGCGCTGGATGTACGAGGAATCCCTGACCATGCCGCTGATTGTCCGCTGGCCGGGGACGATCAAGCCGCGCTCCCGGGAGCGTCACCTCGTACAGAACCTCGATTTCGCAGAAACCTTCCTCGATATCTGCGGCGTCGCAATCCCGTCTGACATGCAAGGTCGCAGCGTTGTACCCCTGCTCGAGGGCGAGGAGCCGGACGACTGGCGAGAGTCCATCTACTACCACTACTTCGAATTCCCCGGCTGGCATGATGTACGGCGACACTGCGGCGTCCGCACTTCCCGTTACAAGCTGATTCACTACTACGACATCCGCGAGTGGGAGCTGTTCGATCTGCGAAACGATCCCGACGAACTCCGCAGCGTGTACGAAGACACCGCTTACACCCAGGTTGTCAGGGATCTCAAAGCGGAGCTTGTCCGCTTGCGCAAGCTCTACAGAGTGGATCAGTTCCAGGAGCCGCCGGCGCCCCCGGAGCCCAACAAGGTCGAATTGGCCCTGGTCCTCCGCTGGGACTTCGCTGAGACGGACGGCAACCGGGTCCAAGACGCCTCGGGGCGCGGGCACACCGGGTTGATGGAGAAGGCATCGATTGTCGAGGGACGGTCCGGCAAGGCCATTGCACTCGACGGAACCGGATCGGTCCACACGCAGGGCTCGCCTGCCAGTCTGAATCCGACCTATCGGCCGATCACGGTCGGGGCCTGGTGCAAGCCGGCTGCCGGCGACGGAGTGATCATGGCTCACGGGAATCGTTCGTTCGGCTACACTCTCCATCTTAAGGACGGCTACCCCCAGTTTACGCTCTACGCGGGCCAGAACCGCTTCCACGTTCAAGCCAAGCAGGTATGCCGGCTGGGTGAGTGGGAGCATCTGGCCGCCACGGTCGATGCCGATGCCCGCATCACGTTGTGGGTCAACGGCGAACCGGTCGCCCGGCTCGAGGACGGGTTTCATGTCAACGATCGGCCCGCTGATGCGTTCAGTGTGGGCGCCGACGCGGGCCAGGCCGCCGGCGAGTACGAGGGCCCGCTTTGTTTTCGCGGTCTGATCGAGGACGTGCGAGTGTACTGGGGTGTTCTCGACCGAGCTTCATTCAAGAAGTGGGCGGGGCGAGACTGAACCTCACGGCAAGGTCCCTGACAGAACCGACGGGGCTCCCAGGAAGCCTTGGCCTCGTCTTTCCGGGAATGGCCTGACGCGCCCCGCGAACGTTGGGCCGGCGGAAGGCATACGCGGCGGCGATGGACTCTCCTGTCAACACGCGAACAACATCGGCGGACGAATTGGAGTTGCAGTCCGCATGAGCTATTGAGAATTCGCCCCCAACGAGGCCGCCACAAGGGCGGCCTTTTCTATGCGCGGGCCGGGTGGTTGTCCGGCCGGCCGGCTTCGCGGTATGCTCGTCACCGCTTCAGACGAGGCACAGGTGAGACTATGGCAAAGCGGGCAACCGGCAAAGGCGGCACGAGAACCCAATCACCCCGACGGCGCAGCAGAAGCAACGGCCCGGCATCGGGCAACGGCAGCTTGGCAAGGGCAGCAACCCCGCCGACCCTGGCGGCGGTGCGGGACCGGGTGGAACACGGCCGGCGGCTGACCGTCACCCGGGAAGGCGAGTCGGTGGCGGCGCTGCTGCCGACGAATCAGGCGTATTGGTGCGCCGCCCTGGCCGCCCGCTTCCGCGGCCACCTGCCCCCTTCACGCCCGAGGCCCTGGACGCATGGATAGCCGCCGTGATGGCCCGGATGGACCTGTCCGAGCTGCTGGAACGCTGACATGATCCCCAACACACAGAATCCGCCGTTCGACGGTTCCGGGGGCGGACGCGGCGAAAGCTGTCAAGGAAGGACCCACAGGCTGCGGCTGTCCGGCTTTCCGTCACGATTGGGGCCCTGCTACCTGGACACCCGCTACAGCCTTGCGCCGGAGCGACCGTGGCGGTCCGGCACTCGCGGATTGTGCTACCGGTTGCCGATGAATATGCCAGCTTGACAAGCCGGCGGGAGGGCCGTCTACTGTGCGGCCATTGGAGGGCCTGGACTGTAAGTGCGGTTGGCACAACGGCATCCGCGTAAATCGGCATTTACAAGACGATTTCTAGGCGATAGAATACCTGACGCAATCCGAACGCTGGGGAACCACGGAGGGCACGCCAATGAACGAACAGCAGATCGGTACGAGGCTGACCCTCGAAGCTCTTGGTGTTCCGTTGAACCTGGGGGAATTCGCTGGACGCCTCATGGTGCAGAAGGCGATGTATCTCGCGAAAGCCGCCGGGCACGATTGCGGGCACTTTTTCCGTTGGTATTTGCGTGGGCCGTACTCCCCCGAGCTGACACGTGACGTGTTCAGCATTGAAGCGGAAGTATCAGCCGGGGAAGACGAGTCGAGTGGATGGATGCTCGACAGCACCGTGACGAGTCGGCTGGAGCGCATCAAGCGGCTTATTCCCGCCGACACTAATGACGCAGCTCGAAGGCTTGAGCTGCTCGCTTCGGTACACTACCTTGTGGACCGTCGCCAAGTCCCCCGTGCCGACACGGAAGCTATCGTGCCGCTTCTTCGTCGCTACGGTAAAGACTTCTCACAGAGCGAAGTTGGGACCGCACTCTCGGAGCTGCGCACCAATGCCCTCCTCCCGCCCTGAAGGGCGACGCAGAATCGTCGTGGACTCAATCCACGACGACATCGAGCTTGATAACCAGGAATGGCGTATCGTCGATACCGCGTTGTTCCAACGTCTACGCTTCATCAAGCAATTGGGGATGGGGCACCTTGTCTACCCGAACGCCACGCACACGCGATTTGCGCATAGCTTGGGCGTGTTCGGCATCATGCGACGGATTCTCAACACCGCGAAGCAGATTCACCTCAGCGAGTTGACCGATGAGCGAGTTGCTGATTTGCGCCTGGCCGCGCTGCTCCACGACATCGGGCACTACCCCTACTCGCACTTGATGGAGGGCGTCGATAACGTCCAACTTGTTGGGGGGTTTGTCCATGATGCCGCGAGACCTGCTAAGCAAACACACAAGTCCGTCACGCCGTATCCCAGTCATGTCGAGCTTGGACAGATTATCGTGTCGAACCAGCAAGAACTGGTTGACGCGATAGGCGGGGAAGAACGAGCGAAGCGAGTCGCAGACCTGTTCGGACGGACGAAAGCCGCAGACCCACAATGGAGTAAACTGATAAACAGCTCTTTTGACATGGACCGCCTCGACTACTTGCTCCGTGATTCCCGGGCAGCCGGGGTACCATATGGCTCTATCGACCTGAATTACCTTTTAAATTCTTTACGTGTCAGCCCAAACGGACGGCTCGGGGTTGACGAGAAGGCTCTGCTGGCCGCTGAGCAATACCTCTTCGCTCGCTATTTCATGCACCGCACAGTTTATTGGCACAAGACGACGTATGCTTTTGAAGAGGCAGCACGTCAGCTTATCCGACGCATCCGCGATGAGAAGCCGAGCCAGTACGACCTTCCTGCGGACAGGGCAGCAGTCGAGGAACGGGTGAAGTCCCCCAAACTGCGGACCTTCACGGACGCGTATCTCGACGGGCTTATCGAAAAGGCTACCGGCGACGAAGACGAGAAGATTCAGACTATCGCACAATCTCTTCTTGATCGACGGCCGCCGAAGCTTCTTCATGAAGTTTGCGATTTGCAGGAAGGGGGAAGCGCCGGCGCCAAGGCCACGGCGTTCAGGGTAAACTGCCGGCACAGATTGGTGGGGCTTGCACAAGACACACGCTTGCCACTTTGGCGTTTTATGTATTGCCAAACCCTTCCGCTTCGATTCGAGAAACGCGGTCCGGCCATGACCGCCGAAGAGGCACGCAAGATGGTACCGGAGGAAGCGGACGAGCTCATTAAGGTGTTCTGTGGCAACGAATCCGAACCCGTTTCGTTGGTGGACATCGAACACAGCATCATGAGCCAGTGCGCAGGCTTCGCCGTCCGGCTCTGTCGTCTCTATGTCGTTGACGACGGCGCGACCGGTGAAGGCGAATACGAAAAACTGCGCGAGATCGTCCGCAAGTGGGAAACGGCGTGATTCCTGGAGCGCAGATCAAAAGGCAGGGGACTCACATCGAATGCCTACGCTGGATTGGATCGGCAAGAACGCCTTTCTGAACCATCACCGGCAGGTGCCGTACCGGCTGCTGCATTGCAGTCAGGAGCTGTCGGCCGGCGAGCCGGATTGAAGCCCTGGCCGAAGCTGTTTCACAACCTGCGTGCGAGCCGGGAAACGGAGCTGGCCGAAAGCTTCCCGCTTCACGTGGTGTGCGCGTGGATCGGCAACAGCCAGCCCATCGCGGCCAAGCACTACCTGCAAGTGACGGATGAGCACTTCGAGCGGGCCGTCGGCGCGGACGCCGGGGGGGCGGGCTGCGCGGCACGGAATCCGGCACAGCAACCGCACGCGAACACCCGCGAACCGTCGCAAGAGCCGAGCCCCAAAACGAAAAACCCCACGACTTGCGGGGCTTTTCACGATACTGCGGCGGGTTGCGATAACCCTAACAAGAACCTTATACCCCCAAGGGGACTCGAACCCCTGTCTTCAGGATGAGAACCTGAAAGCCCATTCTGTAACCGACGCCAAAACAAGCACTTACAACGGCGAGCCGCCGACCCCCAGCAATAACCCCAGCAGTTCGGGCGGAAATACCGCCGAGGATGCCGACCTGCGGCGGGTAGTCGAGGCGTGGCCGACGCTGCCCGAGCCGGTCAAGGCTCGCGTTGCCGGGATGATCGAGGCGGTGCAGGCGATGGCCGGGGCGGCTGGGCCGGCGGGCAAGAAGTGAGCGGCGGCGGGGGCGTAAGGTGCCCGAAAGGGCCGGCCGCCGGGCGTCGTCGCGTTTTTTGTGGGCAATACGTGACACGTTGCCCACCACGGCGGGGGCTTTCCGGGAATCGGGTTCTCGGTGCCGGGAATCGGGCTCTCGGGCCACGGAGATGCCAGGACGGGCCAGGTAGAGGCCAGCGACGAGGACACAAGCTGCAACCCCGACGGGGATTACTGAATGACCGTTGACGGGATGCTCGACAAAGGCACGCCGGGGCGCCCGCGCGAAGAATACGGGCGGGCTGACCGGTGGCTGACGGTCCGGGTGACGGCGGCTCTGATGGCCCGGCTGGACCGACGCCGGGGCGAGAGTACCCGTAGCGCGTTCGTCCGGCACCTGCTCCACGATGGCCTGGTCCAGCTCGACCGGCAGCGGCCACCGCGCCGGCGGCGGGCGGGTGGCCAGTGACCTGGACGGCAGACGCCCGGCAAGAGCGCGACACCATTCGGCGGATGTGCGAAGAGTTCGACCCCACGCAGGCCCACGCCGAGCTACGTCGAGAATGCCGACGGCTGGGGTTGCCTGAGGGCATCGTGCTGGCTGTGTTCAGGCGAGCCGAGGACTGGCTGATTGCCAGGCTCTACTGGGCCGGAGACGTCCACGCCCGTGCCCTGGCCGAGCATATCCGGGATTCCAAGCGGGCTCGCCGCAAGCGACGACGGGCGCTTCCGGCTGATGCCCGGCCGGGCTGGCCGAGTGATTCCACGGTCGCCCGCCGGCTGGAACGAATACGGGAGCTGATCCGCCGGGCCGGGTACAACGCGGCCCCCCTGGCAGCCTGGAAGCGGGCGAAGATGATCTTCTTCACCGACCTTCCCGCAGAGGAACCGGCCGAGGCGGTCAGGCTCTTCGCGATGCTGGGGCTGGAGCCTTGGGGGTAACGTCGAACGGTCGCGTCCGGCGCGGCGACGCGAACCGGAGCCGACATGCACAGTGCGAAGCGGACGACGATAGGGCCCCGGAGCTGGGGCGACAGCCCTTCGCGGCAACTGCTCGACAGGCTCAAGGGTCTCTGGCAAGCGGCGTCGCCGGCCGTTCGGCTGGCGTTCATCGACTGGCTGAACGCGGGCGGGGCGGCAAACGGGCACGGAGCGACCTCGGCAGGGCCGGGCGAGGAACACAAAAAATGATCGCGTCCGGCGATTCAGTGGCACTTTTCTCTTGACCCCGGCGGAATCGCCCCGGATAATGGGCTCCCGCAGGTCCGAGACGAACACGGAAGGCACACGTCGGGACGGACCCCACTTCACACATAAGAGATTTGTTGGGCGAAAGAGACGCTTTCAGCCGGGCGACTGGGAGCTGTGAGTAAGGCACGCCGCACGTGGTATACTGCGGCGCAATCGTGCGGAGCGAGGAAAAGGGTTCGCACCGAGCACCCCCTCATCCGCGTGGCAAGTTCACACATTCCTACAGCACATATCGCAAAGGAGGACAGAAAATGAAAGCTGCAAGACTTTCAGTGTTGGCCGTTGTGGCGGTCCTGATCGCAGGTCAGGGCAAGGTGAGCGGGCAGACGCCCATGGGCACCGCGTTCACCTACCAGGGCCGCCTCACTGATGGGGGCGAGCCCGCCAATGGGCTGTATGACTTCGAGTTCGCCCTCTTCGAGGACGCCGGGGGCACCAGCCCGGTGGGCAGTTCCTGGCCGGTGGACGATCTCCCGGTCACGGACGGCTTGTTCACCGCAGACGTGGACTTCGGCGTCGGCGGCATCCACGACTTCACGGGCGATGCGCGGTGGCTGCGAATCGGCGTGCGGCCGGGGGACAGCACCGGCGCCTACACGCCCCTCGCTCCGCTTCAGGAGCTCACGCCCGCGCCGTATGCTCTGGCCCTGCCGGGCCTGTGGACGCAGCAGAACACGACCAGCCCGAACGTCATCGGCGGCTTCACCGGGAATAGTGTAACCGGTGATGTCGCCGGGGCGACGATCGGCGGCGGCGGGCAGGCGGGCCAGATCAACCAGGTGTCGGCGGGCTACTACGGTACTGTTGGCGGCGGCGTGGGCAATACCGCCAGCGGCAGCGCCGCCACCGTTTCGGGCGGGCAGGACAACAGCGCGAGCGGCTCCTGGGGCACTGTGGGAGGCGGGCTTCGCAACACCGCAGCCGGAAGCTGTACGGTGGCCGGCGGGCAGGACAATGCCGCCCAGTCTATTCAGAGCACCGTCGGCGGGGGCTCGGGGAACACCGCCAGCGGCTCTGCATCCACCGTGCCGGGAGGAAACAACAATACCGCCGGTGCCTTCAATAGCTTCGCGGCCGGGACCAGAGCCAAAGTCCGCACGCCCGCACAGGCTGGCAACGGGCTTGGAGACTACGGCACCTTCGTTTGGGCGGATTTCACTACTAGCGCAGACTTTACCTCCACCGGTCCCAATCAATTCCTGATCCGTGCCAGCGGCGGCGTAGGGATCGGAACAAACGCCCCACAGGCGGCGTTGCACATCGGTAACACGGGCCAGCCGAGTTGGGACGGCATCATGTTCCCCGACGGCACGCTTCAAACGACGGCCGGCGGAGGCGGCGGCATCGGTGGCAGCGGTACCGTCAACTTCCTCCCCAAGTTCACGGCCACGACCACGATCGGCAATTCGGTCGTCTACGAAACCGGCGGAAACGTCGGCATCGGCACGACGAGTCCCGGCGCGAAGCTGGATATCGCCGGCACCGGGAAGATGAGCGGGTTTCAGTTGACCGCTTCGCCCACTGCCGGCTATGTCCTGACCGCCGACGCTTCCGGCGTGGGCACCTGGCAGGCGCCCACCGGCGGCGGCTTGACGCTGCCGTACAGCGACAGTGTTTCCAGCAGCGGCCCGGCCTTTGAGGTGTCGAACACCGGTGCCGGATACGCCATCCGCGGGACGGCGCCGAACAACGCGGCCGTGGTCGGAGAGACTCCGAGCAACGATTACCCCGGGGTCTGGGGAAAGAATACCGGGGCCGGGCCCGCCGTTGCCGGGACGGCATCCGGGTCCAATAACATTGGCGTTCAGGGTGCGGGGGCGGGAACCGGCGACGGGGTCTATGGCATCAGCGGCGCCAATGGCGGTGCGGGCGTCCATGGCAAGACCGACTCGCCGGCCGGTTGGGGCGGCTACTTCGAGGGGCGGGGATACTTTTCCGGCAATCTCGGCATCGGCACGACCGCCCCGGGGGCAGAGTTGCATGTAGCTGGCGTCGGCCGTTTCGCCACACTCACGTCGTTCAACAATGCGGCGGCCACGACTGTTGAAGTCATGGGCCAGGCTTACGGGAGCGGAAGCCAGGTCAACCTCAAGGATGCCAGCTCGACGACGAGGGTCCAGTTCACCGCCGCCAACAGCGAGGTGAAGCTTTTCGACAGCGCGGGCGCCACGAGGATCCGGTTGGACGGGGCCAGCGGCCGAACGGTCACCCAGGTGCTGGAAATCACCGGCGGAAGTGACCTGTCTGAGCAGTTCAACGTCGCCGTGCCCACCGGCCAAGCCAAGCCCGGTATGGTGGTGTGCATTGATCCGGAGAATGCCGGCGAACTGGTGGTCAGCACGAAAAGCTACGACCGCACGGTGGCGGGGCTCATCAGCGGTGCAGGGGGCGTGAAGCCGGGCATGTTGATGAGCCAGAAGACTTCGGCCGCAGACGGTGAGCACCCGGTAGCCCTGACCGGGCGCGCGTACTGCTGGGCGGACGCCTCCAGAGGCGCGATCGTCCCCGGCGACCTCCTGACCACCTCGGATGTGCCCGGGCACGCGATGAAGGTCGCGGATCACGCGAGGGCTCAGGGCGCCACCCTTGGTAAGGCGATGACCGGCCTGGCCGGGGGGCGTGGTCTCGTGCTCGTCCTGGTAGCCCTGCAGTAGGCGTGTGCCTGGAAAGGAGATGCAATCATGCCTAATACGATAGAGATATCCTCACGAACAGGCTGGGGCTGGAGATTCACTCTGGCGGCGTTTCTGATCTTCGTTCCCGCTTCCGCCCGGGCTACGCCGCTGACGGAGCTGGAGGTAAGGGCCGGCGTGGAAACATGGGTGCGGCACGTGACCGCCGACGCGCACCCGGACGCCGTCATCGAGAAAATGGAAGCCCACGCGGTCGCCGGCCGGACGGTTGGCTACGTAGCCCATCTTGCCGGAGGCGGGTATTGCCTCTGCGGTGCGGACGATCTGGTCTTGCCTGTCTACCTCTACAGCCCCGAAGGCCTCTACGATCCGAACAATCCGAACAACGGTTACGTGCTCTGGGAGATAGGCTGGAGACTGGATGCCCTGCGGAAGGGACTCGAACAGAGGGACCCGAGCGTCGAGCGGTATCAAGACGCGCTGACCCAGCGAGCGTCATTCTGGCAGGATCTCATCGCTGGCCGCCCGCCGGCACGACCGGGCGTCGACGAGGCTTCGGGTGACCCGGTGATAATGGAGCTGCCGTTGACTTGCCGTTGGGACCAGGGTTCGCCATACAATGATGACTGCCCCAACCTGACGCCCGGTCAGGACGAACGCACGATGGTCTGTTGTGTGGCGACCGCCATGGCCCAGATCATGTATTACTGGAAGTGGCCGGCCGCGGGTACGGGAACCGTTCCTACGCCGTTCCCGTATAACTTCCGATTCACGACGCCGCCGCTGGGAGAGCCCCTGGTAATCGACCCCAACATTCCCGCGGGGTGGGGCGGCGGTCGCCTTTGGTGGGATGCTACCACCGGCGGAACGCTTTGGATGACAGGCTACTGGGATAACAGCGTCTACGTGGGCGCCGAGGGGCTTTCCAATGATTCTAGCTATCGCGCCGCCCTTGCTGCGTTGTGGGGCCGCATGACACAGGGTCAGACCGTGCCCAATGTCAACTTGAGCGCGCCGATCAATTGGAGCGTTATTGGAGATGTCCATACGGATCCAGTGGACGACGGAGACCGCGCCGTGGCAGCGCTGTGTTACGCGGTCGGCGTATCCATATATGTGCACTACGGGGTCTGGGGCTCTTCGGCATTCGACAACCACGTTGCGGAGGAACTGGAAGAGCACTTTTATTATGACGCCGATGCCGTCCATCAAGGTAGAGACATAGCCAAGATGACTGAGGAGATCCAGTGGTTCCGGCCGGTGGAGATGGGCGGGGGCAGTCCCGCCGGTGGCCACTCGTGGGTTGCCTACGGCTATGACAAGGCGGTGGATCCCAATAATCCACGGTTCCTGATGAACATGGGTTGGGGTGGGGCTGGCATCTGGTACACCTGCGACCAGGTGTTTCCCGCTGATCAGGTTATGACGACCCGGATCGCGCCGTTGAACGCGGTGAAGTCCGTGGGAGCTAATAATCCCGGCGACGGTTCGCCTGATGACCCCTACGAGGATATCGAGGAGGCAATCGTCGAAGCCCCTGACCGTGCGACGCTGATATTCAAGGCTGGCTCCGTGAATACCTTTGCCGCCAGCACGTTGGTGATTGACCGGCCATTCACACTCAAGGGACATGATGTAACCATCCAGAAACAGTGACTGGCCCAACTGCAAAACGGAGGTGAGCGATGAATCGCATAACACACACAACGGTTCGAGCACTGACCATGTTGTCGATCGTTTGCGTCGGCGCGACCCCGTCCGGCAACTATGAGACGGCCGGCAACTACGATACCGCCGGCGACTATGACCTAGACTGGCACACCATCGACGGCGGGGGTGAGATGTTCAGCACGGGCGGCGATTACGAGTTGGGCAGCACGATCGGTCAACCAGACGCCCGGACCGAGCCCATGACCGGGGGCGATTATAGCCTAGTCGGCGGTTTCTGGGTGATCCCGTCGGCGCCGGCGCCGCCATGCCATGCGATAGCCTGGCGGAGCGTGAGATACCACGTTGGCCCTGTGAGTGCGGATCTGCCGATCGTGCTGGATGCGGCAGCCACGGGCATTCAGGTGGTGAGCGAGACGCGACGGGACGGCATCCAGCAGATCGAGGTCGATTTCGACTCTGACGTCTCAGGCACGTATACCCCTGGTGTGGTGGCCGAGGATCTGACCCATGGCGGCACAATCCCGGCGACGGGCGAGTCGCTGATCCACAACGGCACCACCCTTGTGATCGAGTTTGCCGGTGGTCTGCCTGTCCAGACGTGCTACCGGATCGACCTCGCCCCCAATATCCCAGACTTGACCGGCGATACCGACTGCATGGTCAGGGGCCTCGAAGGTGACACCAACGGTGATAACTGGACCGACCTGATCGACATGGCCCAGATCAAGAGCGAGAACGGCTCGCCTGTTGCTGGTGCGGATGTAAGGTTGGACGTGAACCTCGACGGCAACATCGACCTGATCGACATGGCTTTGGTCAAGAGCCGAAACGGCGGGTCGGCGACGTGTCCGTGACAACGTGAACCGGCCCGCGAATCCGCCCCCACCCTGCTGGCTCTCCGTGGCCTGGCGGTGGCCATACGACGCCGGCGGTGAGACCGGAACACGCTTGCCGGCCGACGCCGCTACGGTACACTGAACAGGTCACAGATTACGGGTAGCCCGCCGACGGGCGGGTGAACGATCTGGCCAGGGGCGTTGCCGGTACCGTCCCGACGCCGCTGGCCCGGCCGGCCCGGTCTGAGGACGGTACACATGGCTGATTCACTTCTTCACCGATCATCAGCGGATGGGGAGCAGCTATCCCAGGATCAGCAACGGATTCTGAACAAGATCGAGCTGCTGAAAGCGGAAGGGCCGGTGTGGAATATCACCCGCCCACCTTCGACGCCGACGAAGCCCGAATTGCACGTCTTCAAGACCAAACACGTCCAGTTGAATACTGATGACCCGGAGTACGCCGAGGAGTTGCGAGCGTGGGCAGAGGAGCAGCTTGCCCGCGAGGGCATCGCGTACCCGTGGGGGCCGGCAACCGTAAAGGCCAAGAAGCAGCTCGGTCACCGGTTGCTGTTGATTCCAGCGCCGATGATGGTCGGGATAGGCGAGCACAAGAACGCGCTAGCCGAGCAGATTACCAGGCGGATTGTGGAGCTGGCCAGGGAAGGGCACGATCCGAGAGAAGCAGTGCGAATCGCACGCGAGGAACTGGCGCCGGGAAGGGAATGGCTGGTCGCCATTGACCGGATCGCACCTGGGCGGGGCAACAGCACGGTCAGAGTACGCCATGTGCCAAGAAGCGGACCACCGCACACCGATTACGCGGGGGGGCGTTGGCGCAGCCTCGCCACACGAACGCAAGATGAGGAACTATTGAAGCGCATCGTGAGGGGTTGGGGTGACCGCCTGAACAGTACGGGGGGTGATCCGCGTTCAGTATTGGAGAAGGTCCAGGACGAGGTTCTGGGCAAAGAATTGGACCTTACACGGCATGATGACCCCAGTTTTCGCGAGCTTGCTCAGGAGCTGGTCAATAGCGCGGGGCTTACAGTGGTGATCGAGCCGAGCGCGGCGCACGGCGGCCCCTACAGAATCTCGATCCGGTCCACGTTGACACAGTCGCTCGGGAAGGACGAGGAGGACGCAAAAACCATCGTTGACGGTGCGAATCGCAGGCTTGAGAGGGAGAACGTCCGCTGGCCGTCCGGGCAGCCTGTGCGGTTCTACCGGCACTACCAGAAGCCTCGATACAAAAACAAACGCAAAGTGCAAGAAGGGTTCTGGCGAGCTGTTGCCGCCAATCCGGTCCATTCGATACCGCTCGGACCGAAAGCAAAGGACTACGGGGAAGCAGAGGATATGCGCCAACGCGTAGGCGAGCAGCTTGCGGCCTACGAGCAGGTCCGCCAGGACCATTCACCTGCCTCCTGGCCTGTCTTTCTGCCCCTGCGGATCGAGGATTTGATACCGCTCTACCTTGAAACGCACACAGGCGATACACGACAGCAGCTCTGTGCAAGGCGTGCTCTGATGGCACTCGCAAGGATTGATCCAACGTGCAAGAGAGGGGGGAGCCGATGGTATCGTAGCGTCCAACAGGTCGGCGCAAAGGATATCGACCACTACGTGCGGGAACGGCCCAAGAAAAGCATCAATCTCGCCCGGATGACAAAACACAACGAGGGTCTGAAAGTTGCCCGCGGGCGTAGGATGCGGGCGCGTACCTTGAAGGCCGAACTGGATGAGCTGGAGAAGTTCTTTGATTGGACGTGTGAGAACCCCAAGGGCTGTCCGCTACGGCAGAGCAACCCGGTCCGCGATTCGGTCGAGGCACGTGGGATCAAGGTGCCGGACCCACGACGACGCACGGTCGAACCGGCGGCGTGGATACACAACGGCCGCGACTTGGTGTTCAGAGAAAGCCCGGATTCACTATGGGATACGCGATTGCCCCTCAAGCTCGGGTTGAGACGCAACCAGCGCGAGACGGCCAAGCATTTGGCAACGCAGGAACTGAAGCAGGTCTGGAACAGCGGCCTTGCATCAAAAGCCATCAGGGCGGCGGTTGAATCGGTGCTGGCCCCGCTTGGCGTGCTCTCATCCTCTGCCAAGCGGCGGGCCGAGCAGCGAAAGCGCAGAGACCAGAAGGCTTTGGCACCTGCGAACCACCGGGACGGCGATGCCGTGGCCGCTCCGCGGCCCGATCTTTGCGGCCCCGCGAGCCCGAGAACGCGGTAGTGTAACCCTTAATTGGGGTATCTGAACTGAGGCTCACGCTTTCCTGC